>CAYYAM010000005.1:0-22615 GCA_964469965.1 uncultured Muribaculaceae bacterium | reverse complement strand
ATAATTTTGGATTTTGTTTTGATGTCCAGTATATTTTCCATGCTATTAATGTGTTACTATTGTTTCGGTTATAAGTTTATCTCCATCTAAAAGGACCAAACCATCGGGGAATACCCCAAGAGAGTATTTTGAAGTCTCTTGACTGATAGTTGGCGGGAGTTGAGAGAGCTGAGTTTTATCTAACTCTTTAATCTCAGATATGTAATCTGTTACTATACCAAAGTAGCTGTTGTTTGCCGATATAATCAGTACTTTGTTCTGCTCTGTAAGGCCTCTCTCTCTAATATTGAGTAGAATTCTAAAGTTGAGAAGAGAGACAATGCGCCCTCTGTAACTAACAACGCCGGAGACATAGGGTGGTGCTCCCGGAATAGGTGTTATCTCTTTGAGCATGTGAACCTCAGATGCAAACCTCTCCTCAACAGCAAACCGTTGGTTGTTTATACCAAATTCAACAACACTCAAGGGGTGTTTAACTAAGGACATCTCCTTCTCAATTAAAGAGTTCTTGAGAGCCCTCTCTTTTAGAATCTCTTGATTCCCCTTTTTTGTATCATTTATAATCTCCTGCATAAATTATTACTACTCTTTGAGCATCTCCCTTTTGATGAGAGCATCAACCATCTCGGCCACTCTCTCTCTTGTTAAACCTCCCGAGCCCTCTATTTGCTGGCCGGGTTTCATATTGTTAAGTATTTGTGCCGCTTTTCTTAGGTATCTAACAGAAAAATCTCCTTTACCTTTGAGCGACATAATACTCCCAAGCATTATGTTTGCCATCATGTGTTCCGGATGAAGATAAAGCTGTTTTCTAAAGGCCTCGGCAGCATTATCGTTGTCTCCGCTCTCCTTTAACAACGAACCATAAAGATAATAAATATCATCCTCTTTATAACCTGAATATATAAGTTTCTCCACAATTCCGGCCGCCTCTTCGTAACCACCTATATTTGCAAGTGATTTTGCAAGGATCAGCTCAATATGGTTATCTTCTTTTTTTGTAAGTATTCTGCGACACTCCTCGATGCATTGTGAGTAGTTGCCACTAATAAAAAGGTTGTCTGGAGTTAATGTATCGATCTCTTTTTTGGTGTGAACTTCAGCTATGTTTAATTTAGGTTTTTGCCTTCTCAAAGAGGTTGAGATTGATGCTACTCTAGGTAACCTTTTTCTCTGCTCACCTCTTTTATTAATGACCTCGTTTTGAGTATTTTCTAAATTTAAATTTGAAACTTTTCTGTAAAATATCCCACCGGAATGGTTAACCTTTCCAAAACCAACAAAATATTCGTCGTTTAACTCAACTTGACCTGTTATGAGCCAACCATCGGGGAGAAGAAGCTCCATAAATTTATTTGAGAGCTGCTTGATGGTTTTTCCATTAAAATACATCAGAACATTCCTGCAAAAGATTACATCTACAACCCCCGTCTTCCCGGTGAAAAGAGGGAAGGGATCCTCCAGCAGATTCATGTTCTTAAAATGTACCATCTTTTTAATCTCTTGGGATATAGACCAGTGTCTTTCATTAGCTGTAAAGTACTTATTTTTGATTATCACCGGAGTCTCTCTGAAAGACCATTCAGAATAGATACCCTCTCTTGCCTTCTTAATTGCGCTGTCGCTGATATCTGTAGCAATAATTTTCACGAGTTTTGAAATATCCAGCGGATGCTCTTTAATAAGTATCGCCAACGTATAGGGCTCCTCACCGGAGCTGCAACCTGCACTCCAGATTATGCACTCCTCTCCTTTATTATATATACCGGGAATTATAACATCTCTAAAAAGTGATATTGCAGGTGACTCCCTAAAGAAATATGTCTCATTTATTGTAAGAAATGTAGATAGAGGGGTGCGTAATCTATCTGTTATCTTCCCGGTGGAGAGAATCTCTTTTATAATAACCTCGGGATCTTCCTCACCGGTGATGCTTTTTGCGCAGTTAGAGAGCGCTCTCTCAAGATCGTTCAGTCTTTTTCCTTCGTAGTGAAGTCCAAACTCCCTTTCAATAATCTTACCGGCACGTTCAAGTCTCTCTTCTCTGTACATCTATTTCTACGCCCCCTTTTTTGTGAGTTTTTCAAGATCGGCAAGCTCTGTTCTGGAGAAAACACTTTCGGGGTCGTATATGTAAACAATCCCTTTGTTACTGTTAACTAACTTAAAGAGAGAGAGCCCTTGAAACACAGTCTTTACCTCTTTGATCTGATCTTTGGAAAACGAGACAATATCTTCTGTATCGTCTGCTACCAAGGCAATTTTTATTCTAAGGTTGTCTATGATAATAAACCTGTCTGAGGGTTCCAACTCTTTTGCGGGTTGTTGAAAGTATTCACGTAAAGATATAACGGGGATAATCTCTCCATGATAATCGATTACACCTACAACCTGCTTCAAAGAGGAGCTCACAGGTGTAATTTCTTGTGCCTGAATAACTTTTTGTGTTAGTCTTATTGGTATTGCAAATCTAACCGACCCGCAAGTGAACACCAATACATCCCTTATCTCTACGGCCATTATATGGTTCTCCTCTTTTTCTTTAATTGAATTGTTACTAGAGGACGCTTCTTAAAATCTTGGCTGCCATAACAGAGTCTACACTTCGGTTCTCTCCCAGTTTGAAACCTCTCTCTTTGAACCTCCTCTCAATTTCATCTATAGTCTCTACGCCTATACCATTTTGAGACAGCTTTATTTTAAATCCAAGAGATATAAAAAACTCTTCAGTACGTTTTATGGTCAAATCAATTGCTCTCTCTTTGTCTTTTGGATCAACTCCAAACACTCTGTGTCCGTACTGGACAATTTTATCTCCCTTTTCATCTTTGAGTGCTCTCATAGTCCCGGGTAAAACAATAGTGAGAGTATGAGCGTGGGTGAGACCGTGTAAAGCAGTTAATTCATGGCCTATCATGTGAGTAGCCCAATCCTGACTTACACCCATAGAGATGAAGCCATTAAGCGCCATTGTAGCAGAGAGCATAAAAGTGGCCATGTTGTTGTAATCCTCTTGTGACTCTAATGCTTTTGGTGCAACTTCCAACATAGTTTGCAGGATGCCTTCTGCCCACCTGTCCATTAGGGGAGACTCACCCGTTTTAGTTAAGTACTGTTCAATTACGTGTACGTATGTGTCTGCTATTCCGCAAGCTATCTGGTATTTAGGAAGAGTGAAAGTAGTTTGAGGATCCAATATAGAGAATACCGGAACCTGCGAGTAAAAGGCAAACTTCTCTTTGGTTGCTCTATTAGAAATTACTGCTCCTCTGTTCATCTCCGACCCTGTTGCGGGTAGAGTTAAAACTGCTGCCAGTGGTAGTACCTCCTCTTTAGTATAATCTCTTTTTAGAACAATATCCCATGGATTGCCATTGTACACAATGCCTGCTGCAATAAGTTTGGAGCCGTCTATAACCGAACCACCTCCAACAGCGAGGACAAAATCGCACCCTTTCTCCTTACCTAGTTTTATTGCCTCACCGAGTGTCTCTACCGAAGGATTGGGCTCTATGCCCCAGAATTCAAAGCTTGTGTGGCTACTAAGTGCGGCTTTAACCTGATCGTAAACTCCATTGACTTTAACACTACCTCCGCCGTATGTGACGAGAATTTTTTTATCTGTAGGGATCTCTTCTGCCAGCGAGGCAATCGTACCCTTCCCGAAAATTAGTTTCCCGGGGTTATGAAATATAAAATTGTTCATTTGCTCTCTTTTTAAAATATTGTAGTTACCAAACCACAACAAATTTAAGACAAAATCTTTTCTATATGCTATTACTGCCTCTTTTCTTTTAAAAGGTCCCTTATCTCTGTAAGCAGCACTATATCGGCAGGAGGGGTAGGGGGGGCGGCCGGCTTTGGCTCCTCTGCCTTTTTCTTGTTTAGGTTATTCATTATTTTAACCATAGAGAAAATGGCAAAAGCTATTATAATAAAATCAAAAACTACCTGTACAAAATTGCCGTAATTAATTGTAACAGCGGGGTTTATTATTGCTCCTGCACCATCTGCAACTGCGCTCTTAATTGTAATTTTAAGGTCTGTGAAGTTTACACCGCCAATCAATATTCCCAAAGGGGGCATGACAACATCTGAAACAAATGAGGAGACTATTTTACCGAATGCACCACCTATAATGATACCAACAGCCATGTCTACAACGTTTCCTCTCATTGCAAACTGTTTGAATTCATCTAGAAACTTCATAATTATTTGTTTTGGTTAGAGTTTATCTCAAATTTAGTAAAATATTGGCTATGTTTGTGCAAATTTTTTGGTTATGAATTGGTTTGAAACACTCTTTATGTCTCAGAGCGTTGCTCAGTCTGTTATAATACTCTGTGCAGTGATTTCTGCTGGTATTTTATTATCGAAAATTAAAATTGGGGGTATCTCTTTCGGAATAACCTGGATTCTGTTTTCGGGAATAATATTCAGCCATTTGGGACTCAGAATCAACCATGATATGATGCACTTCGTAAAGGAGTTTGGGCTTATCCTTTTTGTTTACTCTATAGGGTTGCAGGTTGGCCCGGGGTTCTTCTCTTCATTTAAAAAGGGTGGAGTTACTCTCAACCTCATTGCTGCTTCTATAGTCCTGGCAGGGGTGGGGGTAACGTTAATTATTCACTTTACATGGTCGTTACCCATCTCAACCATGGTGGGAATTTTGTCGGGAGCAATAACAAACACCCCCGGGCTTGGAGCGGCACAGCAGACATATACAGATATTCACGGCACAACCGACCCTACTATTGCAATGGGGTACGCAGTTGCATATCCGCTGGGTGTGCTTGGAATAATCTTTTCTATAGCACTTGTAAAGTTGATTTTCAGGATTGATTTATCTAAGGAGGAGAAGAAGATAAAAGAGAGAGAGGCAGATAACCCTAATGAGACGGTGAAGGTTACTATAAAGGTGATGAACCCATCAATTTATGGTAAGCAGTTGGTTGAGATCAAGAGATTAATAGATAAAAGTTTTGTTATATCACGGGTAGCTTACCCTTCAGGCGAAATAAAAATTGCAGGGGCAACTACCACTATAACTGAGGGCTGTGATGTGCTTGCAATAATGCAAAAAAGCGACATCAACTCTGTAACCGCATTTTTAGGGGAGATAATAGAGAGGAGAGATGAGATGTGGAATATAGATGACCTTAAAGTTATGCCAAGAAGGGTGTTGGTTACAAAAGACCAGATAAACGGAAAAAGCTTGAGCGACCTTAAACTTGGAAGGGCTTTTGGAATTACCGTTACAAGAGTCAATCGTGCAGGAACCGATCTTCTTGCAAAGCCAAATCTAAAATTACAGATTGGAGACAGATTGACCATTGTGGGAACAAAAGAGAGCATAGATGCAGCGGCAGCGCTATTGGGCAACTCCTTACACCGACTCAATGAGCCCAATCTGGCAGCTATTTTCATAGGTATTGTTTTAGGTATAGTTGCGGGATCTATTCCGTTTTTTGTGCCGGGCATACCTCAACCGGTTAAGCTTGGATTGGCCGGAGGTCCGCTGATTATTGCAATATTAATGAGCAGATTTGGGCCAAAACTGAAGTTGGTAACCTACACAACTATGAGTGCAAACCTAATGTTAAGAGAGGTTGGGATTTCGCTGTTTCTGGCTTGCGTAGGGCTGGGTGCAGGAGAGGGTTTTGTAGATACCATAATAAACAGAGGCGGATATGTTTGGATTTTGTACGGCGTTGCAATTACAATGATTCCTCTTGTTACGGTTGGTGTGTTTGCTATGTGGAGATTCAAGTTAAACTACTTTACACTTATGGGATTAATGGCGGGAAGTACCACCGATCCTCCTGCTCTTGCCTATTCAAACTCAGTAGCTGGGAACGACCTTCCTTCGGTAAGTTACGCCACTGTGTACCCGTTGACCATGTTCCTAAGAGTACTAACGGCTCAATTGCTTATATTGCTCTTTTAAAATTACAGATTGTAAAAAAAAGTTTTAAATTTGCGCTCTTGTAAGCCCGGATGGCGGAATTGGTAGACGCGCTGGTTTCAGGGACCAGTGTCTGTAAAGATGTGCAGGTTCGAGCCCTGTTCCGGGTACTAAGGTAAATTTTATATTGCAGGATACTCTGTTTTATATTTTTCGAGAGCCATCTCGTACATATTGTTACCTCTGCTGTCTATAGCTACAATAACCGGAAGATCTTTAACTTCCAGTTTTCTTATCGCCTCTGTTCCCAACTCTTCGAATGCTATAACCTCTGCACTCTCAACGCATTTGGCCATAAGAGCCGCAGCGCCGCCAATTGCTGCAAAGTAGACCCCTTTGTGTCTAACTATGCTCTCTATAACCCCTTTACTTCTTAACCCTTTTCCTATCATTATTTTGAGACCCTTTTCTATGAGTGAGGGAGAGTAGAGATCCATCCTGCCGCTGGTAGTTGGCCCTACCGACCCAATAGGTTTGCCGGGTTTTGCCGGGCAAGGGCCGGCATAATAAACTGCTGCTCCATTGAATTGGAAAGGCATCTCCTCTCCCTTCTCTATTAATTCACATAATCTCTTATGAGCTGCATCTCTTGCTGTATATACTGTACCCGATATATAAACCATATCGCCCGCTTTAAGACTCTCAATTTGGTGCTGCTCAAATGGAGCAGTTATATTTATTTTTTCTCTCATAGCAAATTTTAATTATGTTGGAATTGTTACAGTGAGCCCTCGGCATGTCTGGTTGCGTGGCAACCTATATTCACTGATACAGGAAGGCCTGCAATATGAGTGGGATAGGTAAGTATATTTACGGCCAGTGCCGTGGTGGTTCCTCCAAAACCTGCAGGACCGATGCCTAAAGAGTTAATCCGTTCAAGTAGCTCTCTCTCCAAATCTGCTAGTGCCGGATTGTCATTTACAGTTCCTACGGCTCTAAGAAGTGCCTGTTTGCTTAATAGAGCACTCTTCTCCATAGTGCCACCTATGCCAACACCAACAATAATGGGTGGGCAAGGATTTGCTCCCGCCTCAGATACTGTCTCTACAACAAAATCTTTAACCCCCTCTACCCCTTGACTCGGTTTAAGCATCTTTAGGCGACTCATATTCTCACTTCCGAACCCTTTAGGCGCTACGATTATGTGGAATTCGTCACCCGGTACTATTTGGCAGTGTATTACAGCAGGTGTGTTGTCTTTGGTGTTTACCCTGTCCAGGGGATCTTTTACAACAGATTTTCGCAGATATCCTTTTTCGTAACCCCTTCTAACACCTTCATTAATTGCGTCTTCCAGAAATCCGCCCTCTATTCTCACCTCTTGACCAAGTGTAATAAACACCACAGTCATCCCAGTGTCTTGACATATTGGGTTCATCTCCTCTTTTGCAATAATTGCATTTTCTGTAAGTGTATTGAGTATCTCTTTTCCTAATGGAGATTTTTCACAGCCGGCACACTTTGAGAAGCTCTCTAATATATCACTGCCTATTATGCAGTTGGCCTCTATACACAATCTCTCTGTAAGAGAGGTGATTTGGGAGCAATCAATTATCTTCATCTGCTAATCTTTGCGCTTTAAAAAATGTAAAGTATTTCTATTCTCTAACTCATCGGAGTTGTTATCTATTAATCCAACAAGGCAATATGTTGCGGTTTTTGGATCTTTTACAAACCTTTTAACTAGTGAAAAATTTAAAACTTGCGAGGTGTTGCTCACATGAAGTCTAGGGCCGTCGCACTCAACAACCTTCTCTCCAATCATAATGTGATCTTCGTCGTAATAAGAGACCGGTAAATTCTTGGCTAGCATCTCATCGATTTTGGTTGAAAGAAGATTGAAATCGATATTTTTCTCTTGAAAAAATTTTAGGACAAACCCCTTTCGTATATCGGAGCTAAAGTAACACTCTTTATCTACTCCAAAATCCTCATCTAAAATCTGCATGGTAATATCCTCTACAGTATGAGACATCTTCCTGTATTTTAGAGATTTATTTACAATTTCGAAGATGCTTTTGGGAAGAGGGCCAAAAACACTTGGGCGGGTTACTATTATCTCCTCGCCAATACCCACTATTATATCGGCATTTTTGCCAAGAGCGGGGTAGAGGAGGTCGAAATGCTCTACAATAACTCGCCTGTTTTTAGATAAAAGATGGTTTACAAAGTCCACAATTTCGAACATCTGGGTAAATGCAGTCTGAAACCTCATATCTATATGGTATGAGGCCGAGTCTCTGAGTTCATGCAGAGGCTCTCTAACTTGCATTATCTTTCTGGAGTTGAGAACATCATCGTCATTCGAGAGTTCGAGACCCGGGAACATCCCCTTAATTAATGAGGATTTTCCCGAACCTGAATCTCCTACTATACCAATCAACCTATCGTTAAAATGGAGATGGCGCTGAGTTATCTGTTCTCCAAGAAACATCAGTCTCTCCCTGCCTCTTGGGGCAAAGTACTGAGAAGATACCGAGTACTCCTGTATTAGATTCCTCATGGTAGTTTTATTTTAAAGCTCAATAACCATATTCATAAGCGGAGCATGTTGCTGAGCCCCGTAAACATCTGTCTCACCAAGAGAGCCCGAAGGTATCGGGCGAACTATTGTAATTTTAACAGCTTTTGCGGGGTCGAAATATACAAGACTTATGATATGCGAAAGATCTATATTGTAGAGTGGTGCAAAGTTCTCTTCATTAACTGCGTGTAAATCTTTTACTTTGTTGTATGTCTCATAATCTTTGAAAATGATATCGAAGGTGAGTTCATAAGGTCCCGAATTCTTGCTCCTGATTACAGAAGCCAAATCTGTAAGTTTGTATTTCATATTTATGCCTCCTTAGCTGCTCCTCTGTTAAAATTAATGTAGCTCACAGGAAATAGAGATGTTGGGTTATCTACTCTCATGAGATGGTAAATACTGAATTCATAAACCTCTCCAACTTTGCAGTCCGATGGAGAGAATGGAAATGCCAGATTACCGGCTGTAGAGATTCTTCCCTCATAACCGTAGTGGAGCATTGTACTTCTTGCAAAACCGCAAATTGTATCGGCCTGCTCTTGTGTCTCTGCAACAGCTTCGATTATAATGAGTAATTCATGTGCAGATCTATCCTCAACACCTTCAAACATAGACATAACGCCGTTTTTGCCGTATATTTTAAAGTCTAGGAAAAAATCTTTAATTCCATAGTGTTCAAAATTGTTTACAACTCTCTCCTTGACACTTGCGGCTATGCTCTCAATTTTTGAGATCATGACAGGGTCTTTTACCCCGGCACAGGAGATTGTTCTGTAGCCAACTCTCTTTACCCCTTCGAGTTTAACAAAATAGTCATCGGTAGGTACAAAACGGCTTCCCGAAACCTCAACCATATTATCGCTGATTTGAGTAAAGCTGCTTTGGTGGAGATTTATGGCGCCTCCCGGCCCTGGGAGGATATAGGGATTGGTCTTCTCGTATAGGGTGTGTGCAGCTACCGATAGTGTTGTACACTTTCTTAGCGGCGACAGCGGCTCAAGCACAAAACTGTCTTGGCGAAGATAGCCAAACATACAATCACTTCCGCTTCCCGGGGAGGCAGCGATTGCTGCGCACTCCAATATTTTACCCAGGTGTATTGCCAACCCTTTGTTGAATCCCTCTTTGATAGCAAGTGCAGCAAATACCGAAGGGTCGTATGAGCGTCCTGCTAGAATAACCTGAGCACCATCTTCGAGAGCTTTAATAAATGGCTCTTCTCCCATTTGTGCAACAATCCTTACAGATTCGTCTACATCACTTTCACTTATCTCTTTTGCCGGGAAGAGGGGAGTGATATCTCCGGCTCTCAACTTCTCCTTTACAAACTCCTTGTTGAACTCCGACTCAATAACAGCCATTTTGAAAGAGAGCTCTTTCTCTTTTGCTATCTCTTTAATTATGTTATTGCAAAACTCAACATGCGGCCTTCCTCCACATCCGCCTGCAGTACCGATTATAACCGGTATGCCCGCCTCTAATGCTGCAGGAATCATTATCTCCAGGTCTCTTTTTACAGAATTTCTGTCTGTAAAAGATTTGCCTGCACCAAGATAGTAAGGGCCGGGATCTGTAGATCCGGCGTCAACTGCAATCACATGGGGCTTCCTTTTCATTCCTTCTGTAAAAGAGTCCATTGGAAATCCATATCCAAGGATTGCTGTTGGGGAAAGTATTCTAATCTCTTCCATTATATTCGAGGTTAATATTACGCTAATTTATAAAATATCTTTTAGAGCAAGGATTCTGTTCATCTCGTTGTAAACAATCATATAGCCCTCATCTACCCCCATTCCCGGCTTTGCCAGATACTGAACAGGTTTGGTTGCCATTGCAATGTGGGCACAAACTTCGGCAGAGCGATTAGTCTCATTGCATGTCCCTCCCAAATATGCCCCCATGCCGTTCTCTTTACAATATATCACTGCCTCTATGGAGTTATTGATTCCTCCAAGATCGGGAGTTTTAATCTGCGCCATATGGCCGGCCTTGTGCTGTGTAAACTCTTTGATATCTTCAAGAGTATTGCACCACTCATCTGCAACTATTTGAACATCTGAACCATTTTTCTCTACCATCTCTCTGATGGTTTTAAGGGCCTCTATCTGAGCATTTTTTTCACCCATATCTACAGGTCCCTCAACCCTAAGAAGGAAAGGAGAGGCAATTTTCCCAAGATTTGATATATAGTCTGCAATTTTTTTAAAATCGTTATCGAATACCAAACCTAGCGTTCCGTATACATCTATGTGGATAACAGGATTGTATGAGTTGTATGGCTTCAGGTTTAAAATTCTATCTCTAAGCCACTCAATGTAGGCCTCAATCTTCTCGCCTTTTAATCCAACCTTTCCCTCTACATGGTTAAAGAGTGCATGAGGCAGAACCTCTACGCCTTTCATTATCATCTTGTCGGAGTTTGTGTATCTGTCGTCTCCCGATTGAGAGAAAATAGGTATCATACTGCTCGATACCTCTACACCATACTCCTCAGATATTACAGAGGCCATAAGTTTGGACTTGCTTTTTGCAACGGCATCCAAACATGCTTGAGTAACTCCATACCTTATAGCTGTATGGTATATTTTGCCTGTAGATGGATTTATTCCTTTGTCTACTATATCGGCAAGTTCGCGGAAAGTTGTAATCTCTCTGCCGGTATAGAGAGGTGCTATATGCTTCTCAATTACCGGGATAAAATCTTCTGCCAGAAAAAGAGGATCTCTTCCTCCTGCACCTGAGTATTGGACAGCAGCACAATCACCATGTGCAACAGATCCGTTTTCTAATATAAACATTATAGAGATCGATTCTCCTGCCTGTCTTACCGACTTAAACCCTTCGGTAAGTGGCTCCCCTTTGTAGAACGCTCCGTCGTTCACTGCTCCGGCTTTTATGGCCTTTTGATCGTCAAAGAAGAATCCGGTCTTGCCTGCTGAGCAGATAACTTTTACTATTTTCATAACTTATGTCTCTATTTAGTTAATTAACTTTAGATGGCCTACCTACAAGAAAACCTTTTCCAATGGCATAAACATCGTCTATCACCATCTGGAAGCTTACAGGGCGATTCTCATATCTGCCTCTCTCCTCCAGCTTGTCTCTGTGAAACTTAATAAGGCTATCGTTGAAAGGGAGGTTTCCTATCTCAAGGAATCTTACAGCTCCGCTGTTGTCTCTTGCCGGCATAACCTTACCCGCATTGTATCTGCTGGGAGCAAAAGGGACATCAATAACACCGGCTTCGAAGGCCGCAACAGTTCCTAAAGCAAAATCTCCTTTACCAAGCTCTTCTACCTTGCTTAAAATGCACCTCATCTCCTCTATGATTATGTTACTCTCTGCTACAACAGCGGGGATGTCGGTAAAGCTTTGATCTTTTAACATTGAGGTAAGTTGTTTTGTAGCCCTCAATCCCGAAGCATTTGCCTCTTTTGTAGGTACTCCCATAGCTTCGTGCGGTGTCTTTACAATAACCTTTGTGGCTTTTGCCAGAACTGCTGCTGCTGCTCCCCACGATATAACACCGAATGATTTTGATTCATCCTGAGGAAATCCTCCCATCCACTGATGGAATACTGTAGTCACTCTCACATCTTGAAACCCAAATCTATCCAGGTACTCCCTTGTTACTATATTCAACGATCTTATTGCAGCAACATCTTGGATCAGATTTCCGCACTGACCGTAACCAACCGTAATATCCTTTACACCTTGAGTGGCTGCAAGAATAGACTCAAGAACCGCAACCGAGTTAGATATACAAGGCGGAACCAATGTGCCTGTCAGAGGGCCGAACGGTTCTCTATTTATTGATACTCCCGCCTCTTCGTACATACCTATTAACCTGTCGGCATATTGCCAATGTGATATAGTCTTCTCCAATGAATGGTTTTTTGAGTATGGTATGTTGTAAGAAATTCCTCCACCCTCGTATGAGGTAAACCCTCCGGCAATGGATATCTCGGTTAGGAGTCTGGCATCGGGTGTGCCGTGTCTAACCTGAACAGGGCTCTTTAATGACGAGGTTACGGTACGGCAGATATCTACCCCATAATTAACTATCGGGAACCCGTTAAGCATAGATCTTCCGGTCTCCTTGCTCTTGTCTATCCCTGTTTGGGCCTCGTTATATCTGTTAAGTCTGGTGTAGCTGTCTACCGTTGTTGGCAAAAGATCTGCTTCGCCCTCTGTCTCCAGATACTGAAGGAGTTTTATATGCTCTTCATATAGAGCAACACCCGCTCTTGGCTGTATTAGGGTCTCTCTCTCCTCTTTTGCCTTGGTTAGTTTGTTTCCAAATCTTTTCTCTGTAGGTATCGACTTCTGATACTCCACCGCTTCTGCAAAATCTACACCTTTACCTGTAGGCCAGTGTTCCAGAATCTCTTTACGCTCTGCAAAAAAACGGTCGTCTGTTAGTCTCTTGTTTTTAATTTCCATTTTTAGAAATATTAAATATTACTGTTTATCTCTTTTTTAAGAATCTCAAGGGCACACTCGGGGTTGTGCCCAGATAAAAGCCCCATAGAGGCAAGAATATAGCTGGAGTCTAATTTTAGTACAGGTGAGAGTGGCTTGGCATAGCTGAAATCTCCATCTCTCTTTAAAGCTCCGCTTAGGATGTACTCATAATCTGATGAGTTAATAATTGCACCACCAATTCCAATAAGCAGGGGTATGTTGGAAAGGTCTTTTCCATTGATTGTAAACATAAGCCCCATTGGAGTATATACCGGCTCTATAAATCCGCAATGTCTCTCAATGGCTAATTTAACAGCCCCTTTTGCCAAGGCCATCTCTACTCTCTCTTGGATACTGTATGGACTTGCAATAACTTGTGGAGTGGTTGAGCATGTCTCTATCCAATCTTTAACCTGCTCAGCTGAGCACCTGCTCTCTTTTGCAAGCCAATCTGTACCACACTCCTCTGCAAGAAAGCGGATACTGTATCTCATACCTAGATCGCCCTCTACAGTCCTTTTTGAGTAGGGTTCGGGAAGGCCTCTAAACATGATGTTTTCTGCCGATGGCTCTCCGCTTGCTATTGAGTAAACGTCGGTGGTGGCCCCTCCAAGATCTACAGCCAAAAGCTCTCCTACACCGGAGAGATTCCCATGCCCCTTACTCAGAAGTTCGCACCCATACATTACTGCAAGAGGTGTTGGAATGATTTCGTGATTGCTCATTTGAGCCAGAGCGTTTAACCCCTTTGCCTCTACTATCTTCTCAATAAATAGTCTCCTTATACACTCCCTAGCAGGTTCGATATTCAATTTATTGAACTCGGGCATCACATTTGCGGAGATGACAAAACTTTTTTTGGCATTTTTAAGTATTTGAGCTACCTCATCGGATGCGCATTTATTTCCTGCTACAATTACAGAAAAATCTCCATCAATAGATGATACTTTACGGGCATTTGCAATGATTATCTCCTTATTTCCCCCGTCGGTTCCTCCGCAAAGCAAGATAAGATCTGGAGAAATTCTTTGAATCTCATCTGCTTCGTCTTGTGTAATCTCAAATGAGAAGGTTTTTATAACCTTTGCTCCGGCACTAGAGGCGGCTAGTCTGGCAGCTTTTGCCGTAAGAGAGGGAACCAAACCCAGCGCAACCATCTTAAGCCCGCCTGCTGCACTGCTGCAGCAAAGCAATTTTTGGTAATCAAACTTTCCTATTTGACTCTCAAGCTTATCTAAAGCATCTCTAAATCCAATAGTTACATCTGAAGAGATGGTGGTAAAGGACGCAGATGTTGCAAGTATCTCTCTCTTTACCGTATCTATTGCGGCAAGCTTAGTATAGGTACTTCCTATGTCTGCGGTTAGAAATTTCATTGTTAATCTATCCCCAATATCTTATTCAAATCAGAAATTGTTGTCTCTAGCTGTGTTCCCGGAGGGTAAACTTTAGTAAATCCCATCTCAGAAAATCTTCTTCTAACATCTTCAAAATCCTGTTTTCCTACAACCAGATTACCTCCCGCAAGAATGGGGATGCCTTTTAGACCGGCCTCATCGCACTTCTCTCTAAGTCCGTTGCAGTCTATTTCGCCGTGTCCGTAGAGTGAAGATACTAAAATAGCATCGGCTTTGGTCTCTAAGGCCGCCTCTATAAACTCTTCCTGAGAAACCATCACCCCCAGGTTCACAACCTTGAAGCCTGCCTGTTCAAGCGCAAACGCCAGAATCTTATTTCCTACAGCGTGTACATCTGCTCCAATCACTCCGGTTACAATTGTCTTGTTGTTCATTTTTTTAAAGTATTGTTAAAATTTGTCTATAATTATACGTTCGAAATTATAAAAGTGAATATATTCTTAATATATTATGTTAATTTAAAAGAGAAATGTTAAAAAAATAAAGTAATTATTGTGGTTACCCTGGCGTATGCAAATTATAAGCCAAATCCATAGAGAAAATATAGATTTTTTAAAAATATGATTTGATTGATTTTTTGTGATTCGGCTGTCGTGACTCAGCGGCCGATTGGCTGCTGAGTCGGATCCTAGTCTCTTTTTATCTTGCCCACACAAAAACAAAAACACCAAGCATTAGCTTGGTGTTTTGTGATCCAGCTGGGGCTCGAACCCAGGACCCCAACATTAAAAGTGTTGTGCTCTACCTGCTGAGCTACTGAATCTTCCGTTTTGGGAGTGCAAAGATATGGCAACATAATTTTATTTCCAAATTTTTCTTTTTATAAAATGATCTAAAACTCTACTTTTGCATAAAAGATAAAAATCGTAATATATCTTCTTAATGAAAAACCTATCTCAATTAGCATTAGAAATCAAAGAGTTTCTTGATGAGAACAATATTGAGTATCGTATAGAGAGAGGTCTGTTTTTTTTGATTTTTTCTAAGAAATATTTGCGCCCCATTATGCTCTCAGATGAAATGCCCGATAGAAATAACGGTAATGAGTTACGAGTGTATGAAGATTTGTGGCGCACAAAAGGGCAAATTATTAAGTCAAGAATTAGATCAATCTCTCTGAAAGGGGAGATAATTTATGCCCGTCAATGCAAGGTTATATCAATAGAGAGAAGCGTTGAGCGGGAGTTTCTAGACCAAAACCATATGCTTGGATATACGAAAAGCAAATATAGATATGCTCTTGTATATTCGGGCAGATTGGTGGCTGTTGCCTCTTTTTCTAACTTTAGAACTATTGATAGAGGTGGACAGTTATTGAAATCTTACGAGTGGATAAGATATGCATCCGATGGCTCTTCCAGGGTGGTTGGAGGAATGGGGAAACTTCTCTCTGCTTTTATTAAAGAGGTATGTCCGGGGGAGATTATGAGTTATGCCGATATTGATTGGTCTCAAGGAGATTCATATAAGAGACTTGAATTTAATCTTTTGAGTATTACAAAACCAATCAGGTTTATTGTAGACAGAGGTGATTACAGTAGAGTTAAGATAAAAACAGCCCCCGATGAAGCATTGAATCAACAACGGGGGGTAGAAGATAGCAGAAGTGTGTTAGTTACTAATTCCGGTAACTATAAGTTTGTCAGAATTGTCACCCCCGTCTAGCCGGGCATCGGGCTTCTCTATTTTTATTTTTTGTCCAAGTTGAACCTTGCCTCCAACAATTGCTTCGGCAAGAGGGTCCTCTATGTATCGCTGTATGGCCCTTTTTAGTGGTCTGGCTCCAAATTGAGGGTCGTAACCCATCTCTGCAACAAACATTTTTGCCTCTTCAGAAATCTCCAGGGTATAACCTGCTATGTCAATCCTCTTGTACAGATCGTTAAGTTCTATATCTATGATTTCGCAAATATCCTCTTTGGTTAGTGGATTAAATAGAATCTGTTCGTCAAGTCTATTTAAAAACTCGGGAGAGAATGTCTTTTTAAGTGCCTTTTCTATTATAAAACGATTATTTTCTGTTATATTTCTCTTAGTTACATTTGAAAAACCCATTCCTGCTCCAAAGTCTTTAAGTTCTCTGCTGCCGGCATTAGATGTCATTATAAGAAGAGTATTCCTGAAATCTATGTGCCTTCCGTTACTGTCGGTAAGACGTCCTTCGTCCAGTACCTGAAGCAATATGTTGAATATATCGGGGTGCGCTTTCTCAATCTCATCTAAGAGAACCACAGAGTAAGGTCTTCTTCTCACTTTTTCGCTCAATTGACCTCCCTCTTCGTATCCTACATAACCCGGAGGTGCTCCAATCAATCTTGACAGTGCAAACTTCTCCATATATTCGCTCATATCTATCCGAATAAGATTATCTACTGAGTCGAATAGATATTCTGTAAGTACTTTGGCAAGTTGCGTTTTTCCCACACCGGTAGGCCCCAGAAATAGAAAAGTTCCTATTGGTTTATTCGGATCTTTGAGGCCGGCACGATTTCTCTGAATTGATCTAACAACCTTGTCAACAGCTTCGTCCTGACCAACAATTTTCTTTCTGAGACTTTCACCCATTCTTGATAGTCTGTCGCCCTCTTTCTCTGCAAGTCTGTGCACAGGAACGCTGGTTATCATTGAGAGAACCTCGGCAACATCCGATGCATCAACCTGGTGAGGGTTGAGATCTTGCTCTTTTTTCCAAATTTGTTGTGCCTCCTCCAACTCTTTTAACTTCTTCTCTTCAAGATCTCTCAGTTCGGCAGCTCTCTCAAATTCACTCCTGCTTGCAGCTGCTCTTTTTTCTGTTCTTAAGGGCTCTAACTGCTCCTCCAACTCTGTAATAAACTCGGGTACCTTGAGGTGTTTAAGGTGCACTCTCGATCCCGCTTCATCTAGAGCATCGATTGCTTTATCGGGCAGGCACCTGTCTGTAATATATCTTTGAGAGAGACGTATACATGCAACAATTGCATCGTTGGTGTACTTAACATTGTGGTGCTTCTCGTATCTCTCTTTAATATTGATGAGTATATTGTAGGTCTCATCGTAAGAGGTTGGATCTACCATAATCTTTTGGAATCTCCTCTCAAGTGCTCCGTCTTTCTCAATAAACTCCCTGTATTCATCTAAAGTGGTTGCCCCAATACACTGTATCTCACCTCTGGCAAGAGCCGGCTTTAACATGTTAGCTGCATCCAGCGAACCCGACGCCCCACCGGCACCCACAAGGGTGTGGAGTTCATCTATAAATAGTATAATCTCCGGGTTTTTGGAGAGTTCATTAAGAATAGCTTTCATTCTCTCTTCAAACTGTCCCCTGTATTTAGTTCCGGCAACAATAGAGCCGATATCGAGGGACACTATTCTTCTGTTTAAAAGTGCTCGGGACACCTTTTTTTGAGCAATCCTAAGGGCAAGTCCCTCGGCAATTGCAGATTTCCCAACACCCGGTTCCCCAATGATTACCGGGTTATTCTTCTTTCTTCGTCCCAGAATCTGTGCAAGCCGCTCAATCTCTTTGTCTCTACCCACAACAGGGTCTAGTTTCCCCTCTGTTGCTGCTTTTGTGAGATCAAACCCAAAGCTGTCAATTACAGGAGTATCAGAAGAGGGTCTGGTTGCTTTGTTTTTGGCAGGAGCATCCTGACTACCACCTCTAGGCCTCTCCATTTCGTCGTCGTAGGCCGATGATGATGTGGGGCGGGATATCTGTTTCCCTTTAAGAGTTGCCCTTATGCTGTCGTATGTAATTTGATACTCTTTTAAGATCTCTACTGAAACACTCTCATCTCCCCTTAAAATTGCAAGAAGAAGATGTATTGGAGATGCTTTTCCCTGCTCCAGCGACCTTGCCTCAAGATACATTATTCTTAGTGCGCTCTCTGCCCCTTTTGAGAGATTAATCTTCTCTGATTGTTCGAAAGGGACCACCTCTCCAATCCTGAGTCTCCCCTCCAGTCTTCCCTTAAGCTCTTTGTAGTCTACACCAAATTTCATAATAGTCTCAAAGGCAGAGTTATCTTGATGCCGGAGTATTCCCAGAATAAGATGGTCTGCCCCTATGGTAAAGCTCCCCATCCTCATTGCCTCCTCTTTACTATAAGAGATTATTTCGTTTAATTCGTCAGATAATTGAAGGTTCATATTATATATTGTAAATATTGTAACTATACACATTAAAGACAATTATGCTTTCAATTTGTTCAAGAGATTTTTTCTTTGTACTTTAGCACCTCTTTTTTAAAATTGAAACTACAAAGATAAGATGATTCAGGAATCTGAGAGCAACTCAAGAATTATAAAGATCAACATTGAGGATGAGATGAAGAGCGCCTACATAGACTACTCTATGTCGGTTATTGTTTCCAGAGCTCTTCCGGATGTTCGTGACGGTTTAAAGCCGGTTCACAGGAGAGTATTATATGGTATGTATGACTTGGGTCTCACATCGGGCGCAACGTTCAAGAAATCGGCCCGTATTGTGGGAGAGGTGCTTGGAAAATATCACCCTCACGGAGATTCCAGTGTTTACGAAGCTATGGTGAGGATGGCTCAGGAGTGGAGTCTTAGATATATGCTCGTAGATGGGCAGGGTAATTACGGATCTATAGACGGTGACTCAGCGGCTGCAATGCGTTACACAGAGGCAAGATTCAGAAAACTCGCCGAGGAGGTGTTGGCCGATTTAGATAAGAATACGGTAGACTTTAAGCCAAATTTCGACGAGTCTCTTCAAGAGCCGGTTGTATTACCGGCAAAAGCACCTCTGTTACTTTTGAATGGTGCCTCGGGTATTGCAGTTGGGATGGCAACCAATATGCCTCCTCACAATCTTTCGGAGGTAGTTGATGCAGTTAGTGCCTACATAGACAACAACGAAATCACTACAGAGGAGCTGATGAATTACATTAAGGGTCCCGATTTTCCAACCGGAGGAACCATTCTTGGCCTCCAGGGCATCAGAGACGCTTTTGATACCGGTAAGGGTAGAGTAGTAGTAAGGGCTAAGACAGACATTGAGGTTAACGAGAGTGGGAGGGAGACCATTGTGGTAACAGAGATACCATACATGGTAAACAAAAGAGAGCTGATTGAGAAGATTGCCGAACTGGTTGAAGATAAGAGAATAGATGGAATAGCTTATATTAACGACGAGAGTGACCGAACCGGAATGAGAATTGTTATAAGACTCAAAATTGGTGCGGTTGCAAATGTGGTTTTGAATACCCTCTTCAAGATGACTCCACTGCAGTCGAGCTTTTCTGTTAACAATATTGCGTTAGTAGATGGCAGGCCTAGGGTATTGAATCTAAAGCAGATTATCAAATACTTTGTACGTCACAGACACGATGTTATTCTAAGAAGAGCCAGATTTGAGCTGGATCAAGCCCAAAAGAGAGCCCATATACTTGAGGCGCTATTAAAAGCACTCGATTTTATAGATGAGGTAATCTCAATAATAAGATCATCCAAGACTGTAGACGAGGCCAAGAACAGATTGATTGAGAGATTTGACTTCTCTGAAGCTCAGGCAACAGCAATTGTTGAGATGAGATTGCGTCAACTTACCGGATTGGAGAGAGAAAAACTTCAAGGTGAGTATGACGAGCTTATGAAACTTATTGAGCACCTAAACAGAGTACTGGGCGATTTTGCTCTTCAGATGGGGATTATTAAAGATGAATTGGCAGAGTTGAAAGCCGGCTTTGGAGACTCCAGAAGGACAATAATTGAACCATCTGCAGAAGATTTTAATCCGGAAGATTTCTATCCCGATGAAGATGTTGTGATAACAATATCACACCTTGGTTACATTAAAAGGACTCCGCTTATAGAGTATAGAACTCAAAACAGAGGAGGAGTTGGGGTAAAAGGCAGTAACACCAGAGACGAAGATTTTATTGAACATATTTATGTTGCCAATATGCACAGTACAATGCTCTTCTTTACCCAAAAGGGGAGGTGCTTCTGGTTAAAAGTTTATGATGTACCTGAAGGGTCTAAGGCCTCTAAAGGGAGGGCAATACAGAATGTGCTTAACATTGTTCAAGACGACAAAGTGTGTGCATACATAAATGTCCCTAAGTTGAACGACGAAGAGTATATCAACAATAACTTCATAGTCTTGGCAACCAAGAAGGGCACAGTAAAGAAGACCTCGTTGGAGGCCTATTCTCGTCCAAGAGCCAATGGGGTTAATGCAATTACAATAAGAGATAACGATGAGCTTCTTGAGGCGGTATTGACAGATGGCAATAGTGAAATACTTCTCGCTGCCAGAGCCGGAAAATGTGTACGCTTTAACGAAAGTGAAGCCAGACCAATTGGAAGAACAGGTGCAGGTGTAAGGGGAATAAACATTGAGGAAGATGACGAGGTGATTGGAATGATATGCGCTAGCAAATCGGATAATGAGAGTAATAACAAGCATGTACTTGTTGTAAGTGAAAACGGTTACGGAAAAAGATCTCTCTTAGACGACTATAGAATAACAAGCAGAGGAGCCAAAGGTGTTAAGACTATTAACATAACAGAAAAAACTGGCTCGTTAATTGCTATTAAGTATGTAACAGACGAAAACGATTTGATGATTATTAACAAATCGGGCATAACAATAAGAGTTGCTGTTTCTGATATTAGAGTTGCGGGAAGGGCCACACAAGGGGTCAGACTCATTAACATAAAAGAGGGAGACAGAATAGCAGCGGTCTGCAGCGTAAATAAAAGTGAAGAGAAGCCTCAGGAAGATGGCTCAGAAGATATTTAAACAATGGTTAATCTTTAAATGCGAATATTCAAAATGAAAAAATTATTAATTGCTTTAACCCTTCTGTTTACTGTACAGTTGGGAGCACAAACAAAAGATGTTGCAGATGCACTCAAGGCATTTGAACGGGCTAAAGGAGATGCACAGAATGCTAAAAGGGCAGAGAATCCTCAGACATGGACAAAACTTGCATCGGCCTATGCTCAGGTTTATGACGCACCTATTAAATCTATCTGGTTAGGAGCCGCAAGAACAGAGGTTAAACTTCTTCTTAAAGATCAAAGAATAGAAAAGAGTGAAGAGGTAGAGATAGGTGGTACTACATTTACAGTAGATGTTTATTCCGACAAAAAACTCTACTACTCTGCGAATGGAGAGCTTGCTGCCTGGGTCATAACCAACAAATATGTAAACGAAGATCTTCTTGGTGAGTCTTACAAGGCGCTTAACAGAGCAGTAGAGCTAGACACTAAAGGTGCAAGAACCAAAGAGATTACAGATCAGTTGATAGCATTAAAGTCGAGATACTTTAATGAAGCTATGTCTGCCTATACTTTGGGAGATGTTAAAGAGTCTTCTATCGACTTTGAAAAAGCTGTTGCTATTGGTTTGAATAAATTGGTAAATCAAGTAGATACGGTATTCATGTACTATGCAGGTCTTACTGCCTACATGGCTCAGGACTACGATAGAGCTATCAGATTTTTCAGAATGTCTATTGATTACGGATACGATGCAAAAGGTGATGCCTACTCATATATAGCCGAGTCTTATAAAGCAAAATCCGATGTTGAGATGGCTAAGGAGATCCTTAATGCAGGATTTAGAAAATATCCAAGTGCTCAAAGCATACTAGTGTCGCTTATCAATACTTATATAGAGTCTAACGACGACCCTGCAAAGATTCTGGAGCTCATTCACCAAGCTCAGGCAAATGAGCCGAATAACGCTACCCTTTACTATGCAGAAGGTAATGTGTGGAAGAACCTGAACGAAATGGAAAAAGCTATTGCAAGCTACAAGAAATCTGTAGAGACCGATCCAAACTACTACTTTGGATATTTCGCAATAGGTGCGGCATTCTACGATAAAGCAGTAGAACTTCAAGCAAAAGCTGCAGATGAAATGGACGACTCAAAATATGAGGCACTAGTGAAAGAGCTAGAACTTAATCTTGAGGCAGCAATCGAGCCGTTTGAAAAATGTTTTGCAGCATCGGGAGATCAGGAGATTAAGTCTGTTGTAGCTGAATATCTTAAAAACATATACTTCCGTTTTAGAGAGAAAAATGATGAATATATGGCCAGCTATCAAAAGTACAATGCAATGACTCAGAAGCAGGAGTAACAAAAATTTGCGATAAAAAAAAGAGTGTCTAAAATGGACACTCTTTTTTATTTACCTTGAAATTCAGATTAATTGCGCTATTTTATAATCTTCATTTCATCTATAAGATGGCCGGCTCCGGCAACTTTGTCTAT
>CAYYAM010000004.1:83339-90106 GCA_964469965.1 uncultured Muribaculaceae bacterium | reverse complement strand
TAGTAATTTGTTTTGCGATGAAACAGGATCTCTTCGGGTTATTTCCAGAGATTTAAGTCTGTTTCTAGACATAATACGGAATATCTTTGTTGTAAGAGACATTTAAAAAAAGGGTTAATCAAATACTTCGTGGAGCACCTCCAGAGAATCAGACCAAATATCGTGCCCGGTATGAAAGCTCAAGAACCGTAACATCTCTTTAAGAGTGGAGTACCTTAAATCTTTGGTTATCTTAATTGTTGCAAGACTCTCTTCATCTGAATTTGAGAGTTGAAAGAGAACTCTGCTCTCAGATGCACCAAATGTCATTTCAGACATGTTTCGAGTGTATCTTGCTAAGGGGATATCAAAAAAGGGTGTGCTCTCATCTCTTATGAGCTCGGGGTAGTATCCCAAATGGGAGATAAACTTAAGAAGAAAATAGAGATGAAAGTTTGCAAGCCCATAGGTGCTTTTTTCCAGAGAGAGAATCGATTGGTGCAAAAAATCGAATAGAAGAGTATTGTGCTCCTGCTCTTTTATAACCTTCAGAATTAGCTCACTTATAAAGAGGGCTATAGCGCTTTTTTTTATATTGCACCTGATTTGCTCCAATTTATATGGTGCCTCAAACTCCTTAATTTTGGGTAGAGCTCCCCTGCGATTCTCCGAAAGCCCTATATCTAAAACTGCTAAAGGATGAAATTGAGAAAAAGAGGACCTGCTTTTTGAACTGCTTCCAGGGTGTGTTAAATATAGAGTCTCTCTACCACATAAGTTAGAGTAGCAATTTACAATAATTCCACTCTCTTTGTGTTTAAGAAGGTTTAAAACAATTATCCTATGGCTTTTAGAGCTCATTATTCGGTGTAGTAAGAGAGAAATTCAGATAGTTTCCTTATTGCCTTACCTCTGTGTGATATAATATTTTTTTCAAAAAATGTAAGTTCGGCAAGAGATTTGGTGTAACCATCTGGAATGAAAATTGGATCGTAGCCAAATCCTGCCGAGCCCGATGGATCTGTAGAGATAGTTCCATTAAGAACACCTTCAAACAGATGGCACTCTCCACGCCCTTTGAGCGCAATTACAGTACGAAACCTGGCTTTTCGATTTTCAACTCCATTAAGTTCTTTGAGTAGTTTTTGCATATTTAAAAGAGCGTCACTTTTTTCTGATGCATACCTTGCAGATCTTACCCCCGGTGCGCCGTTAAGCCAATCCACCTCCAACCCGGTATCATCTGCAAAGCATAATTTACCACATTTTTCAAATATGTATGTTGCCTTAAAAAGGGCGTTCTCCTGCAAAGTAGGAGCATCCTCGGGAATCTCCTCGGTTATTCCCAAATCAAAGGGAGTGACTATTTTCCAGGATTCCCTCAGAATTCCCTTTGCCTCATTAATTTTATGGCTGTTGGAAGTTGCAAAAACTATCTCCATTGAAGATTAAATATTGCATCAAAGATACTAAAACTTTATTTTTGTATTAATTAGAAGAGAATAGAATGAAGAAATGTTTTGTAAAATGCCTCACCTTGCTTTTGCTTGTAGTTTTGGCACCAATCAGCTCCGGAGCTCAATCGAAAAACTTTAAAGTGGGTAAGAGTCTTGAGGTACAACTCAATGTCTTAAGGGAGTTGTCATACCTGTACGTAGACAGTATAGATGCAGATAAACTTATAATGAGAGCCACGGAGTCTATGCTGGAGTCTCTCGATCCTTATACAGTAATTATACCTGAAGAAGACAGAGAGAGTCTTGAAATGCTAACAACCGGCAGCTATGGAGGAATTGGAGCATTAATCAGAAAAACAGGAGATCTTATATTAATCAGTGAGATTTATGAGAGTTCGCCTGCAGCCAAATCGGGACTACTTGCAGGAGATATTATAATGGAGATAGATGGAGTATCTGTTGTATCCATGAAAGTAGAGGAGTGCAGTGCAAAAATGAAGGGGGCTCCGGGAACCACAGTTAAGTTTAAGATAAAGAGAGTAAGAGGCGATGAGATTACAGATATATCTGTAATGAGGGAGAAGATCCATTTTCAAGATGTTGCTTATAGCGGAATGCTCTCCGACAGTGTCGGGTACATAAGATTGACAGGTTTCACACTTGGTGGTGCGGCTCAAGTTAAAAAAGCGTTGATTGAACTTAAAAAGAGCACATCACTTAAGAGATTAATTCTGGATCTGAGGGGTAATGGAGGTGGTCTTCTAGATGAGGCGGTAGACATTGTTTCTCTATTTGTGCCTAAGGGTACAAAAGTTGTCTCATCACTTGGTAGGTTTAAAATGGCAGATATAGATTACTACACAAAAGAGGATCCTGTAGACACACAAATACCTTTGGTTGTGCTGGTGAACTCCTCTTCTGCCTCTTCATCGGAAATTGTTGCAGGGGCCCTACAAGATTTAGACAGGGCAACCATTGCCGGTACAAGAACATTCGGTAAGGGTTTGGTTCAATCAATAAGAGATGTTGGCTACAATAACAGAATAAAGCTTACAACGGCAAAGTATTATACTCCAAGCGGAAGATGTGTACAGGCAATCGACTACTCAACAAGAAACGAGGATGGGAGCGTTGGAAGTATTCCCGACTCTCTGATTAGAGAGTTCAAAACGTTAAAGAGGGGGAGAAGTGTGTTCGACGGAGGAGGTATTGTTCCCGATACTATCATTACGCCTCAGCAGTTAAGCAGGCCAGCATTAGCTCTTATATATGGAGATATTCTTCATGAATTCTCAATTGAGTATTTAAAAAAGAGACTATCAATTGATAAACCATCTTTGTTTTCTCTTTCAGATAATGAGTACGAGGAGTTTGTAAAGTGGGCTGCCTTAAAAGAGTTCGATCACAGAACCTCTACAGAGGTTGAGTTTGATAAGCTAATGTTGATAGCAATGCGTGAAGCCCTTTATGGAGAGATGAAAAAAGAGATGGAGGAGCTTGCTAAGAGGGTGAAAATTCCTAAAGAGGAGGTTCTTAGAAGAGGTAAAGGGGAGATAAAGCCGCTCTTAGAAGAGGAGATAGTTAACAGATATTATTATCAACGTGGCAGAATTGAGAGTATGCTTAGGAACGATACTCAGGTTCATAAAGCTGCTACTATGATGCTGTCACTATAGATTATGGCTATATGGGATCTCTTTTTCCCCGACTTTTGCGCTGTGTGTAACCGAGTGTTATGCAGGGGTGAAAAGTATATTTGCATCACTTGCGTGGCAGATGCCCCCTTCTCTTACTACTGGAGTTGGCGAGGTAATCCTGCAGAGGAGGTGATTTTAGAGAGAGGGTGTAGTGCCAGGGTGGCAACACTTCTGTTGTATAGAAGAGAGAGCAAATGGAGTGGTGTAGTGCATCAATTTAAATACTGCGGCAATGTGAAGATTGGCAGACATTTTTCAAAAATGCTTGCAGACAGGATAGTAGAGTCGGACACATTTTTGGAGACCCACTTTATAGTACCTGTTCCCCTTCATTGGTTTAAAAAATTTAAAAGAGGGTTCAATCAATCTGAGATAATTGCCGAGACATTTGGAAAAAGGATGGGAATACCTGTGAATAAAACTTTAAAACGGATTAAATATACCTCGACTCAAACCTCAAAAGGTAAAGAGGATAGGGCTAAAGGGGTTATGGGGGTGTTTAAGGTTGTATCAGGAGCACAGATAAAAGGTAAGAGGGTTCTATTGGTAGATGATGTAATCACCACAGGTGCTACAATAATTGAGTGCGCAAATGAGTTACTAAAAGCGGGAGCTTTAGAGGTTAACATTGCGGCATTAGCATTTGTTGAATAATTGGTTTAAGTTTGTGTAAAATCGGCTATGTTCGACTTTATTAAATTAGAGATAATAGATGTAATCGACATCTTTCTCGTTGGCGTGCTTATTTATCAGGCATACAAGCTGATACGGGGTACTGCCGCTCTTAATATCTTCACCGGCATATTGGTGTTCTACTTTATTTGGTTGGTTGTAAAGGCGCTTCAAATGGATTTGTTGAGTGCTATCTTAGGCCAAATCATTGGTGTAGGAGTATTGGCACTTATTATACTATTCCAACAGGAGATAAGAAGGTTTCTTCTTCGCCTTGGTACAAGGTACATAGACTCCCGACAGAGTCTTAGAGTTGCAAGATTTCTGTTTGGCTCTGCTGCAGAGAGCATAACAAATGAGGTACTGAAAGAGATCACACAGGCCTGCGGAAGAATGTCGGAAACAAAAACCGGAGCACTTATAGTAATCTCCAAGAGCTCGTCTTTGGAATTTATTGCTGAGAGTGGAGACAGATTGGACGCTAGAGTGAGCAGAAGATTGATAGAGAATATTTTCTTCAAAAATGCACCTTTACACGATGGAGCAATGATTATTACCAATGATAAAATTATTGCAGCAAGGTGTACATTGCCTATATCAGAAAACTTAAGTATTCCGGCGCACTTTGGAATGAGACACAGAGCGGCAGTGGGTATAACAGAGTTAAGCGATGCGGTTGTTATTGTAGTTTCGGAGGAGAGAGGCGACATATCTCTTGTAAATAATGGAGAGATAAAAAAGATGAACAGTATATCAGAACTGCGAGCATCTATAGAGAAGCTTTTTGCTTAACAAAAGATCTTCCCCTCTTTAGTTTAAACTTCTCCTCTTTCCCTTTGAGCAATCTTAAAATATTGCTAATATGCGTTAACCAAACTGTTATAGCAACAACGATGCTAAAAATTCTGAGAGTAAGAGTCATCTCTCCGTAGATAGTATCTCCAAATATAAAGTTCACAAACAGAGGGAACACAGAAATTCCTACAATTGCACTAAGAGAGATATATCGGGTTGTTATAAAGCTTAAAAGAAAAATTGAGAAACAAAATAGAACTGCAAAGGGGTGAATTGCCCATAGAACACCCGTTAAGGTAGCAACACCTTTACCTCCCTTGAATTGGTGAAAAATGGGGAATATGTGCCCTAAAACAGCCGATAAACCAAATATTATCTGGAAAGCGGTAAATGTATTGGTTCCACTCTCAATTGGCAGAAGAAAAACCAAAGATGATGCCGCCACCCCCTTTAGGATATCAAAAATGAAAACAAAAAGGGCCAAAGGCCATCCAAAAACTCTCTGAACATTATTAGAGCCGGGGTTCTTACTCCCGTAATCTCTTACATCTACACCGTAGAAAATCCTGCCTAAACTAATTGCTCCCGATAGAGACCCTAACAGATAAGCAATTGGGATGAGCAGCGCAGCCGTTAAAACCATTATTTAAGTAAAATTTCGTGCTAAGGTATAAACTTTTATCTTTGTGGACAGTAAAAAAGTCATGAAAAACAGAGAGAGAACAGAGCAAAAACTTGGTTTCGACAAGATAAGATTGTCTGTTGAGAGTTTGTGCTCTACAGAGTTGGCCAGAGAGATGGTGAGGGGTGCCTCATTCTGTTTAGATTATAAAGAGGTTAGAGAAAAACTACTACTCACAGATGAGATGAGGGCTATATCTCTGTTAGAGAATGGTTTCCCCGACTCGGGTTTTGTAGATACTACAAATTTTATAAAACAGCTAGAACACACATCCTATTATTTAGACATAGCATCTGTCTCTAAACTAAGAGTTTCGCTAGAGACCATAAGGCAGATATTATTCTTCTTTAAATCTACCAAGGATGGTCTTTATCTGAATCTTAAAAGGTTGATAGAGCCAGTTGTGCTTTACCCCGAGATAGTTAGACGAATAGACTCCATACTGGACAGATTCGGAGAGATAAAAGATACTGCAAGCGAAGATTTGCAAATCATTAGAAGGGCAATAAGAGAGAAGGAGAGTACGATATCCAAGAAGATTAACTCAATACTACGGAAGGGGCAACAAGAGGGCTTTATAGACTCAGATGCCTCTGTTTCTGTAAGAGATGGGCGTATGCTGATACCGGTTTTAGCTGGGAATAAAAAGAAAATTCCCGGTTTTATAGCAGACGAGTCGGCATCGGGAAAGACACTTTATATAGAACCTGCAGAGATTGTGGAGTTAAACAACCTGGTAAAAGAGTTGCACTTTGCCGAGCAGAGAGAGATAATAAAGATACTTACTCAATTTTCCGATTTTCTTAGGCCATACAGAGACGAACTATTGCACTCTGCGCATATCTTATCGCTAATAGATTTCATCTGGGCAAAAGCCAGATATGCAATTTCCATAAATGCAGGTATGCCTATAATTTCAGAGGCAAGAGAGCTTAGCATAAAAAATGCACGTCACCCCATTCTGGAGCGGGCACTTAAAAAAGAGGGAAAAGAGATTGTTCCGCTAAATCTTTCGTTAACAAAAGAGAGAAGAATTCTTTTAATCTCAGGTCCCAATGCCGGAGGCAAATCGGTTTGTCTAAAGACAGTAGGTCTGTTACAATATATGCTTCAATGCGGATTCCTTATTCCGGCATCTGAAAGCTCAGAAATAGCTCTTTTCGACGAAATATATATAGACATTGGTGACGAACAATCTATAGAGAACGACCTCAGCACCTACAGCTCTCACCTCAATAATATGAAAAAGATCCTATCAGAAGCAACAGATAAAAGTCTTATTTTGATAGATGAGTTTGGGGCGGGAACAGAACCTACCGCGGGAGGTGCTATTGCAGAGGCAATACTGGAAAGTTTAGAGAGAAGGGGCTGCTTTGGTATAATAACAACCCACTACGGGAATTTAAAATTTTATGCCAGCAGCAGCAACGGTGTTTTAAATGGAGGGATGCAGTTTGATGTGCAGAACATTAAACCGCTATTTAA
>CAYYAM010000004.1:80112-83239 GCA_964469965.1 uncultured Muribaculaceae bacterium | reverse complement strand
AATAAAATAGAGAAAATATCTTCAAATGAGTTCTCTCAACTAACTGGAGGAAAGGTAAAAAAGGTGTTCTCTGTTAACGAGAGCGAAAGTATATCAAAGAGAAAGCTTGAGTTTAAGCCATCAATAGACGTTAGGGGAGAGAGACTGGAGCAGGCGATAGATATTGTTACCAGATTTGTAGATGACGCTCTTATGGTAGGAGCTTCAGAGATAAAGATTCTCCACGGGAAAGGAAATGGAATACTCAGAGAGGAGCTCAGAAAGTATATAAAAACAATAGGAGGGGTTATCTCTGTTAGAGACGAACATATAGAGATGGGCGGATCTGGTATAACAATTGTAACTCTTGAAACGTAAAAGCTTATGAAAAGATCTTTTTTAAATCTTGGTTTACTCTTTTTGGTTTTATCTGTACTCTCCTGTAATAGGGGGGAAGAGGGGGCAGCCCAAGTTGCCCGGGAATTTTTGACACAATATCTAAAACCAAATCATATAGAGGCGGCAGCTCTATGTACTCCACAGCTTGCAGAGGAGCTTATAAGCTCGTTAAAAGGTGTTGACTCTCTGGAAGAGGGGGTAAAAGAGAGTATCAGATCAAAAACCGCAGAGATTGTGATAGAGATTCTTAACTCAAACAGATTGCCGGGCAAAGATTCGGTAGAGGTAGATTATAGAGTTCTGATTCCCGGATTTCCGAATAATGAAAATAGACTTCTGATTGTAAAAATTGACGATCAGTGGAGAGTAGCTGCATTGGGCAAATGGTAGAGCAGTTTTTTCAGTTTGGGTTGGTTGGCCTGTCCGGGCTTTTTATAGACTTTGGAATTACATGGATTCTCAAAGAGAGAATCCATTTTAACAAATATATAGCTAACGGATCGGGTTTTCTGGCTGCTGCTACATCTAATTATATACTAAACAGAGTTTGGACATTTTCAAGCGTAAACCCAAACATTGCATTGGAGTACCTCTCGTTCCTGCTCATATCTATTGTAGGTCTTGCAATCAATAGTTTGATTCTATATATTTTAGTTGATAAGACAAAATTCACTCTCAATAGTCCAAAACTTAAATTCTATCTCTCTAAACTTGTAGCCACCGCAGTTGTTACAATATGGAATTTTTTCATGAACCTGCTTTTTACATTCTCATAACAAAGGTTAGAAATTATAATTAAGATGAAGGGATTAACAGATAGCCATACTCATACAACATTCTCTCCCGATAGCTCAATGACAATCAAGCAGGCGATAGAGACAGCCAAAGCTATTGGATTATCGGGTATAGCTTTCACAGACCACTTAGATTTAAAAGCCCCGGGAGAGGATGATAGATTTTTCTTTTCGCCAAACGAACAGCACAGAGAGGTGGAGTTACACCAAAATGGAAATTCTATCAATTTATTAAAGGGCATAGAGATAGGCCTTCAGCCCGATAACCTTTTAGAGACAAAAGAGTATCTTTCCGGATGTGAGTTTGACATAGTGATAGCATCTGTACACTTTGTAGATGGCATAGATCCTTACAAGGGAGACTACTACAAGGGCCTTAACTATAAGGAGGCATACGGCAGGTACCTAGAGCAAATATCTCTCCTTACCCAATCTTATGGCGATTTTGACATACTCGGCCATTACGACTATATTGCCAGGTATGCGCCATATGAGGTAAGATCTATTTTTTACAGAGACTATAGTGATATTCTGGATACAATACTCATATACCTTGCTCACAATGGGAAAGCTATAGAGATAAATACTAATACTTACCGTTACAGAAATGGCTCAACTCCGGTTCCCGATATTAATATCATAAAAAGATTCAGGGAGTTGGGAGGAGAGTATATATCAATAGGTTCCGATGCTCATTCATCTGACAGGGTTGGAGAGATGTTTGGGTTTGCTTTGGATCTTATAAAAAGAGGTGGATTCAAGTATGTTACCCACTTTAAAAATAGAGAGGCAAAACCTATTAAGATTTAGAGATTACTTGGCTAATCTCTTCTTTCTCTCTTTTGAGGAGACACCCGACAATTTAAGGTATTTTTCAAACTGGGCAGGAGTCATGAACTTCTGAAATGCATCTTCCGTCATTCTTCTCCACTTTAATTGAACCTCTCTGTAGTTATCGGAGTTCTGCATACCGGCTTTCTGCATCTTCTCAAATTCGGCAGTCACTCCGGCTATGTTTTTCTGAAGAACGGAGTCGGCAAGGAATACCTGGTAGTCATTAAGTTTGAGGTCTCTTTGTAACCTGTCTGCCTGTTCGGCGGCAATCTGCTCGGGGCTCTTTTTCTCTTGTTGAGGGTTTTGGGAGTAGGCCGATGCAGCCAGAAAGAGTGAGAAAATTAATGTGAAAAGCTTAACTATCCTGAACATATTTCATTATTTTACAACAAAATTAATATTATATTTGTGAATATGCATTTGAAAAATTAATAAAGAATGAAAAAAATCTTAACATCTATTTTTGCAACAGCTCTGCTTTTGATTATCCCTGTAAAGTCGGAGTCATGTACAAATCTGCTTGTTACCAAAGGAGCTTCTAAGGATGGATCTGTAATGGTTACTTATTCCGCCGATTCACATCAGCTGTTTGGAGAGCTATATTACAGAAAGGGTGGAGAACACGCACCCGGGACTATGTTGAAAATTTATGAGTGGGATACCGGAAAGTTTCTTGGAGAGATTCCTCAAGTTCCTAAGACCTATACTACAGTAGGTAATATGAATGAACACCAGCTTATTATAACCGAAACAACATTCGGGGGATTAGAACTTTCCGACTCAACCGGAATAATGGACTACGGCTCTCTCATCTACATTACACTCCAAAGGGCAAAGAGCGCAAGGGAGGCAATCAAGGTTATGACAGATCTGGTAAAGAATTATGGTTACTACTCTTCGGGGGAGTCATTTTCTATAGCCGACAAAGATGAGGTTTGGATACTTGAAATGATAGGTAAAGGAACCAAAATAGTAAACGGAGTAAATGTAAACAAAGGAGCAGTTTGGGTTGCTGTAAGAATTCCCGACGGATATGTCTCTGCACATGCAAACCAGGCACGTATTACAACTTTCCCAAAAAACGACCCACAAAACTGTATCTACGCACCGGATGTAATTTC
>CAYYAM010000004.1:20018-80012 GCA_964469965.1 uncultured Muribaculaceae bacterium | reverse complement strand
ATGGTAGCAGATATTATGAGAGACCACTACGAGGGAACTGCTTTAGATATGACTCAAGATATAGGAGCAGGCGGACACGCTCTACCATATAGGTGGAGACCTATGAACTTTACTGTAGATGGAGTGAGGTACACCAACGAAAGAGCAATTGCTACACAACAGACAGGGTTTTGGTTGCTGGGTCAGGCAAGAAGCTGGCTGCCCGATGAGATTGGCGGTATTTTATGGTTTGGCGTTGACGATGCTGCAACTTCTGCACTTACACCTATATACAGCTCATCTTTAGCTGTTCCGGAATGCTTTAGAGAGGGTAACGGAAGCATGACCAAGTACTCTCCAACATCTGCTTTCTGGATTTTTAACAGAGTTACAAACTTTGCATATCTCAGATATGACATGATATCTGCAGATATAAAAAAGGCGGCGGATAAACACGAAAACACATCTATCGAGAGAGTTCCTGCAATTGATGCAGCCGCCCTTGCTATATATAAAGAGTCTCCTGCTAAGGCGAGAGAGTTCTTAACAGACTTCTCTGTTAATACTGCTCAACAGTTGTTCAATAACTGGGTAGAGCTGGACAGATATCTGCTTGTTAAATTTATAGACGGAAACGTAAAGAGGGAGAGTGCGCCGGGTTGCTTTACAGACAATGGAAACGGCAGAGGAGTACCTGCATCTCCAATGTTCCCGGGATACTCAGAAAAATGGAAACGAGCTGTTAAAGAAGATGCCGGTGAGAGGTTAAAAGTAAAATAGTGAGATTTTTTCTTTACAAGCTAAAGGAGAGAGTCAACAAGTTAAAGGCTCCCATGCTGACTATATCAACATGGGCAGCCTTTTTTTTAAGTTTAGTAACTATACTTCTAATTGTATACAGCGTTGGATATGAGCAGAAGGAGGGTAACAGAGAGCTCTTCTATCTTGTTTACAAAGCAATTCTTATAACATTTGCCTCTATTTACAGTATAAGAATAATAATAGATATTCTTTATGAAAATAGGAGAAGCGGAAAAGATTGGTTTTCTTTATTCTTGATATTTAATTTATTGTATATTGTATATGATATTAAAGTTTTTGGAGAGGCATTTAATATACCCTTCATATACAATTATAGGTTGCTAATTTTGGTTTTATCCTATATATCCATTGTAGAGCTTTCATCTGCCGTAATAGATATCATCTCAAAATCTTTGCATCCACATATGATTTTTGTGACAAGTTTCACAATCATCATTATAGTTGGAACCTCTCTGCTTCTTCTTCCAAACTCAACATATAACGGAATCAGTTTTACAGATGCCCTTTTTATATCAACATCGGCAACCTGTGTTACCGGACTCTCATCAATTCCTTTTACCGAGACATTTACAACCACCGGCCAAATAGTGGTTTTAGCACTTATTCAAATAGGCGGGTTGGGAGTAATCACAATAACCTCTTTCTTTGCACTCTTCTTCATGGGAGATATTACTGTTCAAGGGGAGTACGTACTTAAAGATATAATATCGGGCAACAGAAGTTCAAAACTACTGTCCCTTCTTTTAAAAATTGTTTTGGTAACATTTACAATTGAAGCGATAGGTGCTCTGTTTATATATTTAAGCACACATAACCATTTAGATATGAGCCAAGGGGAGAAGTTGTTTTTTGCTGTTTTCCACTCTGTTTCGGCATTCTGTAATGCAGGTTTTTCTACGCTGCCCCAAAATCTTTCCGATCCGCAAATTACTCATATCGCCCCCTTGTACCTGATTGTGTCTTTTCTAATAGTTTCGGGAGGGATTGGATTTCCAATTTTCTTTAACATTATAAAAATTGCAGGTCACAGAGTTTACAATCTTATAAAGATAATCTCCCAAAAAAAACGATTCAGGTATGTTAGAGAGTGGGATATGAACTCAATAGTAGTCATTAGAACCACTGCAATTTTAATATTAACGGGATTAGTGGCATTCCTTGCTTTTGAGTGGAACGGAGCACTTAAAGATTTCAGTAGTACAGAAAAAATAGTACAAGCACTCTTTAACTCTGTAACCACAAGAACTGCAGGATTTAATTCGGTAGACACGGCGAGTTTGAATAAATTAACAATATATATCTTTCTTGTCTTAATGTGGATTGGAGGCGCTCCCCAATCTACAGCAGGAGGTATTAAGGTGACAACTTTTGCTTTAATGGTTAGAAATGCTGTTCAAATGATAAAAGGAGAAGAGAGGATTGAGTTCCACGGGAGGGAGATATCCTCGGCATCTGTAACCAGGGCTTTTGCAACTGTGTTTTTCTCAATAGCATTTATCATCACTGCATTTGTTTTATTATCAATATGGGAACCTACCATAGATGCACAAGATCTGTTATTTGAAATAGTATCTGCTATTGGCACGGTTGGCTTATCTGCAGGAGTTACAACCTCTCTCTCCGACCCTGGAAAATTCACAATTATTGTGCTTATGTTTATTGGAAGAGTTGGGGTAATTACCTTTATTTCGGCATTTGTAAAGAGAAGAATGGCAAAGAGACACAGGTATCCAGGTGCCGATATTCTAATTAATTAAAATAGAAAACTATGAAGTACATTATTGTTGGATTGGGCAACTTTGGCTCTGTGTTGGCAGAGCGATTTACTCAGCTGGGTTACGAGGTAGTAGGCGTAGACAAGAACATGGAGAGGGTAGAGGATATCAAATCAAAAATATCTGTTGCAGTATGCCTTAATGTAACAGATAAGGGTAGTTTGTCTGCACTTCCGCTTTCATCTGTAGATGGGGTTATTATAGCACTTGGTAAGGAGTTTGGAGAGTCTTTAATGACATATGCCCTTTTTAGGGAACATGGAGTTAAAAAATTGATTGTTAGAGCAGTCAGTGATATTCATGCTGTTGTTTTAAGCTCTTTGGGGGTTGAGCACATAATATTTCCCGAAAAAGATGCTGCGCAAAAATATGCTCTCTCTCTTGAGTTGGGAAACTATTTAAGCTCTTATAAGCTAGACGAAGAGACATTTATTGTTCAAATGTATCTACCCTCAAAGTTTGAGGGGTTAAAGCTCTCTATGATAAACTTTAAGCAAGATTTTAAAGTTAAATTTATATCCCTTAAAAGGAGAGTAGAAATTGTAAATCTCTTTGGTGCAACGCATAAAGAGATAAGGGTTTTGGATAACGAAAAGGGCGAAATCACCCTTTTAGAGGGTGATATAATAGTGATTATGGGAACTTTTGAAAACTTAAGCCGTTTTGGCAGGTAGTTATGGCATCTCTACTTTTCCGGCAAAAAGGATTGTTCCGGTAGATGTTTCGTTGATTAAAAACAGGAAAGGTCTGTCTGCTCTAAACTCTCTCCTGTTAGGGCCTATTGAGGTAACAACCATACCAACAGAGGTAACTGCCGCGGCCTCACCCCCCTTTTCATCTATTTCAATTACCGCCTTTTGCTTAACCTTGCTTATCTTTAGAGCAGTTGGACTCATTTTCGAAAAATCGGCATTATCCGAAAAAGGAAGAATCATTCCTTGACTTTTCAAATAGTCATTCAGCTCTATCTCATATGCAACTTTAAATTTTGGGATGAATAGATCTATCTGTGTCTCTCTCATTGATTCTAAAATACCAGACCAGGTTTTATTGGAACTCAACTCATCTGTTATATCCCACAGCTTGTAGCCCTCGTTAGGTAAAACAAATATCATGTTGAAAGAGCCATTCCCGAATGCAAGACCGGCCAACTTCATTTTGGGGCTCTCTGCATATAGAAACTTATCTGAAGCGTACATCATCTTTACGGTGCGTGTATCTCCCCGCCAAGTTGTAAAAAGGGCATCCTGTGTTAACTCCTCTTTGAATTTTATCTTCCATGGAGCTTTAAAGTAGAGAGCATTGATCAGAAAAACCGCATCGTCTTTTTTAATTTCGTCAAGAATCTTATCTATAAGACCGTTAGTGTTGTTGTAACACCATTTATTGATTGTAGTCAACGACGTAGGTTCGTTAAAATCCAATGCACTTACAGAGGCACCAAAAAAGTTTTTGTTCTTCTTAATAAACTCTTCTCTCAAAACAATCTTTTTGTCGTTCCAAATAGAGTTGGCAATAGTAAACTTCGCTTTTTTATCGGAAGCAGGTAGTTGCTCAACCATTTTTTTAAAATAGTTGTTCACATCCTCTTCGGCCATACCATCTAGCCCCAGAACATTTTGAATCTCTGCCTTGGTTTGCCCGGCAGCACCATTCCAGGTCATAGCCAGCGCAAGGTTCAAACTTAAAGGAGATACTATGATATTCTCTCTCTTATTTGAAATAGACTCTTTTTCTGAAATAAATGAGATTAGCTGTACACCACCGGAGCGATTTGCTCCTGCAACCTTTGCCTCCTCTTGTGTGAGTTCAATCTTTACAGGGTCGGAATTAGTTGCTTCACTCTCGAGTTTTTGGCAAGAGGATATGTAAAAGGTGAAGAAAAGGGGGATAATTAGTATTCTATTCATAGCCCAAAAGAGTTAAAATGCCGTTAAATTTAGATATATTATTTAATATCTTTGTGTATAAAGATATCAAATTATGGATTATTCAACAATAGTAACCAATATTTACAACTCTCTTCTGGATTTTACCGGTAGCGGAAAGGTTGCAGACTATATACCTGCATTGTCTAAAGTTAATCCCGAGAGGTATGCTGTAACTGTATGCGATCTCGAAGGTGGGGAGTTCTCTATAGGTGATTCCGATGAGAGATTTACAATACAAAGTATCTCTAAGGTTTTTGCATTGGCAATGGTCTCAAGGTACTTAGGAGATAAGCTATGGGAGAGTGTTGGAAGAGAGCCCAGTGGAACTGCATTTAACTCACTTATACAGCTTGAACAAGAGAGAGGAGTGCCAAGAAATCCATTTATTAATGCAGGAGCAATGGTGATAACAGACAAACTGATAGATCTTTATGAAGAACCAAAACGAGCCCTGCTTAGCTTTATAAGAGAGGTTAGTTGTAATAATACAATTGATTATAATTACGAGGTTGCAATATCTGAACTTGAACACTCCCACAGAAACATTGCACTGGCAAACTTTATTAAGAGCTTTGGCAATATTAAAAACGATATTGAGACCATAATTAATATTTACTGCCATCAATGCAGCATTAGTATGACAACTGCCGATCTGGCCCGCTCTTTTCTGTTTTTAGCAAATAAAGGGGTAAATCCGGCAAACGGGCAAAAAATTACAGGACCAAGGAGTGCTAAGAGATTGAATGCTCTTATGTTGACTTGCGGCCTGTATAACGAATCGGGGGATTTTGCCTACAGAGTGGGATTGCCGGGGAAAAGTGGTGTAGGTGGTGGAATTGTTGCAATAATACCAGGAAAACTCTCTATTGCAGTTTGGAGTCCCGAACTGAATAAAAATGGCAACTCATACAGAGGGATTGCCACTTTGGAGAGGTTTACAACAGATTTGGGTATTTCGGTTTTTTAGCTCCTTTAATTGCAAAAAATGATTATTAAAACTTATAAGATGAGAAGAGTTATTCTAACCACTTTTTTAATGGCACTCACTGTTGCCGCACTACATTCACAAACGCTTAAGAAGCCGCTTTCTATAGACGATGTAGTTAAATGGAGAAGGGTTACCGAGAGCGCAATCTCTCCCGACGGATCTCTTGTTGCCGTTAAAATAGAGCCCTGGAGAGGTGCATCTACTGTAAAAATTTTCAACAATAGAGGAGATGAACTATTCTCTTGCGACTCGGCAAGTGGTGTAAGATTCACCAAAGAGAGGGGAGTAGCTCTTTTTATGTCGGGTGAGGGAAAAAAATCAAGATTGCATATCTACAATGCGTTAAACAAAAAGAGCAGAGTTATTGAAGGCGTAAGAGCTGTACATAACCCATCGGGTTGGGAAGATTATCTGCTTTACATAAAAAGAGACTCCACTTTGGTAGTTGAAACTATTAGTGGAGATAAAAAGTTTCTAGAGACTAAAATAGAAGATTTTAAAGCATCTGAAATTAACAATAGATTATTGCTAAAATTTAAAGAATCTATTACACTTTATTCTCTTAAAAATAACAACATAGACACAATAATAACCAAAAGCAAAAAACTCTCCTCTTTAGCTCTCAGTAAGTGTTCAAATATAGCTCTATTTTTAGATGACACAGATTTGATGATGTGGAGAGAGGGCCACAGTATAGAAAAAATTGGCAATAATGTGTCGAATAAACGAGAGCTTATAATCTCTCCCGACGGTTCAAAAATCTACTATGGAGTGAATCCTCCTCCAATAACCCGAGACACATCAATTAAAAGAGAGGACTACCCTAATGTACATATATGGCACTGGAATGAGGCAAAGCAGTTTACCCAGCAGATTGTAGATAAAAAAAGAGACACAGAGAGGAGCTTCTTAGAGGTATATAATATAGAGAAACAATCGTCATACAGACTTACAAATAACACCTTAAACGAGGCCAGATTGGTTGAAAACGGGAACTCCTCTAGAGTAGTTTTAACATCTGATGAGCCGTACAGAGTATCCTCTATGTGGGAGGGAAGAGGCAGATATGATGTCTACATAGCCGATACATACCTAGAAAGACTCAACTCAGTAGCAACGGGTGTAACCGGCTCTGTAAGAGTGTCCCCTAAAGGAAAATATGCCTATTGGTATAATTCAGCCGACAGCTCTTGGTATACCTGCAGCATTGCAAATTCTACTGTAACCAAAATCACTACACCGGCAACCATAGCGGCCTACGACGAGGAGAATGATGTGCCCGACTGGCCATCATCTTATTCGATAGCAGGATGGAGCAGAGACGATGAGTATATCTTAATTTATGACAGATACGATCTATGGAGAGTTGATCCTAAAGGGATTTATGCGCCAATCAACCTAACAATCAATGGAAGAGAGAAAAAGATCACTTACAGATATATTTCAGCTGAACAGTCAGACAGCATTGACATCTCCGGAGCTATGCTTTTCAGCGGGTTTGATAATATAACAAAAGGTTACGGATACTATATGGCTTATGAGCCGGGCTTAAAATTACCAACAGTATTAATTTCGGGTAACTTTATGTTGGGAACTCCAATCAAAGCTAAAGAGTCTAAAAGTTACATATATACAAGAGAGAGCTTTACAGAGTTTCCTGATATTCATTTTACCTCGGATAACTTTAAAAGCAGCAGAAGAATTACCGAAGTAAATCCACAGCAACGTAATTTTAATTGGGGAACAGCCAGATTAATAAAATGGACATCGTACGACGGAGTAGAGCTGGAGGGTGTGCTTTATCTTCCTGAAAATTACGATCAAACAAAAAGATACCCCATGATTGTAAATTTCTATGAGAAGAACTCTTCAACACTCCACTCATACAGAACCCCCGAACCTCATCGTTCTACTATAGATTACCACATGTATACCAGTAACGGATATGTTGTGTTTAATCCCGACATTGTATATAAAGAGGGGTATCCCGGAGAGAGTGCTTTTAACTCTATAATGCCCGGAATATCTGCAATTATAAATATGGGTATAGCAGATCCTGCAAAAATAGGGGCGCAGGGACACAGCTGGGGAGGGTACCAGACTGCCTACCTTGCAACAAGAACAAATCTCTTTGCAGCAATCGAATCGGGTGCCCCTGTGGTGAATATGTTGAGTGCTTATGGTGGAATAAGGTGGGGTACAGGTCTTAACAGATCTTTCCAGTACGAACATCAGCAGAGCAGGATTGGAAAGACACCGTGGGAGTCGCCGTTAAGATATATAGAGAACTCTCCTATTTATACTATGGATAAGGTAACAACGCCAATTCTTATTATGCATAACGATAATGATGGCCACGTACCCTGGTACCAAGGGATTGAATTTTTCGTTGCACTAAAAAGACTTAGGAAGCCGGTTTGGATGCTTAACTATACCGGAGAGGTTCATTGGCCGCAGAAGCTAAGTAATAAAATAGATTTCCAGATAAGAATGATGCAGTTTTTCAACCACTACCTAAAAGGTGAGCCAATGCCGGAGTGGATGGCCGTAGAGATGACTGCAATTGAGCTTGAGCACAGGCCAGGTTACTAATAATTATAGTTTCACTCTAATTCTATTGCAATTGAGAAATTAAAACTATATATTTGTTACAGACCTAAAATTAAAGCCTATGGAAAACTCTTTTCCCCGGCAACTGATAGTACCTACTGTTATACTCTTGGGTATAGTGGTGGGTCTCTTTTTGTACCTGGTTTATATGTCCAGAATGGCATCTTACCTTACCGACGATCCTTCGGCATGCGTTAATTGCCACATAATGGCACCATACTACCAGTCGTGGCAAAAGAGCTCTCACCAGCCATGGACCACATGTAACGACTGTCATGTGCCACAGGATAACTTTGTTAGAGGATATGCCTTTAAAGCAAAAGACGGGCTCTATCATGCTGCCGTTTTTACAATGAGAGCCGAACCTCAGGTTATAAGACCTAGGCCAGAAAGCTATTCGGCTATTATGGAAAATTGTATCAGATGCCACACACAGCTCAATACCGAGTTTGTTAAAACAGGTATGGTCAAATACTCTCAAGTTGAGAGCGGAGAGGCAAGAGCCTGTTGGGATTGTCACAGAGAGGTTCCACATGGAAGAATCTCGAATCTTGCAATGAGTCCTAATGCCATTGTGCCGCTTCCGGAATCTCCGGTACCTTCATGGCTTAAGAAAATGATGAAGAAATAAAACTTAAACTCTTATGAAACTCAAACAATTTTTTGAAAAACACAGGGTTATCCTAATGTGGACCCTTTTTGCCGGCACTATTGTGGTGGTGTTTCTTTTGGGGCTTCTTGCTGCTTCGGTTACCGAGAGGAGGGCCGAGATAGCCACTCTTTTCAACAATAAACGTGTTCAAATAACAGGAATTGAGTCTAGAAGTCAAATTTGGGGCGAGAACTATCCAAGAGAGTATGAGACATGGAAAAAGACCGCGGATATGAACTTTCAAAGTAAGCATAACGGGAGTAACGTACACGACATTCTGGAGGAGAGGCCTCAAATGGTTGTATTATGGGCCGGCTACGCATTCTCCAGAGATTACTCTGCTCCTCGCGGACACTACTATGCTGTAGAAGATGTTGTAAAAACATTAAGGACCGGCGCCCCCATTACTGAAGATCTAAATATGCAGCCATCTACATGCTGGGCATGTAAAAGCCCCGATGTGCCGAGAATGATGGCAGAGGTAGGCATAGAGAACTTCTATGCAGCAAAGTGGTCTCACTACGGAAGCGAGGTTGTGAATCCTATTGGATGCGCAGATTGCCATAACCCCGATAATATGAATATAAGCATATCCGGACCTGCTCTCACGGAGGCGTTTCAGAGACAAGGCAAAGATATAGACAAATCAACAATACAAGACAGAAGGTCGTTGGCTTGTGCACAGTGCCACGTTGAGTATTATTTTAAAGGAGATGGCAAATATCTAACTTTTCCATGGGATAAAGGTATGTCGGTAGAGGAGATGGAGGCGTACTACGATGAGATTGGCTTCTCTGACTGGACTCATACACTTAGCAAGGCCCCGATGCTTAAAGCTCAGCACCCCGATTATGAGCTGTTTGTTATGGGCCCTCATGCAAAAAGAGGCCTCTCTTGTGCCGACTGTCATATGCCATACAAATCTGAAGGGGCAATAAAGTATAGCGATCACCATCTAACTTCGCCACTGCAATACATAGACAGGACTTGTCAGACATGCCACCGTGACAGTAAAGAGAATCTGTTGGCCTATGTTTATGAGTACCAAGATAAGATACTCGAAACCAGAAACAGGGTAGAGACCGAATTGGTAAAAGCACATGTAGGTGCAAAGTTTGCTTGGGATAAAGGGGCTAACGACAAGCAGATGGAGAAGGTTCTTAAGCTTCTAAGAGCTGCACAGTGGAGATGGGATTTTGCAGTTGCCTCACACGGAGCGTCGTTCCATGCTCCGGTAGAGACACAACGAATACTATCACACAGTCTGGACAAAAGCTATCAAGCTCAGTTAGAAATACAGAGAGTTTTAAACGAGCTTGGAGTAAAAGAGGCAATCCCTGTACCAGATATCTCAACAAAACAGAAGGCGCAGAAATATATTGGTCTGGATATGGATAAACTCACCAGAGATAAGGATAACTTTATGAAAACAACTGTTCCGGAATGGCTGGCAAAGGCGAGAGAAAACAAAAGATTGTTGTAGAGGAGCTGTTGGTTACCTCTGCCGTATTAATTGCAGGCATTGCCCTGCAATTTTTTATAGGTGGATACGATAAGAGAATACTTGCATTCCCTGTTAATATTATTCTCTTCTCTTCTATAGTGCTTGTAATCTCACTATCGGGAAGAGCCGTATTGGCACGTCTATCTTCGGGATCACTATCTGTGATCTTAATTTCAATTTTTGTGATTGCATCTCTGTGGATGGGTCTTGTTCCCGGGAATATGGTAAAGATTTCCTGGCCGTTTGCACTCCTGTATCTTCTAACAATCATTAACTTAACAGCGGTTATAATTAAAAGATTAAAAACCGTTAAAGTCAGAGATATCTCATTTCTTTTAAACCATATAGGCCTGCTTGTACTTCTACTTGCAGCCGGGTTTGGATCGGCAGACAAATCCAGGTACTTTATGAGGGTAAACGAAGGAGAGGTTGAGTGGAGAGGAGAGAGGTCGGGAGGTGAGAAGGGGGTTGTTAAAGAGTTACCAATTGCTGTATCTTTATCGGATTTCATATTGGAAGAGTATCCACCAAAGCTTGCTCTTGTAGACAGAGCAACAGGCGAGGCCTTGCCTTTAGATAAACCTCACTTTATGGAGTCTAAAGTGGGAACAAAATGGAGTTACCAAGAGATAAAGATATCTGTAGACTCATTTGAGATTCATCCGCGCCTTGCACCCAAAGCATATGTGTCTGTTGCAGGAGCGAATGAAAACCCCAAAATAGAGGGTTGGGTCACTTGTGGGAGCTATTTTCAACACCACAAGACATTAAATATTAATGATAAACTGTGTATAGCTATGACTTTTCCCGAACCTCAAAGATTTATATCAAAAGTTGAGGTTTATACAGAGGATGGAGATATTCGCGAAGGAGAGATTTTAGTAAACCATCCAATGACAATGGGCCCATGGAAGATCTATCAACACTCATACGACAGCCATATGGGAAGAGATTCACAGTGGTCGGTATTTGAGTTGGTTTATGATCCCTGGCTTTATATAGCATACTTTGGTATTATTTGTATGATGGCAGGAGCACTTACACTATTCTGGAAAGGAGGCAAATTATGAGTTGGGATCTCTTCATCTACTTTGGAGGAACATCTTTGGTAATATGGATATTGGGGACAATCTTACTGTATACACTAAAGAGCAGAGTACCTGCCGTAATTGCCATAGTTGCCGGACTACTGCTTTTTTCCTCATTTATTGCAGGGTTATGGATGTTTCAAGGTCATCCGCCTCTTAGAACAATGGGAGAGACAAGGTTGTGGTACTCTCTTTTTATTACGGCAGTGGGTCTTGCCACCTATCTGCATTGGGGTTATAAGTGGATAGTTGCATATAGCGTGCTTGTATCGGGAGTTTTTATATTTATAAATATTTTAAAGCCCGAAATTCACTTTACCAATCTTATGCCGGCACTACAAAGTGTTTGGTTTGTACCTCACGTAACTGTATACATTCTCTCCTATGCAATGCTTGGAGCAGCAACTATAGCAGCAGTAATCTCCCTTTTTGAGCTTAAGAAAAGGGGATACAGACTTCTACCTTTGATAGACAACCTTGTTAGCATAGGGTTGGGATTTCTACTAATGGGAATGCTGATGGGCGCAATTTGGGCAAAAGAGGCCTGGGGTGACTACTGGACATGGGATCCAAAGGAGGTTTGGGCATTTATAACTGCAGCAGCTTATATTTTATACATCCATGCGAGGGCGTTCAAATACAACAATAAGTATGCACTTTGGCTGTTACCTCTATGCTTTTTATTTCTAATGATAACCTGGATTGGCGTAAATTATCTTCCTGCTGCACAGGGGAGTATTCACGTCTATTAAAATTTTATTAAATTTATTTTTGGAATTTTCAATTAAAAGAGTCTATATTTGGCAACCATAAAGAGAAGAATGAGAAATTACTCAAACATACATTCGGTTCACCATCATCATACCCTGTTGCACACCGGCGGGCCAGTTGAACTGTATGCATATATGAGTTAAAGAGATTTAATATACAGCAGAGGGCTTACCGGACAGGTAAGCCCTTTTTTTATTTATTAACTATACAAACATGATAAGAATTGCTATTCAGGCCAAGGGCCGATTAAATGACGAGAGCGTACTTCTGCTAAAGGAGGCAGGGTTGAACATTGAAGAGGGAAAGAGAAGGTTATTATCTAAATGTGCCGATTTTCCACTTGAGGTTCTTTACCTGAGAGATGACGATATCCCTGGAGCTGTGTGGTCGGGAGTTGCCGATGTTGGAATTGTTGGATTAAACGAGGTTGTTGAGAGAGGAGCAGAGGTAGATATTGTCCATAGGCCCGGATTTGGAAAGTGCAGGATATCTTTGGCAGTACCAAAATCTGCTATATACAGCGGACTCGATTTTTTTAACGGAAAGAGGGTAGCTACATCTTACCCCTCTATTCTGCAATTTTTTTTCAATGAGAACTCAATTGAAGCTACAATAATCCAAATTGCTGGCTCTGTAGAGGTTGCTCCATCTGTTGGTATGGCCGATGCTATTTTTGATATAGTCAGTTCGGGAGGAACACTTATAACAAATGGATTGAAAGAGGTTGAGAAAGTATTCGACTCAGAAGCTGTGATGATCTCTTGCAGAGGCCTCGACTCAAATAAAACCGAATTTATAAATCAGTTAATATCCCGATTTGAAGCAGTAGAGAGAAGCCGCGGCATGAAGTACCTTCTAATCAATCTTCCCGAAGACAAAGTTGAAGAGGCAGCTCTCATTATTCCGGGAATGAGAAGCCCAACCGTTCTTCCGCTTGCTCAAAAGGGCTGGTGCTCAATGCACGTTGTTGCTCAGGAGAGGGAACTGTGGCCTAAGTTAGAGAAATTGAAATCTATTGGAGCCGAAGGTATTCTTGTTCTCTCTCTAGATAAAATATTGCCATAAAACAAACAGATTTAAGATGACGACAATAGTTAATCCTAAAAAAGAGATGTGGCCTTTGCTCACATTAAGAGCAGAGGGCAACTACAGTGACATTAGATTAGATGTAGCTGAAATACTTGATAATGTCAAAACTAATGGAGACAAGGCACTTTATGATTTAACATTACGGCTAGATGGGGTCTCTCTTGAGAGTCTTTACCTAAGTGAATCTTACATAGATTTTTGTAAAGAGAGTTTGAATTCGGAGCTTAAAATAGGAATAGAAACAGCAATAAATAACATTGAAAGTTTTCATTTAGAACAGATATCTAAAGATATAGAAAAAGAGACATTCAAAGGGGTTTATTGTCAATTAAGATACAAGCCAATTAAAAGAGTTGGAATATATATTCCGGGAGGTACAGCTCCTCTTCTCTCTACAGTAATGATGCTTGCGATACCGGCCAAAATAGCAGGTTGTGAAGAGATTATACTTTTTACTCCACCATCAAAAAATGGTCTTCCACACCCCGCAATCGTTTATGTAGCCAATAGATGTGGGATTAAAGAAATAATATCTGTTGGGGGAGTTCAAGCTATAGGCGCCATGGCTTTTGGAACAGAGAGTATAAAGCGGGTAGATAAGATATTTGGACCGGGAAACAGCTATGTGACTATGGCTAAATCTATGGTAGTAAGAGATGTAGGTATAGATATGCTGGCAGGACCATCTGAACTCATGGTTATTGCAGACCAAAGTTGTATTCCTGAATTTGTGGCTTGGGATCTTGTTTCTCAGGCAGAACATGGGGTTGATTCTCAAGTAATGCTCCTTACAGATAACATTCAAATCGCAACAAAAGTAGTGAAAGAGCTCAATAGAATTGCAAATGGTATACCTAGAGCAGAGATTGCAATCAAATCTCTTGCTAATAGCAGAGCAATTGTTTTTGATTCTCTAGAGAGAGCATTGGAGTTCTCTGAGCTATACTCTCCGGAACACCTTATTCTAGCTGTTAGTGAGGCAGAGCAGTTATGCGAAAAAGTTACAACAGCAGGGAGTGTGTTTCTGGGACACTACACTCCCGAAAGTTGCGGCGATTACATTAGCGGAACGAATCACACCTTACCTACGGGGCGATGGGGGCGATTCTCGGGAGGGATTACTGTAGATTGTTTTAGAAAGAGCATATCTATTCAACGAGTTACAAAAGAGGCCATGACTGCTTTAGCACCAATGATTATTTCTATGGCAGAGGCAGAGGGCTTATATGCGCACGGTTGTGCTGCAGCAATCAGAGTAACCGGTAATAAATAATTGATTATTATGACATATTTGAATTTTGTAAGAGAGAACATTAAGAACCTTGTCTCCTATAGGGCGGCAAGAGAGAGTGCGCAAGAACATTCACAAGTGTTATTAGATGCAAACGAGTTGCCATTCAACACCGGATACAACAGATACCCACTTACTGTAAACAGAAGATTAAAAGAGGCAGCATCTAGAAGATGGTCTCTTGGCAGTGTAGAGTATTTAGGGGATATCCAATCTGATAATGTATTTATCTCTAATGGAAGTGACGAGGCAATAGATCTGTTAATAAGGGTGTTTTGTGAGCCGGGGATTAATAACATAGCATCGGTTTCTCCAACATACGGTATGTATAAAGTTCTTTCGGCAATCAATAATGTTGAATACAGAGAGCTGAAACTGAGTGAAGATTTTGATTTTTCATCTACTAACCTATTAGAAATTTGCGACTCTAACACCTCTCTTATTTTTATCTGCTCTCCAAATAATCCCACCGGAAATCTTTTTAACAAAGGGCAGATAATAAAATTAGCTCAGAATTTTAGGGGTGTAGTAGTAGTGGATGAGGCCTATATCGATTTTTCCGGCGACACGGGGTTGATTCCACAGATAAAAAATTTATCCAACCTGGTTGTTTTAAGGACCATGTCAAAATCTAGAGGGATGGCAGGAATAAGATTAGGTTTTGCCTATGCCCGCAAAGAGATTGTAGATATTTTGGAGAGGGTGAAGTACCCTTATAATGTAAACTCTATGAGCCAAGATTTAGCTCTTAAATCACTCAATGAAAGTTTCTGCTATGAGGTTGATATAATTATAAATGAGAGAGAGAGATTGGCCCGAAGCTTATTGAAAATACCCTCTGTTTTAAGAGTTTTCAGGAGTGACACTAACTTTTTACTTGTTAAGTTTAGGGATTCTAAAGCGATATTTGAAAAACTACAAAAAAACTCAATTATCGTAAGAGACAGAGGCAAAGAGCAGGGGTGTAGCAACTGCTTAAGAATTACGGTGGGGAAGCCGCAGGAGAACAATTTACTACTATCAGTACTCAGCAATGAGACAATACCAGAAATCAACTGTGTAAGCACAGTTGTAAGAGTTACTAATGAGACCGGAATCTCTCTTAAATTATTCAAGTCCGATATACTAAACCCTCAGATTTTTACAGGAATTGGATTTTTCGATCACATGCTTAACCTGCTGTCGTTTCACTCAGGATTAGCTGCCGAAATTGATGTAAAAGGAGATTTGTACATAGATGCTCACCACACTATTGAAGATGTAGCAATAGTATATGGAGAGGCGCTAAAAAAACACATTTCAAAGCTGAAGGGTTTTAACAGGTATGGATTTGTTTTGCCTATGGACGAATCAATTGCAGAGGTTGTACTGGATATCTGCCGACGAGGATATTTAAAATGGGATGTTAAACTTTCGGCAGAGAAGATGGGAGAGTTTCCTGCAGAGATGTTGGAGCATTTTTTTTACTCATTAGCGATTAACGCCCAGATTGCTCTTCATATCAGAGCTGAGGGTGAGAACAATCATCATATAGCAGAGTGTATATTCAAATCTGTAGGGAGAGCCCTGAGAATTGCTTTTTCTAATGATATTGGTGTTTACGAGGTGCCAAGCACTAAAGGTGTTTTATAAAAAGAGAGGAGATAATTAAATATGGTTGCAATTATTGACTATGGTAGCGGAAATATATTCTCTTTATCTAACTCGCTTGCAAGATTGGGTGCCGATGTAATCTATACCTCTAACCCCCAGGAGATATCTAGGGCTACTCATGTAATACTTCCGGGTGTAGGTGAAGCATCGCAAGTGATGAGAGAGGTAAATCAAAGAGAGCTTGCCTCTTGTATTAAAGATCTCACAGTTCCTGTACTTGGGATATGTGTGGGGATGCAAATATTGTGCTCTTACAGCGATGAGGGAGCCGTTGAGTGTCTGGGAATCTTCAAGAATAGAGTTAAAAAACTCACTTATAATATTTTGGACAACCTTAAAACGCCACACATGGGTTGGAATATTGTTGAATATGTAACTCCTAAGAGATGTGAGTGGTACTACTTTGTTCACTCATTCTCCCCCGAGATAAACCACAGTACTGTAGGAGTAACAGTTCATGGAGAGCCCTTTTCATCTGTTCTGATGGAGAGTAATTTTATTGGAACTCAATTCCACCCCGAGAAGAGCGGAACTACAGGAGAGAGATTCCTATCACAGTTTCTAGAGTGTAAATTTTAATGTAAAAACATGATATTTAAATTGATACCCGCAATAGATATAATTTGTGGAAAATGTGTCAGACTCACCAAGGGTGATTACGGCACCAAAAAAAACTACTTCAACGACCCTTTGGTTGCTGCGCAAATATTTGAAGAAAAAGGATTTGAATCTATCCATATCGTAGATCTTGACGGTGCTAAATCTTGGGAACCGCTAAATATCCCCACCCTTTATAAGATAGCAAAGCATACAAACCTTAAGATTCAGTTTGGAGGAGGGGTAAAAAGCGCAGAGAGTGCCAAGATTGCTCTTGAGAGCGGAGCTGCAAAAATTATATTAGGCAGTCTTCTGCTTACTAACCCTAAAGAGGTAGAGAACATCTTAGGAGTAGCTGGAGCAGATAGAGTTATAGCCGGCATAGACGTTAATGCAGATAAGGTTTATATAAATGGATGGAAGAACAAGACAAACAAATCTATAGATGCTGTTATTGATAGTATAGATAATTTTGGAATAACCAATGTTATATGTACAGACATAGACAAAGACGGTACCCTTTCGGGGGCATCGATTGATCTATATAAAAGATTGTGTTTAAAATACAGCAGTAAATCTCTTTTTGCAAGCGGTGGGGTATCTTCAATCAACAACTTAGAAGCTCTTAAAGAGGTTGGCTGTGCAGGGGCAATTATAGGAAAGGCCTTCTACGAGGGGGTAATAAAAATTGAGGAGGTAATTAGATGGTCACAAAACGAATAATCCCCTGCTTAGATGTTTTAAACGGCTCTACAGTAAAAGGTGTAAATTTTAAAGAGCTAAAAATTAGCGGCAATCCGGTGGAGATGGGAAAAAGATATAGTCAACAAGGTGCCGACGAACTGGTCTATTTAGATATCAGTGCCACTATTGAGGGTAGAGGGAGTTTCTTAAAGCTTGTGAAAAATGTTGCCAAAGAGGTTAATATTCCATTTACTGTAGGAGGGGGTGTAAAGGGGGTATCAGATGCTGCAAGGTTGCTGGATTCGGGAGCAGATAAAATTACAATAAACAGCGCAGCAGTGAGGACCCCGGAGCTAATAAGTGAAATTGCAACTAAGTATGGATCACAGTTTGTGGTAGCAGCCATCGATGCTAAGATTATAGATAAAAAGTGGATAGTAACAATTAACGGTGGAAGAGTTGAGACAGATCTAGAGTTGTTTAGCTGGGCAACCGAGCTGTGGAGAAGAGGTGCGGGAGAGATTCTATTCACATCTATGGATCATGACGGAACAAAAATGGGATTTGCCTGTGATGCAATATCTCAACTAACCAAAACCGTTCCTATACCAGTAATTGCATCGGGAGGAGCGGGTACTGAGGGGCACTTTTACGAGGTTTTTACCAAGGGAGGTGCAGATGCTGCCCTTGCTGCATCGGTGTTCCACTTTGGAGAGATAGAGATAGTTAGTTTAAAAAAATACTTAAGAGACAGTAATATAGTAGTTAGAGATGATTTTTAAAGACGAAACTCAGTTGGTACCTGCAATAGTACAGGACAACAAAACACTAAAGGTGCTTATGTTGGCATATATGAACAGAGAGGCCTACCTCCGGAGCAACGCTACGGGGTTCGCCACATTCTACAGCAGATCAAGAGAGAGATTGTGGGTTAAGGGAGAGAGCAGTGGTAATTATCTTAAAATATGCTCAATCAGCGAAGATTGTGATAAAGACACACTTCTTGTTAGGGTAGATCCCTACGGACCCGTATGTCATACAGGAGATGTAAGTTGTTTTAAAAGCCATAAAAGCGAGGGATTTATCAATAGACTCTCCCAGATTATAAGTGAGAGACATATTGAGATGCCCGAGGGCTCCTATACAACTTCACTTTTTAAAGGTGGGGCAGAAAAGATTTGCAAAAAACTTGGAGAGGAGGCATCGGAAACAATCATTGAAGTTATAAAAGGTGATAAAGAGAGAGTGGTATATGAGAGCGCCGATCTCATATACCACCTTCTGGTTCTATTGGAGTTTTCCGGAGTATCATTTTCGCAGATTGAGAGCGAGCTGTACTCCAGAAACGGATAGCCGTAATTCTAGAATAGTCCGCTTATATGTCCCTCATTATCTATATCAATCCTCTCAGAAGATGGCTCTTCCGGTAGTCCGGGCATTCTCATAATTTCACCTGTAATAGGAATAAGGAATCCTGCTCCTGCAGCTATCTCAATCTCTCTCACAGTAATTACAAAATCTTTAGGTCTTCCTAAAAGATCGGGGTTGTCAGATAGAGACTTTTGAGTTTTTGCCATACATATAGCCAGCCCGTCCAGCCCAAGATTGGCAATCTTGGTTAGGTTGGCTTTTGCTTTAGAGGTATAGTCTACGGCCTCGGCTCCATATATCTTCTTGGCAATAGTCTCTATCTTTTTCTCTACCGAATCGCTTAACGGATATAATGGAGAGAAGTTTGGACAGCAGTGTTGAGCCGCCTCGGTTACCATGTGCGCAAGCTCCTCAGCTCCCGCTCCACCTTTGCCCCAAACATCTACAACAGATACCGGAATTCCTTTAGACTTGCAGAACTCAACAATAAAATCTAGCTCCTCTTTTGTGTCTGTGGCAAACTTGTTAATTGCAACAACAGGAGCAAGACTAAAGAGCTTAATATTCTCTACATGCTTCTCAAGATTTGCAACTCCCTTTTTAAGATACTCCACACCCGGACTCTTAATCTCCTTTAAAGATTGTCCACCGTGATATTTAAGAGCTCTTACCGTTGCAACCAAAACCGCAGCATTAGGCGATAACTTTGCAGAGCGGCACTTTATATCCAGGAACTTCTCTGCCCCCAGATCGAAACCGAACCCGGCTTCGGTAACTGTGTAATCTGTGAGTGAAAGAGCCGTTTGAGTTGCTATAACTGAGTTGGTTCCTTGAGCAATATTTGCAAAAGGGCCACCATGTATTATGGCAGGAGTACCCTCTACTGTTTGAACAAGATTGGGTTTAATTGCGTCTTTGAGAAGCGCCGCCATAGCTCCGTTAGCTTTTAAATCTCTGGCATAAACCGGTCTCTTTTCAAATGTATAACCAATAAAAATATTACCCAACCTGTTTTTTAAATCCTCCATGTCTTTTGAGAGACACAAGATGGCCATCACCTCCGACGCTGCTGTTATGTCAAACCCGGTCTCTCTAGGTATTCCATGAGCCGTTCCACCTAATCCCACTACAATAGATCGGAGCGATCTATCGTTCATATCCATAACCCTTTTCCATGAAATTGTGCGAGGATCCAGATTTAATGAACGGGTTTTGCTTTGTATATTATTGTCTATAAGAGCTGAGAGAAGGTTATGAGCTTTTTCTATTGCTGCAAAATCGCCGGTAAAATGAAGGTTGATATCTTCCATTGGTAAGACTTGGGAGTAACCACCCCCCGTAGCACCGCCTTTGATTCCAAATACAGGCCCTAATGAGGGCTCCCTTAATACCACAACAGATCTCTTTCCTATTCTGTTCAATGCTTGTGATAGACCTATAGATACTGTGGTTTTTCCCTCTCCTGCAGGTGTTGGAGAGATGGCAGAGACAAGAATAAGTTTGCCAAACTTATTGCGATTTATATACTTAAGGGGGAGTTTGGCCTTAAATTTTCCATAAAGTTCAAGGTCTTCGGGATCTATCCCAAGAATACCTGCAATCTCTCCTATTGGCCTCATTTTTACATTACGGGCAATTTCTAGATCGGTCATAATTTTGAGTTTTATATTTTAAATTGTTCGTTATATGGTAAAACAAATTAGACAGGATAAAGTTTTTGGAAGGTTTTAATAATTTTTTATAACTTCGTTCGGTTCAAAAAACTTTATAAACTTAATCTATTTTAACTAAAATGGCAAAACTTGAAATTGAAGGAAGGGTATTCGATGTAGATGGAGACGGATTTCTATCCGATCCTCAAATCTGGAACAGAGAGGTGGCAGAGCTGATTGCAAAATCCGACGGAATTGAGGAGTTGAACGAAAAGCACTGGGCAATCGTTAATATTATCAGGGAGAATTTTGAACAGACGGGAAATGCTCCAATGATCAGAAAGATTTGTCAAGAGACCGGGCTCAAGCTGAGAGAAATTTATGAACTCTTCCCTTTAGGACCGGCAAGAGGGGCATGCAGAGTGGCAGGTTTGCCTAAACCAGATGGTTGTGTATAGTATTACCTATGGAATGGTACAGATTAGCAGCTATTATAACAGCTGTGTTATGTGTAACTGTATTTTTGTACAGATTACTTAAATTGTTAAAATTAGGCCTTCCAAAAGACCTTTCTCAAAAGGCCGGAAGTGTTGCCGATGGTGTAATATACTCATATACAAAGGCAATGTCTCCATTTGCTAAGGAGTCGGCCTATCTTCATATGCCTACCTACCTGGCAGGGATGATTTTTCATATTGCAATTTTCATATCTATCCCGGTATTTTTTGTCTGCCTATACAGCAAAGAGGTAATAGGTACACTCCCCCTATGGTTTGATATCGTTTTAATCTCAACTATTACTTTTGGAGCAGTGATGGGTCTCTCTATCCTTTTTAAAAGAGTGATAAATGGAGAGTTGAGATTTCTATCTTGTGCAGATGACTATATCTCAAATGTAATTACCGTTCTGTTTGTATGTTTTACGGCTCTCAACCTTACAGAGCTAGTTGAGGAGAGATACTATTTTATCTGCTCTGCACTGTTCTTTTTATGGTTGCCGTTTGGAAAGACAAAGCATGCCCTATACTTTTTCTTTGCCAGATTGCACCTTGGGTTCTACTATGGAAGGAGAGGAGTGTGGCCGTCAAATGGAGAATTAAAAGATGAAGACTAAAGAAATGGATAAGCAGAGAAGATCCTCGGTTGAAATACTCAACCCAAAGGGTGACGGTAAATTGATGACACACCTCAACTCTTGTGTAAGGTGTGGGCTATGCGCAGATAGCTGTATGTTTTATAAAGCATTTAAAAGAGCCGATTTTATTCCGGCAGCGAAGGTAGATTTGGTAACATCGATCTATAGGAGATACTACACTATACCCGGGAAATTAGCTCCTAAAATTTTTGGAGCACGGGATCTTAACCAAGAGACAACGTCTAAGATGATAGATCTACTCTTTGGTTCTTGTACAATGTGTGGAAGATGTGTCAAGCACTGCTCGATAGGTGTAGATATACCATATGTTGTAAGAAAAGGCAGGGAGATGCTAGCAGAGCTGGGGTTGGCTCCGGCTACACTTCAATCTACTGTTGACGCAGCGCTGGAGACCGGTAACAATATGGCAATCCCGGTAGATGAGTTTGTAGACACATTGAAATGGATGGAGGAGGAGCTTGTAGATGAAATTGGAGACCCAAATGCAAGAATTCCCATAGACGAAACAGATAAGAGGGTGTTTTATACTTTAAATCCAAGAGAGCCAAAGTTCTTTCCACTATCTATAAGTGCTATTGCCAAAATCTTCTATGCAGCAGGGGAGAGTTGGACTATATCGTCGAAATACTACGATGTAACCAATTACGGTTTCTTCAACGGTAATAGAGAGCAAGCATCTACCATAGCCGGGTATCTTTACCAAGAGATACACAATCTTAAAGGTAAAATGCTTGTTTTGGGAGAGTGTGGGCATGGATCCAGAGCAAACAGATGGGAAGGACCAAACTACCTAAAGAGAAAATACGACTTTGATATGATAACGGCTGTAGAACTTATGGCCCACTATATCAAAAGCGGAAGGATTAAACTTGACAGCTCACTTAACAATTTAAAACACACTATTCACGATCCCTGTAACCTTGTAAGGGGGGGAGGGCTTTTTAAACAGATTAGATTTGTAGTGAATAGCGCTGTTTGCAATATTACCGAGATGACCCCATACGGAGAGGACAATTTTTGTTGTGGAGGTGGCGGAGGGATGCTTGCAATGAGCGAATTCAACGAAAGAAGGATAAAAATCGGCGAATTAAAAGCCAAACAAATTTCCGATACCGGTGCAAAGGTGGTGATAACCCCTTGCCATAACTGTGTAGATCAACTGCAACAGTTAAACCACACATATAAACTGGGTGTAACTATAAAGACAGTTGCCGAAATAGTTGCCGATGCTATACTCTTAGAGAAAAAAACTTAAACATAAAAAAGATGTCAAAACTTATCTATCTTGATAACTCCGCCACAAGCTTCCCAAAGCCGGAGGTTGTGTACGACTACATGAACAGCTTTTACAGAAATAAAGGGGTGAGCCCGGGACGTTCGGGGTTCGATGCTGCTTTAGAGACAGAGGAGGTTGTTAACAGCACAAGAAAATTGCTTACAAAACTATTCAATGGAGGAGGGGATCATAACAGACTTACATTCAGCTACAATGCTACAGACTCTCTGAATTTGATTATCAATGGTCTCATAGAGAAGGGAGACCACGTTGTAACAACAATGCTAGAACACAATAGTGTATTAAGACCACTGTATGTTCATGAGCAGAGCGGAGCCATTGAGGTAACATATGTACCATTTAATATGGATGGTTATGTAAACCCGAACGATATTAAAGAGTCCATAAGACCAAATACAAGGTTTGTAATAATCACTCACTGCTCAAATGTATTGGGTACTATTCAACCGTTGGAGGAGATTGGCAAAATATGCCGTGAAGCAGGCGTGCTTTTTATAGTAGACGGAAGTCAGGGAGCAGGAGCCGCACACGTAGATATGCAGCAGCAGAACATAGATGTTTACTGCTTTACCGGGCATAAGTGCCTTATGGGGCCAACAGGCATAGGTGGATCGTATGTTAGAGAGGGTGTAACTATTAAACACACCAGAGCAGGGGGCACCGGAGTAAGATCGGCCTATCGTGCCCATCTGGAAGAGTACCCCTATCGTCTTGAATATGGAACCCTTAACCTTCTTGGCGTTGCAGGTCTATATGCCGGAGTCAATTGGGTTATGAAGGAGGGTATGGAGAATATTCATAAAAGGGAGATGGATTTGTGGGAAAAGTTGTGTAATGGACTTAAGTCTATAGAAGGTGTTATTACATATTGCGCTAATGGAAGAGAGAATAAAAACCCGGTACTCTCATTTAACATTGAGGGTTTTGAAGCAGGAGACGTTGGTACCATGTTAGATGTAGATTACAATATTGCAGTAAGAACAGGACTTCAGTGCGCTCCCCTAGTACACCAAAAGATAGGAACCTTTGATATTCACGGAACAGTTAGAATGAGCATCGGGGCATTTACAACTGTAGATGAGGTAGATGCTGCTATTGAGGCCGTAAAGGAGATTGCATCACTAAGGAGATAAATTTTCTATCTCTTTGATACCGCATCTGTTAAAAACGATGCGGTATCTTTTAAATTGTTCACCTTCGCCCGATTTTAGTTGTATAATAAAGTTTAGGTAGTAAACCTTAGTGCCCATGATCTCTTCATAGTCGCTGTCGTTAGATATAATATACAGAGGAACTGCAGGGTCGTCCATCTTTTGCAAATATGCAGTGAGGTTAAACCTTAAGATTTCATTAATCCCCGATATAAAATATTCCGAACTCGAGTCCAGTTCGTTCATATCAAGCTCTACCAGCTTTCTGTACAATATTATTTTCTCTTCGGAGTATCTGTTGTCTGCTTCAAGGAGAGGAGTTCGTGCCCGTATCCTCAACACCTCTGCCGGCACCATCTTCTCTGTAATAAAATCGAAACCCTCCTTTGCCAACCCTATATTATGTTCATTGATACTTATAGATGTTTTGTGGTCGAAATATTTCTCTTTCAATTTGTGAGCAAAATAGTATCTGGTAAGCTCTTTAATTCTGTCTTTGAGCATATAACTAATTACCAAAGCCACAAAGAGGGGCATGGTGAAATTTCCGTATTTGAGCTGAAATGAGAACGCTATAGCTGTTGCAAAAATCATAGATATCCCGGCAGCAAGACTCAGATATATCTGCTCAATCAGAATCCCATCTTTTTTTGTTTTGGTGTTCAAAAAAAGTTCGCTCTCTATGTATTTTTTAAGAGCACCGGTTCTGTATACAAGATCTCGGTTTTTTACGGGACTATTTTTTTCTACTACTGGAAATCCTCTTTTTGCCCTATGCTCTACCTCTTTTTGAATCAAGTTTGTGAATCTCTCCTTACACTCTTTATATATTAGCGGCTCATTTGATTTCAAAAACTTCATTAGTCTGAATACATGTTTATGAACCACATTGCTCATGAACTCATCTCCAAAAAGGTAGTAGTTAAAACACTCACGAGGTATTGTATGTATACCGATTATTTTATAGAGCATACGATACCTTTCGAGTACCGAATCTATATCTGATATAAAATTTTTGCATAGCTCCTCTCTCCCCTCCAATACGTGCGGATTAATAATATAGAAAACCTGGTCTCTAACCGAACTTTTAAAAATTGCCGCAAACATCTTTATGTTGTACTCCAGATCTCCAATGTTCTCCTTAACAGAATCGTCGGCAACTCTTTTAAAAGAGTTTTCAAGCAAAGTTATGGGAAGTGCTCTGCCACCCACTATCTCACCAAGTTGATAAACAGGCGTTATCAGCCTTGTATTGCATCGCAAATCTCTATAAAACAGATTTTTGGAGTAGGTTGAGTGGTTTATATCTAAACTGTAGGGAATAAAAATCCAGGTGTTCATTGTAAACTTATTCTCTCTCTCCTCTCTATTAGCATTGAACCCCACTTTAAACTCTATCGAGAATCTATCATGAATTTTTGCCTGAAGATTAATCATAAAACCGATTTAAAATTTGTAACTACCATTCACAGTATGGGTGTAAAGATAAATATGCATTAGAGTAGCGTCTGTCACTTGTAACCTCTTCTCCAATCCATATGGGCTTTTCGAAGGATTCGTCGGGAGAGACTAGCTCAATTTCTGCTACACATAACCCCTCGTTTTTACCTTTGAAAACATCCACTTCAATTACTTTTTTGCTATACTCTATGCAATATCTAACCTTTTCAACCAGACTACCCGTACAAAAATCTAAAAGCTGCTCTGCCTCTGCAACCGGAATCTCCTTCTCCCACTCTCTACGTGTTGTGTTTTGGTTAGACGAAGGTCCCTTAATTGTAATATAACCTGTATCATTTGATATCCTAACTCTTACTATGCAATTTGGCCCAAGACTAAGATAGCCCTGCACAATATTGCTTACAGATTTTACCTCCCCCTCATAGGGGCCTCTGATAAGAAATTTTCTCTCTATCTCATTGTTCATCAACGGAAAATAATTGTTTTCTAATTTTATTCAAAAGCTCTTATTTCAATAAATCCAAAGTTAACTATTAAAACTCTATTTTTTTATATCTTTGTTTACTACTAAAATCTTAACTTATGAAAATCGCAATAGTTGGTACTGGATATGTCGGCTTGGTTACAGGAGCCTGTTTTGCCGAAATGGGTCTTAATGTCGTATGTGTAGACATAGACAAGAAAAAGATAAGCAACCTTAAGGAGGGCATTATGCCTATTTATGAGCCGGGAATAAAGGAGCTGGTAGATAAGAATGTAGCAGAGGGAAGGCTCTCTTTTGCAATAGCTCTTGAGGAGGTGCTTGATAATGTATCCGTTGTATTCAGCGCAGTAGGAACACCCCCCGACGAAGATGGGAGTGCCGATCTCAAATATGTGCTGGATGTTGCCAGAACAGTTGGTAGAAATATGAAGGATTATGTTCTATTGGTTACAAAAAGTACCGTACCGGTAGGAACTGCTCCAAAGGTAAAGGCAGCAATTAAAGAGGAACTTACCAAAAGAGGTGTAGAGATTGACTTTGATGTTGCATCTAACCCCGAGTTTCTCAAAGAGGGCGCAGCCATAAAAGACTTTATGTCGCCCGACAGAGTTGTGGTTGGAGTTGAGAGCGACAGAGCAAGAGGATTGATGGAAAAATTATATAAGCCATTTGTTCTTAATGGGTTCCCTATTATATTTATGGATGTCCCTTCGGCAGAGATGACCAAGTATGCTGCAAATGCAATGTTGGCGACACGTATCAGTTTTATGAACGAAATAGCTGCTCTCTGTGAGCTCACAGGAGCAAACGTAGATAACGTAAGAAGAGGAATAGGCAGCGATAAGCGAATAGGAACAAGTTTCCTTTATGCCGGAGCCGGGTACGGCGGATCGTGCTTCCCTAAAGATGTAAAGGCATTAATCCAAACCGGGAAGGAGATGGGACGCGAGATGTTTGTTGTTAAAGCTGTTGAGGAGGTGAATGAGATGCAGAAAGAGATTGTGTTCAATAAGCTAAGTGCGGCGTTTGGCGGTAATCTTAAAGGCAAGACCATTGCTATGTGGGGTCTCTCGTTTAAACCTGATACAGACGATATGAGAGAGGCACCTTCGCTGGTAGTTATAGAAAAACTACTGCAAGCCGGAGCGACGGTTAAGGTATTCGATCCTGTTGCCATGAGTGAGGCAAAACACAAATTGGGAGACTCTGTTACCTACTGCGAGAACATTTACTTTACTGTAAAAGATGCCGATGCTATAGCGCTTATGACTGAGTGGAAGCAGTTTAGGTTACCTCACTGGTCTCAAATTAAACTTACAATGAAGGGAAATATAGTGGTTGACGGCCGTAATATATACGATGCAAATGAATTGAAAGAGGAGGGATTTGTTTGTATTTCCATTGGAAAAAACAACTAAGATGAAAAGAATACTGGTTACCGGTGGGGCCGGATTTATCGGCTCCCACCTATGTACAAGGCTAATAAACGAAGGAAACGATGTAATATGTCTCGATAATTTCTTTACGGGATCTAAAGAGAATGTATTGCACCTGATTGGTAACCCAAGATTCGAGCTGGTAAGACACGATGTTATCAATCCATTCCATGCAGAGGTAGATGAGATATATAATCTTGCCTGCCCGGCTTCTCCGGTGCACTACCAGTATAACGCCATAAAAACTATAAAGACCTCGGTAATGGGGGCAATTAATATGCTTGGACTTGCAAAAAGAGTCAAAGCAAAAATATTGCAGGCATCTACCAGCGAAGTTTACGGAGACCCCTCTGTGCATCCCCAGGGGGAGTGGTACTGGGGCAATGTTAACCCGATTGGAATCAGATCGTGCTACGACGAAGGCAAGAGATGTGCAGAGACCCTTTTCATGGATTATCACAGACAGAATGGTGTTAAGATAAAGATTATAAGGATATTTAATACCTACGGGCCAAATATGCACCCCAACGATGGCAGGGTTGTCTCTAACTTTATTGTACAAGCCCTTAGAGGAGAAAATATTACTTTATACGGCAAGGGGGAACAGACTCGCAGTTTTCAATATGTAGACGATCTTGTAGAGGGAATGATGAGAATGATGGAGACAGACGACTCAGTAATTGGACCTGTAAATCTTGGAAACCCGAATGAGTTCAAAATAATTGAGCTTGCAAAAAAAGTGGTAGAACTTACAAAATCAAAATCAGAATTTGTATATTTGGATTTGCCAAAAGATGATCCTAAGCAGAGACAACCCGATATCTCTCAGGCAATGAATCTGCTTGATTGGAAGCCCGTTATTCAATTAAACGAAGGGCTTATTAAGACCATAGACTATTTCAAAACAATTGTAAGTTAAATTATGGAAATCAATAATTCTGATTATACAGTTCTGATAGTAGACGATGTTGATGCAAACGTACTGCTTCTAAAGCTGCTTATATCTAAAGCCGGATTTAAGACCTTAACAGCGTACAATGGGAAGGACGCCTTGGATATTATTATAAAAGAGAGCCCCGATCTTATTCTTTTAGATATAATGATGCCAATCATGGATGGACATGAGGTGGCCAGAAGGTTAAAAGAGATGCCCGATAAAGCAGAAATTCCAATTATTTTCCTCTCCGCACTTAACTCAACAGAAGATATTGTACAGGGGTTTAAACTGGGCGCAGCCGACTATGTATCAAAACCTTTCAATAAAGACGAGCTGCTCACACGTATTAACCATCAGGTTTCACTTATTGATGCCAAGAGAACTATCTCCAGACAAACAGAGGAGCTTAAACGGACAATCCTTGGAAGAGACAAGCTATATTCGGTAATAGCTCACGACTTGAGATCGCCTATAGCATCTATACGAATGGTGATGGAGGTTCTTATAAACGGAATTCCAAAGGAGCAGCTTGAATCGGATATGTACGATCTGCTAATTATGGCCAACAGGTTAACAGATGATAGTTTCACTCTACTAGACAACCTTCTAAAATGGACAAAGAGCCAGACTGGAAGATTAAATACAGTATATCAAGACGATGTAGATATCATGAATCTTGTTACCGGAGTTGTTGAAGTTTTAAGAGGTGTTGCTAAGCTTAAGAACATTAAGATAAACCTCCATGGATCAACAAGTAGGATAGCCAGACTCGATATAGATATGACTAAAACCTCTCTTAGAAATCTTCTTAGCAACGCTATCAAGTTCAGTTACGATGAATCGGAGGTTGATGTCTATGTTACAGAAGAGGAGGGTAGAGTTGTTATAGACGTGAAAGACAATGGGTCGGGGATAAATAAAGATAAGCAAAAGCTTCTCTTTAAGCCCGACACACACTTTACAAGCTTTGGCACAGGCAGCGAAGAGGGCTCCGGTCTTGGGTTGTTGCTATGCAATGAGTTTGTTAAAAGGAATGGCGGCACCCTTTGGTTTACATCTGAAGAGGGTAAGGGGTCGGTATTCAGTTTCGATATTCCAACACCGAAAAAATAGGCTTGTGATCGCTTAGCGGAGACGAGATCATCTTATAGGAGATGGTTCTGAACTCTTTGCTGTGCATAATAAAATCTATTCTAACAAGCCCGAAAGTCCAAAGATATGTTCCACCAAGCTGAGGTCTTGCTTTGTGAAAAGTGTCATAGAGATCGTCTCCCTTTATCTTGGAGTAGGCGTAGCTTTTTGGGGTATCGTTGAAATCTCCCATAACAATAACCGGATAAGGGGTATTATCTATAAACTCTCTTATAACGCTTACCTGGTGAGCCCGTTTAGTGAAGTTTTCTGCCATTTTTCTAATTACATACTCCAGACCGTGCCCGGAGGAGGAGTAGTAGCCGGTGGTTTGAAGGTGGTTGTTTATAACCCTAACAGTGTCGCCGCTAATAATTATATCTGCCCATAACGCTCCATTATTCGAGTTCTCAAATCCAATTCTATGGCTTTGAACAATGGGGTATTTAGATAAAATTGCCATACCAATGTTACCCTCTTGAATATTAATTGTGTTGTATGGCAAAAAATCTAACTCTCCTATTATCTCATTAAGGTTATAGTACATATTTGGTTCAAACTCTTGTAAAGCAAATAGGGTAACTCCCTTTTCGCTCATCATTCGTGCAATGCTTGGGGCGTTTATCTCTCTCTGATAACTAAAATAGTTCACATTATATGTGCAGGCAACAATCTTTTCGCCCTTAATCTCCCCCTCTCTTCCCAAATTTGTTCCAACGATTAATCTAAAAAAACCAAAATTCAGAATGAGGGAAATTAGGGGAATTATACTCCGGAATTTTAGCTTGAAAATCCACATTAGAAAAAGCGTAAGATTCGCCACAACTACAAACGGCGCACCTACTGTAATATAGTGCAACCAAATTAATTGAGGAGGTTCTAATTTGTAAGTAAAATTAATCAATACAGATACTCCCAGAAGTATCAGAGCTACACCTATCAATCCTACTCTGAAGAAAAGATTTACAGCTTTGAATCCCATAATCTATTCATTTATTTTTATACAAATAAATCGAATTATTTTTAATTTTTCACTGCTCGCTATACATTTATTTAAAATAATTAATGGTTATATTATTGAGTCATTTCTTTTTTATATATTTACGTAAAATTTAATTTATTAACTAACCTGCGATTACTGTGAAAAAGAGAGTGTTGATAGTTGATGACAAGCCTACAATTGCCAAAGTTATACAAGTCTATATCTCAGAGACTTTTGATTGTGTTTATTTTGAAGATCCAATAAGAGCAATTGCTTGGCTGCAGGAGGGAAATTTGCCCGACCTTATAATTTCGGACATAAACATGCCAAACATGAGCGGAGTGGAGTTCCTTGATTATGTTAAAAAGAACGAACTATTCCGGTTTATTCCATTTGTAATTCTCTCCAGTGAGGACAGTACCTCACAAAAAATAGCTCTTCTTGAACGAGGTGCCGATGACTATATCTCTAAGCCCTTTAATCCTATGGAGCTCAAAGTAAGACTCAAAAAAATAATATCGTGATAGTTGTAATATTATACGTAGGTAAGGACCAAGGCACAATTACCCACTTCAAATCATTTCTTAAAAATGATCTTCTTGTAGCCGCAGACCATGCCGAAGCAGAAAGAATCCTTTTGTCCAGAGATACAACACTTCCGCTCCTTATATTGTACGAGAGAGATACAACCAAAACAGACCTTCCCAGAATTGAGTATCTCAAAACAAAATTCAAAACCGCCTACATTGTTCTGGTTGCCGAAAGCATAGAGAAGGAGGATGTTTACAAATACCAAAAGGCAGGAATTAATGACACGTCCACTCCAAATGTATCTGAAACCAGGTTACGTAACGGAATAGATTTTATAGCCAGAAATCAGGATTTGATTATCTCGGCATCCAGAGATCAACAACAGTTGGGGGTTTATAAATGCCCATTATGGAAGAGGTTGTTCGATATCCTTTTCTCTCTGGCGGCTATCTTGATTCTCTCTCCACTCCTTTTATTAACTGCTGCAATCATTATTTTTGAGAGCAGGGGTCCAATAATATACAAATCAAAAAGGGTGGGCAGTAACTATATTGTATTTGATTTTCTAAAGTTTCGTTCAATGTATAAAGATGCCGACACGCGTCTGAAAGAGTTTATGAAGCTGAATCAATACAGAGAGACAGAACCTGAAAGCTACTTCGATTATAACGACGAAGTGTCCATACCTGTGACAGATGAGGGAGTGTGCGATAACTGCTTTGTTTCTGACGACGAGGTGATCTCTGAAAGCGCTTTCCTCAGAGACAAGAACATAAAGCAGAAAAACACCTTTGTCAAGTATGAAAACGATCCCAGAATTACAAAATTTGGTAAAATAATCAGAAAATATAGTATAGATGAACTTCCACAGCTGATAAATGTTCTTAAGGGAGATATGTCTATTGTAGGTAACAGGCCATTACCGCTTTACGAAGCGGAGATGCTTACCTCCGATCAGTACATCGACAGATTCCTGGGACCTAGCGGACTTACCGGATTGTGGCAGGTAGAGAAGAGAGGAGACTCGGGAAAATTATCGCCGGAAGAGAGAAAGCAGTTGGATATTTACTACGCAAAGAACTACTCATTCTGGATGGATATTAAAATTATTTTTAAGACACTAACTGCGTTTATACAAAAGGAGAATGTATAGATCTCAAAACTATATAGTCGAAAGGTGCTGCAGGCCACTTTTATGTTTGCTGCTGTCTCTGCTTTTAACTCTATCCAACACATCTGTTCAAGCCCAAGAGGGAATTGTTCCTGAGAGCTACTCAACAGAAAATCTTTTAAACATACAGCTGCCTCCCCTAGAGGAGCTTCTGGAGGGGGCAAGAAACAGCTCTCAGGTTGAATTCTATAATTTTAGGATGGAGGGAGAGCAGCTCACTTTGAAGACAGAAAGAAGAAAATGGCAGGAGTATGTGAGCTTTTATGCAAGTTACCAGTACGGCGTTATGGCAATGAACTCTCATACAAATATTGGTCTCGACTATCCAATGGTTTATCAGTACTCAGGAAGTGCTCAGGTTTGGTACAATGTAGGGGCAGTTATAAGAGTTCCTTTAGATCAGCTTTTCGACAGAAGAAACAGAATAAGAAGGCAACAACTTAAGATAGAGGAGACACTCAAAGAGAGAGAACTTTGGTATGATGAGCACAAAATGAGGATAATTGAGCTCTATGCTAAAGCAGTAGAGATGGCAAACAACCTAAAATATGCCGTTGAGATGTATTCATTGGCAGATGCTCAGTTTGAGGTGGCCCAGAAAGATTATATTATGGGAACTACTACAGCACAGGGTTTGAATGTGGCAAAAGGCCAGCAGGTTCAGGCATTTTTACAGTTGGAACGTGTAAAATCGGAACTAAATAGCGCCATACTTAAGATGGAGGTTATGTCTGGAGTAAAAATCATTAACAGGTAGTTGTATGGAAATTTTATCGCAGATTCTACGGATGTTGTACCGAATAAGGTATTGGCTTATATTCGGACCCCTGCTGACAACATTGATTGCTATATATCAAACCAGAAATCTGGAGAGAATCTACGAGGTAAATACAACTATATATACAGGAATTGCTTCGGGCTTTACAATTGAATCGGGTACCGAGGGGGCTACCAGAATTGACTGGAACAGTGTTACCAACGGAATGGATAACATTATCAGTATAATAAAATCCAAAGCAACATTACGCGAGGTATCAATGCGGCTCTATGTCCAGCATATGATTTATGGCGACTCAATCAACGACAACAACTACATTAGGGCAGAGAACTACAGAAACGTATACAGGATTACACCCAAAGAGGTTAGAGCACTCATAGATAAGAGCTCAGAACAGAAGACAATTGAGAATCTATATAACTACGAAAAAGCATCTCCTACAAACTTTATTTACGGTTTGTTTAACTGGTACCATCCCTATTACAGCTATAATGCCTTGAGCAGAATAGAGGTAAGAAGGATTTTCAATAGTGATATGTTGGAGATTAACTATTCAGCCAACGATCCGGGAGTGGCCTATAACACTCTGGTTTTACTCACCGAGGAGTTTGTTAAACAGTATGAGTTTCTCCGATTTGGCGAGACCAACAATGTTATTGAGTACTTTAGACGAGTGTTGGCAGATCTGGCCAGAAAACTCAGGATGTCTGAGGATTCGCTCACACAATACTATATAGATAAGAAAGTTATCAACTATCCCGAGCAGACAAAACAGATTACTGCACTTGCAAGGGACTACGAACTCCTTTATAACGATGTACTACTCAAGTATACAAGCTCCAGCGAGCTTGTAACCCAACTCGAAGAGAAGATTAAGGAGCAGACAAAGTTGATTGAGAATAATGCGCTTTTTGTTAATAAAATTAATACAATATCTAACTTAAGTGATAAGATAGCAAGACTGGAGCTCTTCCACAGAGATTCGCTCTCTACTTATCTTCCGGTGATTGAAGACTATAAGTCACAACTCAAAGTGGCAGAGGAGGACCTCAAAAAGTTCACCTCGGCCGACAGGGAGCTTAGATTCACAAAAGAGGGTATAGCGGTATCTACATATGTGGGAGAGTGGGTAACTGAGGTTATTCAGAGGGAGAAATCTGCCGCAGAGTTAAAAGTAATGGAAGAGGTTAAAAAGAGTCTCGACCAACAGTATGTCTACTTCTCTCCTATTGGAACAACAATCTCAAGAATGGAGAGAGAGATAGGGTTCACCGAACACTCATATTTGTCGGTTTTACAAAGTTTAAATACAGCATTGATGCGGCAGAAGAATCTGCAGATGACTGCCGCTACATTTAAACCCATAAACCCGCCGCTCTTCCCAATATCCCCAATTAGAACAGCCCGGAGGATGATAGTGGCAATCACATTTTTTGCAACAATTCTTATAATACTCGGATACTTTATCCTTCTTGAATTCTTCGACAGAACAGTTAGAGATAAGAACAGAGCAGAGAGAATGATTCCATCTACTGTTTTAGGTGCATTCCCAGGCAAGAACACCTTGCGATACAGGGGATATAACAATGAATATCAAAGAATTGCAACTAATTATCTGGCAAACTCAATAGTTCCGTACCTAAATCCAAAAGAGCGCCCCGATATTATTAACTTTATAAGCACCGAAGAGCAAACAGGAAAGAGCCACCTTATCAACATGCTTAGTGAGTACTGGATTGAAAGAGGATTGAGAGTGAGGGTGCTATCGTGGCATGATAATCTAGACGATAGAACCAGAGAGTTTATCCTCTCTAACAACCTTTCCGAACTTTACGATTACGAGAATGAAGATATAATTCTTGTAGAACACCAATCACTCAGAAAATCTGCTATACCTGTTGGTCTGTTAAGAGAGGCCTCTCTTAACCTGGTTGTTGTAAGAGCAGATAAGGTTTGGAGAGACATAGACAAGATTGCATTCGAAAGATTAAAAGAGCAGTCGGGAACAGTTCCTATTCAGCTATACCTCAATAATACCAAGAGGGATGTATCGGAGAACTTCCTGGGTATGCTTCCACCTTATACAAAACTTAGAACAACAGTCTATAAGTTTATTCAATTTGGCTTGACATCTAAGTAATAAGATTGTGAAAATTATTGAATATATATTTGATAATCTTAACAAAGCTTTTGTATTTGCACTGCTTATATTTCTTATTTGGCTTATTCCGGCAATTGTTTTAAGAGTCGGCTATACAATAGGATTGGCGGTTTCTGTAGCTCCTTTGGCTTTCCTCTTGGTTTTAACATTATTGGATAAGCCCTATCTCTCTTTTCTGATGCTCTTCTCCATTAACTACTTTGTTTCGGGAGCAACAAGATATATCTCATATCCTCCAGGCATTGCAATGGACGTTGTGTTTTTACTGGTGCTTATTGTTTTTGTACTGCAGAGCTTTAGGTCGCACAGCCAGGTAAAGCTGGCAGATGCGGCAAACCCTTTGACAGGACTTGCTTTTGCTTGGTTGGTATATTGTCTCTTCCAGTTCTTTAATCCGGGATTATCCAGCCCTATCGCATGGCTTATAAACGTAAGGGGTATTGGAATCTACTTTTTTCTGGTTGTAACACTTGGGGCAATGTATATGAGAAAATACAAGAACCTCAAACAGATAATGAATCTATGGGCGGTATTCTGCCTGATTGCAGTTCTTAAAGCTTTTATACAAGAGACATTTGGATTTGACCCCTTTGAACAGAGGTGGTTGGCTGCCGGAGGAGCAAGAACGCATATTATTCACACCGGCATAAGATACTTTTCAATTTTCACAGATGCCGGGAATTTTGGTTCGGGAATTGCCCTCTCTTCTGTTGCTTTTGCTATTGCGGCATTTCACTATAAAACAGAAAAGATTAAATACTTTTACTTCTTTGTGGCTGCGGCATGCGCCTACGGAATGATAATCTCCGGTACCAGGGGCTCACTGGTTATCCCTTTTTCCGGATTGGCTCTATATACTGTTTTGTCTAAAAACGTTAGAGCGATTGTAATTACATTTTTATTTCTGGGTATAGGTTTTTGGTTTCTTAACTTTACCTACATAGGACACGGCAACATATACATAAGAAGGATGAGGTCGGCATTTAACCCCGACGATGCATCTCTTGGTGTTAGACTTGAAAACCAGGCAATCTTAAGAACATATATGGCAGGACGTCCGCTTGGTGTGGGAATAGGTATGAAAAGAGGAAATGCCGAACTCTATGTTCCCCATCCTGTACTCTCTAAAATCCCACACGACTCATGGTATGTGCTGCTTTGGGTTGAGCTGGGAATTGTAGGGATGATTTTCTATATATTTATCCTTCTCTACATATTGGCGTATGGAGGATTTTTAGTAATGTTTGTTTTAAAAGACACTGAGTTAAGGGGAATTGTTGCTGGATTGGTGTGTGCTCTCTTTGGGGTATCTGTTGCTGCATACAGTCTCGAAATTTTTGGGCAATTTCCCAACTCAATTATCATTTATGTTTGTATGACTCTCATATTCCTTAGCCCAATGTACGACAGGGAGTTGGAGGAGGAGCAGAAAAAGAAATTATTGGAAAACAGGTAAAGATATTGATCATGGAAGAACTTCTATTGCTGGTAGATAATATTTTGTTTGTATTTATTGCCGTTTCGGTTTTATACCTCTTTATTTTTGCCCTTTTTTCCATGAGGGTGATGAAAAACAGATACCCAAAAAGCAGGAAAAAGCACAGTTTTTTGGTGCTTATACCTGCATACCGGGAGGATAAGGTAATTATGGACTCTGTAAAATCTGCCCTCGCCCAGGATTACCCGGCCGAGAAATTAGAGGTGGCCGTGATTTCGGACAAAATGAGGGATGAGACCAACATTGCTCTTTCGGAGCTTCCAATAACTCTTTTTGTGATAGATCCTGAAGAGAGTTCAAAAGGGCTTGCACTTCACTATGCAATGGAGAATGTAAAGGGAACTTACGATATGGTTGTCATTCTGGATGCCGACAACATGGTAAATGAGACCTTTATTTCTGACCTGAACGACGTTTACCACTCCGGTTCTAAAGCAATACAAGCACATAGGGTGGCAAAAAACATAAATACAGAGATGGCAGTATTGGATGCAATCAGTGAAGAGATAAATAACTCAATCTTCAGAAGAGGGCATGTTAATATTGGATTATCATCTGCCCTTATTGGATCGGGGATGGCCCTTGAATTCAAGTGGTTTAAAGAGAATTCCGGGAAATTGGTAACAGCGGGAGAAGATAAAGAGTTGGAAATTCTTCTGCTCAAAGAGGGGGTATTTATAGATTTTCTCGACGACGTTTTGGTGTATGACGAGAAGGTAGAGAAGGAGCAGGCGTTTTATAATCAAAGGAGAAGATGGCTGGCAGCTCAGTATTGGTCGTTTTTTACAGGGTTGAAAGATCTGCCCAAGGCAATTTTAAAGAACAATATAGACTTCATAGACAAAGTGTTTCAATGGGCACTCTTTCCACGAATAATTCTTATTGGATTGATTGTGATTATCACCGCAATCACTACTCTGCTCAAGTGGGAGATCTCTATAAAGTGGTGGATACTTTTTATAGCTCTAATGTTTACCTTTGCAATGGCTATACCCGATTATCTTGTTACCAAAGAGAATTCAAAAGCTATTAAACGATTACCTATTATTTTTATTCTCATGGTGTTGAATATGTTTAGGTTAAGAGGGGCAACTAAAAAGTTTATCCACACAGAAAAAGGTTAATTTGTCAAACTCGGCAGCATATAAAAGTATTTTCAAGGCAACATCTCTTTTTGGAGGAGTGCAGGTGTTGCAAGTTATTCTCAATCTGGTTAGAGGAAAGATAATTGCCGTTCTTCTAGGAGCAACGGGTATGGGTGTTAACAGTCTGTTTTTCTCCTCTGTAACCATGATGAACAACTTCACCGGATTGGGGCTAAACTTTAGTGCTGTAAGGGAGATTGCAAAAGCAAACGAAGGTGGAGACCATGCCAAACTATCTTTAACTGTAAAGATATTCAGAAGGTGGTTAATGGCAACAGCTCTTTTGGGACTTCTTTCAATGGTTATGCTCTCTCCTCTGCTAAGTTCGTACACTTTTAAAGATGGAGTAGCCGGTATTTCAGGCGAAAACTATTTCTTGGCAGGTTTTGCTCTATTGGGATTTATGGTCTTTTTCAACACCCTGTCAACAGGGAATGCATCGCTGCTTCAAGGAACCCGAAACCTCAAAAAATACGCCCTATATTCGCTAACAGGAACTGTTTCTGCACTAATTGTATCTGTACCATTCTACTTCTTTTTTGGAATAAAGGGTATTGTGCCGGCGCTAATCTTCTCTACGTTGGTAACCTTTGCTTTCAGTTGGTTATATACACGAAATATTAACTCTTCGCCCGAAAAGATCTCATTTAAGCAGACATACAAAGGTGGGGTAGACATGGTTAAGCTGGGAGTTACTATGATGGTCTCTACCACTATCGGCTCTGTTGTTCACTATCTGCTCAATACATTTATAAGCTCCAATGGCTCTGTTTCTGATTTAGGAATGTATCAGGCAGGGATGAGCATAACCTCTCAGTCTGTAGGATTGGTTTTTACAGCTATGGCAGTTGACTACTATCCAAGACTCTCTGCTGTTAGCCATGATAATAAAAAAGTTCGTGAGATAACTAATCAACAAGGGGTAATTACAATGCTGATTGCTGCCCCTGTGCTTGCTCTGTTGGCAATCTTATCTCCCTTAGTAGTAAGGGTTTTATTATCTAAAGAGTTTCTTCCTATAGTAGATTTTGTTAGATTACTTGCGTTTGGAATGCTTTTTAAAGCAGCATCCTACTCTATTGGGGCAATATCTTTTGCCAAAGGCCACAAAAAGGTGTTTTTCTTGATGGAGGGGGTGTATATGAATGCAAGTATTCTTATATTCAGTTCGATAGGATACTACTTTGGAGGACTCAAAGGTTTGGCTTTAATGTATCTCTTAATGCATATTGTCTACTTTATTGTAGTTAATATTGTAACAGGAAAGCTCTACTCATTCTCCATAAATAAGACACTTAGGAATATAATATTTATCAGCTCAACATTAATGTTGCTGGAATATCTTGCATTAAGATTTATTGAGGGTCTCTACGGCTATATTGCAGCATCTTTTATAGTGATAGCATTGGTGGGCTACTCTATTATTATGCTAGAGAGACTGATTGGTATCAGAGCAATGGTAATATCAATTTTCTCACCCTCCAGTAAGCACGCTTAGAGATATCTATAGACCAGTTATAAAAAATCTTAAGCTTCAGTCCCAATGTTCTGGGATTTTTTAACCTAACCCACTCATCGGGTATGAGATCCTTGGTGTTAAAATACTTAGTCATCTGTACTCCAAACCACTTTTTTGGGGCAATAACTATCTTGTTAGGGTTTGGATTTAACCACGCTCCCCACCAACTGAATGTAGAGTTACTTATAATGTTGTGAGTACAGTAAGTTTGCAAATAGAGATCAATTACCGGCGGCTCATCGTCTATGAAGAAGAAATTTGAACCTTTGAACTTTCGTTTACACCAATCAATATCGTCGCTTATGATTAAATAACGCTTTTCTCTTCCAAAGTAATCGATAGCCCTTCTAAAATATGGCATCTCACATATTGGTTGTCTTAGAGGCCTACTGAGGTAATCCCCCCTCCTCACATTGATTGATATAATCTCATCTTCAAACAGAAAGCCGTATCTGCTCTCTATATAGCTCTTACTTTTGGGGTCTATGGAAAAGAGATTTCTTACATACTCTTTGTTAAAAAACTTTTCGCTCTGATAGTATCCGCTCAATCTTATTTTTGGAAAATATTCAATAACTGAATACTCAAAGCCCGGCTGAATATACTCAACCGAATCCTCAGGAATACCATTCATAAACTCTACACTCCTTAAGATATTCTCTCTATACTGCTCTAAATACTCTGCTAAAGATATCCCTTCGGGAACTCTAAAGTTGGAGATACAGGCAACATAATTTGTATTGTTATTATGTGCCAGAGAAGCTCCTGCAGCAATCTGAAAGAGGTTATTTCCTATTCTGTCTGTGAGAGTGGTATAAACCATTGTTTTTTTTACAAATATAAATATTTTAAAAATGTAGAAAAATGGTAAATTTGTTGTGGGAGATATATCCCTCCCAACAATAATAATGTGCTGGTACAGAAAATATCTTCAGGTTTTTGAAAAACCACCGGGCGAGGCCCCGATAGAGATAATCGAGAAAATTAAATCCAATCTTGCAAAGATACAGAGTTCTCAACCTTTGGCAACAATTGCAATTATTGCATATAACGAAGAGAGTCGTCTACTATCGTGTATATGGTCGCTTAGCGAATCCTTGACTAACTACCCGGTAGAGATAATTGGGATTGATAATAACTCTTGTGACTCAACGGCTGCTGTTTATGAGATGGTTGGGTTGCCGTTTTTTAAAGAGTTGAAAATGGGCCCGGGCAATGCCAGACAACGTGGATTAGATGAGGCAAAAGGGAGATATATTCTTTGTATCGACTCAGACACAATCTACCCCAATACCTATGTAAACGAGATGATTAAAGAGTTGGAAAAACCGGGAGTAGTTGCTGTTTCGGCCTCATACAGTTATGTCCCCGATAAAAATTACCCTAGATTCTGGATGAGTATATATGAGAGACTTAGAGATGTTCACCTCTTTTTCCTCTCTTTTAAAAATCCTGTTTGGTGTGTAAGGGGAGCGGTCTTTGGCCACTCGGTTCCACTGGCAAGAGAGGTTGGAGGATACAGAGTCCATCTAACAAGAGGAGAAGATGGTGGTATGGCTTACGATCTTATGCCTCATGGAAAGATAAAATTCAAACGAGGAAACAGAACAAGAGCAGTTACCTGCACAAAATCGTTAGGGGCCGATGGACATATTCTAAAAGCTTTTTTTAGAAGGGTTTTAGAGTCGATTATTGGGGTGTGGAGATACTTCTTTTTTACGGGAGATTCAGAGGGGAGGCCAGATAAAGAGCAGAAAGAGCTATGAGAGGACTATATTTACACTTTTTTAACCTTAATGAGTTTAGCGGGATAAGTAAGAAAATTTCTTATCAGATAGACGCATTAAGGGAGTGTGGATTAGAGATGTCAATTTGCCACATGTCTTTTAGTGAGAGTGGAGCTCAAACCAGATTGTGCGACAATGTTGTAATCGATGATTTTGGAAGAGGTATTTGGGCAAAGTTTGGGAAGTGGTTTTTATTCTCAAATCTGGAGAGGTACATATACAAAAATCAGATAGCTTTTCTCTATGTTAGGAGCTTTTATAATACAAACCCATCTCTTTTGATGCTTTTTACACGACTGCATAAAAGAGGAGTTAAGATTGTGATTGAGTATCCTACATATCCTTACGACATAGAAACAAAGAGTGAGCACATAAGGTATCAGCCCATCTTTTTGTTGAACAGGGTTTTCAGAAGATTTTTAAAGGGCAGAATAGATGGAATAGTTACATTCACATCTCTACAAACAATAGATGGAGTCAAGTGCATAAACATCTCAAATGCGATAGACTTTAAAAGCGTTAGACTAAGGGAGAGAACTAATTACAATGGCAGCAAATTTCTTATGATAGCAGTTGCAGAGGTTCACTTCTGGCATGGCTACGATAGGGTTATAGCCGGGTTAAAACACTACTATTCAAATAGACACATTGTAAAAAATACCCCCGAGGTTCACTTTTATATAGTGGGAGAGGGTTGCAAACCCGACAGAGATGCATTGATTGAGCTTGTGAAAAATGAGGAATTGGAGCAATATGTGCATTTTCATAACAATATGTACGGTAAAGAGCTCGACGAGATTTTCGACTCGGCACACTTTGCGATAGCTAGTCTGGCAAGACATAGAACAGGGATCACTTATATTAAAACCCTTAAAAACAGAGAGTATGCCGCTAGGGGAATCCCTTTTGCATACTCAGAAATCGATGACGATTTTGAAAATATGGAGTATATTCTTAAAGTACCAGCTAATGATTCGCCGATAGATATAAGAAGTTTGATAGAGTTCTTTGAATCGAGAGATTTCTGCCCAATAGATATTAGGAGAAGCATAGAGGGTAACCTTAGTTGGAAGGTTCAGATGAAAAGGGTTCTGGATAGTGTGTTCGGCACCGGAGATCAGTTCTCTTGAGGCCTACCCTCCAGAAGAGTTTCAAACAACGAAACCCACTCCTTGGATATTTCGTCAAAAGTAAAACCTCTAGCCCTCTCTCGGGCTCTCTTACCCATGGCCTTTCTTAAATCCTCATTTTCTATCAGATAACACAATTTATCTGCAAATTCAGCTACATTTTCAGGGGTAACCAGCACTCCGTCAACGTTATCTGTAATGAGGTCTTTTGGACCACAGGGGCAAGAGAATGCAACCGGTGGAAGGCCGCAAGACATTGCCTCAGTGAGTACAAGAGCAAAACCCTCGAAACGCGAACTGAATGCAAAAATTGAGCTTTCGCACATAACATCGGTAAGATCGTGAAGAGCATCGTGAAGAGTGCAGCTATTCTCAATTCCGTTTGAGGTAATCTGTTTAAGATAAGGGGTTTTGTTTCCGCTGCCATATATAGAGAGGTGCCAATCTGGGTGCTTTGCACTCACTATTGCCCAACTGTCCAGTAAAAGATCGAACCCCTTCTGGTTTACAAATCTGCCCGCTGCAATAATATTTTTCTTATCACATTCCGAATATCTGTCTGGGAGCTTCTCTATAGGATTGTAGATAACCGTAACATTATCCAGCTCACTCCACTTTTCAAAATCTTCTCTGCTCAGAACAACAAATTTATCGACCTTTTTTAAATAGTGAATCAACTGATTCATCCAAAGTTTAGCTAAAAGTGCCTTAAACCCGAACGACTCCCCCTTTGTATTTAAATCTCTGTAATTAGTTTTATTGAACTGCATCTCCCCAATCTTAATGCTGCCATCCTTAATTTTTGTTAAAAAATTAATCTCTCTCCTGAGCATCGAGATTGTTATATGGGGTCTTATGCTCATTAGCAACTCTGTTAACCTTTTTCGAAATAGCAGCTGCTTAATTGAGTAGGGGAAAAACCGTAGAATAAAGGGATATTTTCTTATATCTTCGTAGTTAAGATCTAGATTTATCACTTTTATCTTATCTGACAACTTGAAAAATGGTGGCTTATCTTTACCGTCGGTGAGAACGATTGTAACATCGTACCCCAGCTTTTCGGCAAAGTAGTTGGCCTTTATTGTAAGAACCTTCTCCATTCCCCCCACTAAATGCAGTGAAGGAAGACAATAAACAATCTTTATGGCCATAGTACACACATGTATACCGATAATTAATAAACAAATATAGCAAAATGCATGAAATAACTGCTACAATGCCTTAAAAATTAATGTCTAACAATAAAAAAAAGTGTAACTAAAATTACTATTTAACTACAACAGTTTTCCTCTAACACCTCTCTAAAAAGATTGTCCCACTGTTTTGCAATTATCTCAATTTTAAAGTCAGAAGCCCTCTCTCTTGCACGTCTTCCCATCTCCCTCCTCTCATCTTCATTCTCTATTAGATAACAGATTTTATCTGCAAGCTCTTTCACATTTTCTGGCTCAACCAGCAAACCATTAACACCATCTGTAATTATATCTTTAGGGCCGCAAGGGCAGGCAAAGGCAACAGGAGGAATCCCGCACGACATGGCCTCTGTAACCACCATTCCAAACCCCTCGAACCTTGAGCTGAAAGCAAAAATAGATGCCTCGGCAAATTTATCGTTGAGATTTAAAACGGGGCCGTTAAGGGTTACGCTATCCCTTATGCCGTTCCTTATCACCCTCTTCTCAAACTCCTTTGTTAGCCCATCTCCATATATTGCCAACGACCAGTCGGGGTGGCGATTGCTTACTAATTTCCAACTATCTAAGAGCATATCGAAACCCTTTTGCCTTACATATCTACCGGCAGCAATCACTAGTTTTGAGGAGCAATCCGATACCTTTTGGGGAAAAACCGAGATGGGGTTGTAGATAACATCTACATGTTCAAGCTCTGTCCATTTATCACGATCCTCTTTGCTCAAGACTACAAATCTGTCTATTCGCCTTAGGTTGGAGAGAAGCTGCCTCATCCACAGCCTGGCCATTAACCCCTTTAATCCGCTCCTTTTACCGCTTGTGTTAAAGTCTCTGTAGTTATCTTTGTTAAAATGAAGCTCCCCAATTTTTTTGCTTCCGTCGTTAATTCTTGTAATAAAATTAATCTCCCTCCTAAGCATAGAGATGGTTATCTGAGGTTTGATCTCATCTAAAACAACAGAGAGTCTCTTTCTGAAAATGTACTGTTTGAAAGAGTATACAAATAGTCTGGGGATAAATTTGTAATGCCAGATTTTGTTATAGTTGATATCCAGATTTATAACCCTTATTTTTGGAGAAAGCGGGAAAGCAGGTTTTAAACCCTTGCCATCGGTTAAAATTATTGTAACCTCATAACCAAGCACATCTGCAAAGTAGTTGGCTTTTAATGTGAGCACCTTTTCCATCCCTCCAAATGAAAACAGAGACGGCAGGCAGTATGCTATTTTTAATGACATTTGGGGAACTGTAATTACATAATGTAAGCAAATATAGCCATTATATACTAAAAACAAGAATTAATGATGCCTATTTAGCTATTTGGAGTTGAATAATTTTAACTACTTTTACATAAACTCTCTAAGAATGATTAACCCCAAGGTAAGCGTCATAATGCCTGTCTTTAATACTGTCTCATATGTAGAGGAGGCGGTAAATTCAATCTTATCTCAAACATTTAGAGAGCTGGAGGTTATAATTATCAACGATGGCTCTACAGACGGAAGCGAAACTATTCTCAACGAGGTGAGTAATAGAGATAACAGGATTACACTTATAAACAAAAAAAACGAAGGTTCGGCCATTGCGCGCTCACTTGGACTGAAGATGGCAAAAGGTGACTACCTCTACTTTATGGATAGTGACGATATCTTAGAGAGTTGTGCATTAGAGAGATGCTATAAAAGAGCACTGGAGAGTAATCTGGATATATTAATTTTCGACGCTGTTTCGTTTAGTGAAGACAAGAACTTTAGGGCTGAGGGGTTCGACTATTGTAAAAAAGGGCATGTAGGATCGGGGGTGTATGATGGGGTAGAGATTATAGATTATCTGTTGTCTAAAGATCTTTTTAGGGTACCACCATGGATACATTTTGTTAAGCGAGACCTTGTAATAGAAAATGGGATCGATTTTTATCCGGGAATCATAAATGAAGATGAGCTATTTTTCTCTCAAATATACTTTTTTGCCAAAAGGGTTGGCTATATACCTGAGGATTTTTTTAGAAGGAGATTAAGGCCAAATTCAACTATGACTACAAAGTTCTCAATGAAGAGAGTAATTTCATACTTTACAATAATTGAGGAGCTGGATAGGAGCAGAGTGACGGGGGAGCACAGACTAAACAGGGTAATAGATAAATTGATAAATAATATAATTAACGGAGTCTCATATCAGGCCGGTTCACTTAAACTTAGCGAACGAGCCGTTGTATTAAGGTTTATTATTACAAAAGGGCTACTTAGAAGCTTAAAAACCAAGAACCTTTTTGTACTTCTTTTTCCCTTTTTTATCTCACTGAAAAGAGCCCTTTATAAACCTATAAAAGCAATCATTAACAATTAGCAGAGCAGATTTGATCTTGAAAAACAATAAAATGGTAAAAAGACTTATTATAACGCTGTGTTTGATATCTCTTTTCTCGAGCGTTAGAGCCCAGGACTATTCTCAGCTATCGGATGCTGTTGCCCAATACCCCGATATAACTAAACTATTACCCCCATTAAGAGTTCTTCTAGACTCCGCTGAGATGAACTCACCAATGCTTAAATTCTACGATGCCGATATTATAATCAGCAACTTAAAAGTTAAAAGTGAAAAAAGAGATTGGATGAGATACTTGGGATTTGAGGGTGGTGTAAGATATGGCCTTTTGGACAATGTAGTATTCAGTAGCTATTTTGGCCAGAATATGAACAATTTTAACAGCGAAACTCGTTATAATGTAGGCCTTTTTGTAAAAATTCCAATTATGTCTCTTGTAGACAAATCAGGAGTTAAAATGAGCAGGCAAGAGGTTGAAAAATCAAAACACTTACACGAAAGAACACTTAATGAGCTTAGACAGTTAGTGATTGTACAGTATAACAATCTTATTAAATCTCACAGGTCTCTTAGAATTAGATTTGAACATGTAGCTACATATGAAGCACAAATGTTGAGGGCCGAACAGGATTTCCTTAACGGAAATATTCCAATATCGGAGTACTCTAGGTTGAATGAGATGCTAACAACATCTAAGCTAAATTTAGAAGAGAATAAAATTGAGTTTATAACAGCATTTCAACTTCTTCAAGAAGTGGTTGGGATGCAACTGGAGCTAAAACCACAATAATTATGAACATTATCTACTTTATAAGGCTTTTATGGCGTCATGCAGCACTACTGATTGTTATCCCTATAATAACGGTGGCAGCTGTATATTTTCTTACAGAAAATCAAAGTAGAACATACATTTCCAGTACAAAAGTGTATACCGGCTTTACAACCGGCTCTTCACTTTCGTCACTTGAGGAGGCAAGAGTTGACTTCTATGGCTCAAAAGCCGCATTTGATAACCTTATGGCAATTATCTCTTCTAGAAATACAGCTCAGGATATAGGCCTTATCCTCTTTACCAGACACATGCTCTTAGAGAGGCCGGTGAAGGAGGAGATATCCAACGACTCGTATCAGAGGCTAATGGAGATTGTTCCTGAAGAGGTAAAGAGCTTGGTTGTTAAAGATAACTTCAACCAGACATACAGAAATTTTGTGGAATATATGGGTAGAGATTTCAACAACTTTATCTATGGACTTATTAATTACGAACATCCACACTACTCTTCAAAAAAGATAAGATCTAATATAAAGGTCAAGAGGGTTGAATCCAGCGATATGATTGAGGTGGTTTTTACTTCCGACGATCCTGGGATATGCTTCCAATCTCTAAAGATTCTCAATAATCTGTTTATTAACACCTATACCGATCTTGAGATCAATCAGTCTGGTGTAGTGACACAATACTTCGAAAGCCAACTTAACGAAGCTACAGAAAAACTAAAAAACGCAGAAAGTGAGTTGTTAAGATTCAACCAGGAGAGCAATATCATCAACTACCAAGAGCAGACAAAACACATTGCCTCTGAGCGAGAAAACTTCTCTTTGGAGTATAGCAGAGTTAGAATGGATTATGCCTCGGCTTACTCTGTAGTTAAAGTTTTAGAGTCCAAAATGACCCCAAAGGCAAGGACAAGACTCAATAGTCAAGATATACTGGATTTGCGCAAAAAGATTGCAGATATTAGCTTGAAAATCTCTATGATCAACACCCAACTTCACAGCAATGAGGTTGCAGACGATAAGAGGGTGAAAGAGCTTGCCGATTTAAACTTGGAGCTGGCCAAAGCCCAGGAGGAGCTGAGAGGTAAAGTTCAAGAGCAATACGAGCTGGATTACTCTACAGAGGGTATTCCAACCTCTAAGCTAATTCAGGACTGGCTTAATCAAGTGATGTTGCTTGAGAGTACAAAAGCTAAGCTGGTGGTTGGAGATCAGAGACTTAAGGAGTTTGATGAACTCTATACCATTTATGCTCCTATGGGGGCAACCATGAAGAGTCTTGAGAGAAAGATAAGTGTCTCAGAAAATGAGTACCTCTCGCTCTTAAACAGTCTGGGACTTGCCAAGCTAAAACAACAAAATAAGGAGCTTAACTCAAACCTCAAAGTAATAGAGCCGCCCCTATTCCCTTTAGGACCACAACCCGGAAAAAGAAAGTATCTGCTATTGATTGCCATGTTTATGGGCTTTTTTATTCCGGCATTTAGTATTGTGGCCATGGAGTTTTTAGACAGCACTATTAAAAGCCCTTTGAGGGCAGAGAGGATGACGGGACTAAAACTTGCAGCCCCTCTACCCAATATGGCTTCGGGAAGAAGAACCACGAATATTCATTTTATATACTCAAAAGGGATAGATATTGTTGCCAGAAAGCTACTTCTTGGCTATTCAGACAGAGTTGATAAAAACGAACCGTACACAACACTTCTGTATAGCCATTACGAGGGAGAGGGTAAAAGCTCTCTTGCTGCCCAACTCCCCGAAAGGATGGCTGAGTACGGATATAAGGTTCTGCTTATCACTTATGACGATGTAGCACCTAAAGGGTATCACTCTGTAAAATATGAGAAGGGGGGTAAGATTCAAAATTTTTCAAAACTTGAAGACTTCAACGATACAGTGGCGCAGTTTCCAAGAAGTTATTTCGATTTTGTTTTTGTAGAGGTCCCATCGATAATACCAAATCTTTTTCCGGTATTTTTTATAAGGAATGCCGACCTACTTCTACTTATTTTAAGAGCAAACAGATCGTGGGATACAGCAGATATTAATGCTCTTAAGGAGATAAGGGACATGAGGCCAAAATGCGAACCATTAGTTGTATTGAATGGTGTAGAGGTTCAAGAGATGGAGAGCGTACTGGGAGATTTACCAAGAAACAGAACCTTTATAAGGCGACTGGTAAAAGACACACTAAGACTTCGTTTTTACTCTAAGAGTAGATTTGCTCCTGATAAAAAGATTGGAAAGTAATCATTTGAATACATGATTAGAAAAATATTAGGGATTGTTAGGGAGAAGAACATGCTCTCACTTACAACGAGTCTTTTAACTGCCTTTATTGGGCTGGTAAATTTTATGCTCTTAACCAGAAGTTTAGACAAGGAGAGTTTTGGTCATTGGGTACTATTCATAACAATGGCAACATTTATAGACATGCTCAGGTTTGGACTTACCAGTAACGCTCTTATAAGATTTGCCTCTACAGATGACAGAGATAAACGAGAGGAGTATCTTGGAGCAAGTTATAAGATAGGGATGTTTGCCATAGCAGCAACTACCATTTTGTTATGGGGCTCTTATGCTGTTATTATCCTAACAGGAGCAGAGATTGGTAAAGGTTATAAGTTGTTTTTAGCTTGGTATCCTTTGCTTTCGCTTTTAAATCTTTCATGGAATAACTCTGTATCCTATTTTCAGGCACGCCAAGACTTTAATAGAGTTCTTAACATAAGACTCTTTTCTCTGATTCCCTTTATTGTTTTTCTTGGAGTAAATTATCTCTATTTAAGTTTAGGAATAGATACGATTCTTGTAGTTTTTTTGATTTCAAATCTTTTACCGAGTCTTTTTGTCTTTTATAAAAGATGGGATGGTTTAAGCTATGTTGCCAAGGCCTCAAAAGAGGCGGTGAATGAGATGCTGAATTTTGGTAAATATTCAATGGGAACTCTTGTTGGAACTAGTCTTCTAAAGAGCGCAGATACTATAATTATTGGTATGAGTGCAGTGCTGGGGCCGATTGGTGTTGCCTTATATGCTATACCTTTAAAACTAACCGATCTGCTCTCTATTCCACTAAGAAGTTTTAGCATAACAGCTTATCCAAAGATGTCTTTGAAGAGCAACGCGGGAGATGTAGAGGGGCTTAAAAAAGTATTTTACACCTATAGCGGAGCTGTTACCTTGTTGTTTATCCCAATCTCTATTGTCTGTTTTATTTTTGCCAAACAATTGGTTTTAATTCTTGGTGGAGGAGAGTACATAGACTCATTGCCTCTTCTAGTAACGGTGTTCAGGATATTTGTCATCTACTCTGTACTACTTCCTTTAGATAGATTTACAGGGGTGGCTCTAGATAGTATTAACCGACCCAGGTTCAATTTCTATAAAGTGATAATGATGACTGCAGCTAATATAATTGGAGATATCATAGCTGTATTCTGGTTGCAATCTATAGAAGCTGTTGCCACAGTAACAGTTGCATTTACTTTGATGGGAATAGTTGCAGGATACGTCTATCTCAATAAATTTATTGCCGTCAATATTGGTGGCGTATTTAGAGAGGGCTTTAACTTCTTAATTAACTTAAAGGAGCAGATAAGGTTGCTCAAATAATGTTTATGGAGTCAAATTCGTTCTATAATAGCTCCGCCGGATCTAGAGTGTTAAAGCGACCTCTCTATGCTATTGGGATGATTTTGTCTATGTTGCTGCTTGGCGTTATAACGGCAAAACTGGGCATGATAGCAGGAATAGGAATATTGGGAATACCATTTCTAATCACCTATGTTTATTTTATTTTTGTTTTCCCTAGAGTCGGGTTCATAGGGCTTTTAATTTATAATTTCTTTGCACTCGGTGCAACTCGCTATATTCCAGGGATTCCTTTTGGTCTGGGAGTTGATGCCCATTTGGTGCTTATTTATATATCTTTACTATATAAATCTTTCTTTTCCCAAGTACCATGGAGCAGTGTAAAGAGAGATATCTTTGCACTTTCAGTTATATGGTTTGCATATACACTTTTTCAACTCGTTAATCCGGAGGCGGTTAGTAGGGTGGCATGGTTTTATGCCATGAGAGGGGTATCTCTCTATATGTTCTTGACTATACCTTTGATTTTTATTCTATTTAACGAGAAGAGAGATCTTCTTCTCTTCTTTAAAATATGGGCTCTTCTCTCCATTATCGCATCCATAAAAGGAATAATGCAAAAATTTATAGGGCCCGATCCATGGGAGCAGGCGTGGCTTAATGCAGGCGGAGATCTTACACATATACTCTTTGGGAAATTAAGAGTTTTCTCTTTTTTTTCAGATGCCGGTCAGTTTGGAGGGGCACAAGGGCATGCCGGTGTGGTTTTTCTTATTCTATGGTTTAATGAAAAGAGTAATAAAAAGATAAAGATGCTTTATCTTTTAGCGGGAGTGTTAGCTATTTATGGAATGATGATATCGGGAACCAGGGGCTCTATAGCTGTTCCCATTATGGGATTTGCACTCTATGTGGTTTTACAGAAGAATATAAAGCTTATTGTGGCAGGGTTAATGCTGGGAGTTGCACTGTTTGTTTTTTTCAAATATACAACAATAGGTAACAGTAACTATACCATAAACAGGATGCGTACAGCATTCAATCCTCAAGACAGATCGTTACAAGTTAGAGTTGAAAATCAAAGAAAACTAAAGAGCTACATGGCCTCTAGACCCTTTGGAGGTGGAATCGGCTCGGCTGGTAACTGGGGAATGAGATTCTCACCAAACACATTTCTAGCACAAACACCTACAGATAGTTGGTACGTGATGATTTGGGCAGAACAAGGTATAATTGGACTTATTCTCCATCTTGGTATTCTTATTTTTATTGTAGGAAAGAGTACGTATGTGATAATGTTTAAACTTAAAGATAAAGCAAACATTGCAAGAATGAGTGCTCTTGTCTCAGGTATCTGGGGTGTTATGGTAGCATCGTATGCAAACGGTGTGTTGGGGCAAATGCCTACCGGGATAATAATTTATAGCAGTATGGCCTATCTGTTCCTGGCAGAGGATTTGGAAGAGCTCCACTAAAAAATTAAGCTCTCTTTGCCCTCTCCCAGTTAACGCTCTGACTTTTTGCCAAGTAGCGAAAGAATCCACGATACACGGCATAGTTCATCATTGTAAAGTAATACGGGACAAACAACAGTTTAAAATTGATGTGTCTATATTGGAAGTACCAGCCAATTAATGCCATAGTATAAAACAGCGCCTGCAAAATCATGGTTATATTGTAAAACATCCCTTTTGATAAAAGAGCGATATTTATAAAAAATATTACAGGCAGTAATAGTGGGGTTAGTGTCCACCTTAGAACCCTATGAGAGATGTACTGAAATGAGAGCAGGCCATATTTGAAAATATTAAGAAGAGGGCTTAATCTAATTACAGATTGGATGCCCCCGGCAGATATCCGTATTTTTCTTTTAAGCTCCTCCTTTACATTTGCCGAAGGTGACTCTATAGCATACGCCTCGGGATTATATGCAATTTTATAACCTGCCATTGCAACCCTTAGAGAGATTATGAAGTCATCTAAAAGAGTGTCTGGTTCTACTTCATTAAAAAGCTCGGTTCTAATGGCAAAGAGCTCTCCTGCAGCACCAACAGCACTATTCAGCTCTGCATCCCACCTTTTTAATGTAGATTCATATCTCCAGTACAGACCTTCTCCTGCTCCGGCCGCCTCATCTCTCTCTTTACTCCTGATTCTCTTTTCTCCGGATACACAACCTACTTTAGGGTCATTAAACAGCTCTGCAATAATCCTAATCGACTCACTTCCCAACATAGTGTTAGCATCAGAAAAGATGACAATAGAACTCTTAACATATTTTACGGCCCTATTCATGGCAGCAATCTTACCTCGTCTGGCATCTTCGTGAAGCACAATTATGTTTGGGTACTCCTTTAGTAAATCGGGTGTGCCGTCATTGGAGCCGTCTGTTACCCAAATCTGTGTTAGTTTATTGGCCGGATAGTTCATAGAGAGAGTATTGGCAACCTTCTCTTTAACAAAATCCTTTTCGTTGTAGGCGGCAACCAACAGCGTAACTTGGGGGAGTTCACAACTCTTCTCTACTCTTGTTTTACTGCCAAATTTTCGCTTTAAAAGCACAAGCAGGTAAAGTACCATGCCGTACCCTATATATGTGTAAAAAACAATAAAAAGCGAAATGAAAAAGAGCAATTCAGGTGTACTCATTGTTTATGAATTTTTAATTTATACTATCTTTTCCCACAATCCGGTTTTTGGGTTAAAAGTCTTGATTACTCTTGCAGGGTTACCCACTGCAATCGAGAAGGGAGGAATATCTTTTGTTACAACACTTCCGGCTCCAATCTGAGACCTTTTCCCAATAGTTATACCGGGTAATACAACTGAGTTTGCCCCTACATGGGCCTCATCTTCAATTATAACGGGTTTAATCACCAGTGGTTGAATGCTTGAATTCTTGGTTGCATCGGAATATCCGTGGCTGAACCCGGCTACAAATACATTTTGCCCTAACCCCGACCCATTTCCCATCTTAACCGGACCAATTACTACAGATCCAATTCCGATTCTAACACGGTCTCCCATTAAAACATCTCCCGAACCATTATTGACAGTGCAGAAATCTTCGATAGTTGTAAGTACCCCAATTTCAAATCTATTCCATGGGAAGACATCAATCCTTGTTCTTCTCCTAATTCTTGAACCTTTTCCTCTCTTATGGATAAATGGATTTACAAAAAGGCGTACCCATAATCTGGGTCTCGGATTTCTTCTAGGCCTTATCATTACCAGAATGAACTCCTTAATTTTTGGATTTGACTTAATTTTTGTTAAAATTCCCATAAACTTCTCTTTTTGTCTATAATTCTAACCCCTTTTCCTTTGAAACTACTCTAAGATACTTGTAGATAAGATTTACATTATTCTCCCAACTGTGACTTACTCCAAAATCTCTTCTTCTCTTTTGTAGGTCGCAATTATCATCTTTAAGAGCTATCCTGATGAGTGACACATAGTCTTCTTCTGTTTTTCCTAGATATGCATAATCGGCAAAATAGTTCATCGCTTTTGTGTGGGTAGCAACAACAGGTTTTCCCATTGCTAAGTATTCATCAATTTTTCTTGGATAGTTTCCCATCGTAGCATCATTAATAAGCTGAGGATTAATTGCCACATCGAAGCCCTTTATATATTCGGGAAGAGAGGAGGGGTCTCTGCTGCCTAAAAAGAAAACATTTTTGGCAGAGTGTAAACTAGAGTTTTTAAACTTTTCATCCTCGGGGCCTACAAAGACTATGTTAACCTCAGGCATCTCTTTAGCGATGCTTTCTAAAAGTTTAATATCTAGTCTTCTGGATGATAAAAAACCCACATAGCCCACTATGGGTTTAGGAATAGGTTTAAGATCTTCGGCAATATTTATCTCTCTAAGTTCTTCGTTAAAAAGGTCTGTATCACAACCTTGACCAACCATATAGGAGTGTTTGTTGTATTTTGCTCCGTACTCAGCATACAAATCAGAATTATTAACTACCAAATCGGCCCTGCCTATAAGCAGAGGTTCAACTCTCTCTCCGTGCCTTTTCCAATATGGGTGCTTTACAAGGTAGTCTCTCATGTAGTATACATAGAGCTTTGGATTAAGCAGCACTCCAAGGTGAAGACCAAGAAACATTGAGCTATCGTTAAATAGTATGTAATCCTTGAATCCAAGTGTATCTGCTGCCTTTAAGATGTCTTTTGCAAACCGTTTGGCATTAATCCGGTTTAACGCATCAAAAATAGGTTTAGATCCAATCCAGTTTATTGATTCTACAATATTTACAGGGTATAAATTCCATAGATTTTCAGAGATTTTAACTATCGATGGCTCTGTGCCTTTTCTAACCTTGGCACGCTTAATCATTTTTGGGCTTTTTCTCTCTTTGTACATTGAGACTCTATCTACAGGGGCATTTACATATAGAACCCTGTTATTGCGGGCAAACTCTATAGCAATGTTCTTGCAGTTGCTGCCAATCTCTATGTCCCAAGGTTGTATTCCTACAACAATTATATCCTTACCCTTAATAGTATCTGTATCCATAGCTAAATCTTTTTACAAATTATCTTTTTGTTTCTATGTTTGAGCATACCTCTCTGTATAGCTTAAGGTAGTTATGAGCCATCTCCATCCAAGAGAATTTAGAAGCCCTGTCGTAACCTTTGCTTATAAGTTCATCTCTGTGCTGAGTATTGGTTAGAATCTTGCTTATAGCATTTACAATCTGGGAGGGGTTGGCGGGATCTACCAGTTCGGCGGCATCTCCGGCAACCTCAGGCATAGATGAGGTGTTTGATGTAATTACAGGTACACCACACCTCATACCTTCAAGAATAGGAATTCCAAAGCTCTCTCTGAGTGATGGATATAGGAAGAGAGATGCTTGATTGATAATTGCAGGTAACTCCCTGTTGGGGACATACCCTGTAAGGTGGATCTCGTTCCGAGCATCGGGCCAGCCGATATCACGAAGTACCTGCATAAGGGCATCTTCTTTATAGTCTAACATTACCAATTTATACTTAATCTCGGAGACCGAGTTAAAGAGCATAAAGGCCTTTATAACATTCGGAGTGTTTTTCTTGGGATCGGTATTCCCAAGAAAAAAGAGGAACCTGTCGGGCAGCTTATACCTCTCTTTTGCATCTTTTAAAATCTCCTTGTCGGTAATCTTGGTGAAATGCTCTCCAACACCGTTGTATATAGATATTAGATTATCTCCCAAACCCATAAAGTCCTTAATTCTCTCCCTCTCAAACTCAGATACGGTTACAACCTTTAAACTCTTTTTAACAACCGGAGGAACAACCCACCTTCTGTACAAATTGCCGAATTTCTGGTACGCAGTGCCCCCCTTCTTTAATAGACTTAGAGATTCCAGATAGATAATATCGTGGAGTGTTGTAATAAGCGGTACTTTGCAAAAGAGAGGCCCTGTGTTACTGGTACAGTGTAATATATCGCAACCATCTCTGTAAGCTGCTTTGGGCAAAGCATACTGCTCCCAAGCAGGGTAGGAGGAGCCCCCCAGTTCACATATTTTAAAGTTTGGGGTGCTTTCAAGACATATGTCGGAATCGGGCTTTACATAAACAATATAGCTGTTTTGAGTATCAATTTTTTGTAGATTTCTAATCAGCTCAAGTACAACCATATCCATCCCATGCTTTTTGGGACGGAAAATTCTTTGTGCTTCTATTCCTATCTTCATTCAACCAGTTGTTAATCTTTATATACTATCTTTTGGAGCACCATGTTGGGTGTGGATAAATTTTTTATTGGCACCTTTGAGTTTAAAAAGCGATGCATACATTATTGAGATTGCCTTAGGAAGAGCCCTAAGGGAGTTTAAAGTCTCTCTGTTCCAAAATTTAGAGGGGGTGCTTATAAATAGCGCTGCAACTACAGTCAAAAAAATAATAATCCAGCACTTATCAGAGAACACCATAGAGCCGCCATAACCTAAAATAGAGTCAAAAAGAGTGTATAGTAACATGACCATTCCGGTAGAGCCCAGCAAAAGCACTCTTGGTGGTGCAATCATCTGATATACCTTGTCTAAAAAATCTATGTTACCATTAGAAAAAAAGTGATAGATACCAGATAGGCAGAACCTCTTAAAATAGACAAACTGTGCTGAGAGCCATCTTTTTCTCTGATTTGCAAATACCTCTGCTTTTTGAACCTTTTCATCAAATACAATGGCGTGATCTAGGTATTCAATAACATAACCCTCCCTTAAAAGAGTTAATTCCAACTCTTTATCGAACCCTCCAACAGCTTTGATCCCCAGCATTCTCTGCTTGAAAAACTTATAATCGAAAGCCATCCCCGACCCTATAAGAGCAGAGGAGAGACCTAAAACCCGGTGTCCTTTTCTAAAAATGGAGTTGTTAATCTCTTCGCTTATTGCATCCAGTATTGCAAACGGTGTATTTGTGTTTTTTGCAACCCTATGGCCCTGAACTATTATGTACCCACAATTGAATGAGTGGTTAACTTTTTCTATAAAATCTCTCTCCATAATATTGTCTGCATCCAGAATGAGTGCAACATCGTAGTCATCTCCAATCTCCTCCATAGCTTTGTTTAGAGCTTTTGATTTTGTGCTAACCTCAAAGGAGACCTCTATAACCTTAATGGGTAGCTCTCTGAGAGATTTGAGAGTTTGGGGTTTGAATGAGTCTGCAATAACTACAACATCAAATAAATCGCTGGGATAGTTTTGTTTTAGCGCCTCTCCTGCAGCTTCGCAAATAACGTTATCCTCTTTATAGCCGGGGATAAGAACTGCAAACTTTCTTTGAATATTTTCTGCAGGAGCTCTCTTCGAGAATCTTCCAACTTTTGAAGCAAGGGCAAAGATCAAATAATATGTTGCTGCAAACCCAAGATAGACGAATAGAACAATCTCGGCAATCTTAATTAGTAAAAAACCTTTTTCCATCATTTATAGTTTTGGATTGTTCATAACGCCTCTCCAATTTAAGAGGTTCCACATATAGGCCCTCCAGTATGCAGCAAGATTTGAGAAATCTCTTTTCAAAAGAAGTAGTAAAGTGTTTTTAGGCAACGAGACAAAAATCTGGAAAATGAGACTTACTATAAGTTTTAATCCTCTGTTGTTTCTTCGAGTATAGATAAGTCTTCCTCTGTTAAGGTAATAGGTCTTGAAAGGACTATCCTTGCCGGTAGATACTGACTCTTTATGCAGAATAAATGATTTAGGATTGTAATATACTTTAAAGCCCGCCCTTTTTGCCATCTCTGCCCAGTCGTGCTCTTCATAGTATAGAAAGTAAACCTCGGGCATAAGACCAATTTTTTCAATGACTCTTCTGGGAACCATCATTGCTGCTCCATGCACAGATTCCGTAACTGATAGGATGTCAAATTCATGTGAGTCTGTTCTGTGATATCCTATGCTGCTATTTCTTATTGTATAGGGGTTCATCTTGGTAAAACCTGCGTATTGAATAAGAGTGCTGTCCCAATGAAACTTTATTTTCGGGCTTACCATACCGGCTTTATCATTACTCTCTAAAAATTCAACAAGAGGTTCCAAAAAATCTTCGGGAACCTCGGTGTCGTTATTAATAAAAAGGAGGTATTTGCCTTTAGACTCTCTTATGCCGCGGTTATTGCCGCCGGCAAAACCAAGGTTTACCTCTGTTTTTAAAAGAGTTATGTTGGGGAATTTTTCTTTAAGCCAATCTGGGTTGTCTGTAGGAGAGGCGTTGTCTACAACAATAATCTCATAGTTAGGATATGAGATTTTTGTTAGTGTCTCTAACAGCTGCGATGTTACAACCGACTGATTGTAATTAACTGTAATTATTGATACTAAGGGAGGGTTTTCCATCCGGGAGGCGCTTTTTTATAGTTAGGTTAGTAGTATCAAATATAACTAAAAAAAAGTGCTCCCGGTAATAAAAACCAAAGATCATTTACGTTGTGGTTCAATATATGAGTCTGTCGTCTCTGTAGCCGGGTTTGTTTGAGTACCAATCGGGATAAGATACCCCGCCCGAAGTTGCCCACGCTGCAAAATAGGTATAAGCATTAATGATTGAAGCTCTCTCAACAGGGTAATCGAATGAGACGGGAAACATAAGTCCCCACATCATTCCATCGGCAAACTTAAAGTTATCTGAAGGATGTAGAGTAGATCCAGCAGCAAGCAGAGGATTGAACCTCTCTGTAGCAGAAAAACCAGGAAGGTGAACCTCTCTTCCTCTCTCGTTAACAGTTATGAAAAAATTAAACGACGACATGTTTAGCGATGCCTGGTCTACAGGTGTTATAAACTTCACAATAACCTTTTTATTTTCGCATGCTATAAATGGAGTCTCTCTCTGGGTGTTAAGGAACCCTGTGTAGTCTAAAATGCTTTTAGTGTTGTTAAACAATGGCACAACAGCTTTTGAAACGCCGCTTTCGGTTCCGTTAACCGCCTTAGCAAAAGGATTTGAACCGCCTATTACCTGACCCGATACCGACTCTATGTTGGAGGCATTTATATTATCTAACATAAAGGCAGATGCCAGGTTGTAAGTAGCTCCGCACGCCTTAATGTTGTAATCGAAGTGTAGTTCGGTTATAAGGTTTGAGGAGTTTGCATAAAAGCTAACTCTAAACTCCATTACCAAATCGTTAAGGTCGTAGTCTCCCTTTTTAGGCCACATATCCTCAAAAGCATATGTTGCCCATCCACTCTCACTTGGGAAGAAAACTCCAAACAGAGGATCGGGGCCACCTCCTCCGCCGGGGTCTGTCTGGCCCAGATTCATATTACATCCCGTACCCGGGATGTTTTTTGATTGATTCTTACTCAGAATTGCATCACCCACGAATGAACCGGAGTAGTTTGATCTGCTGTGATCTCCAGGAGTCTCGGTGAGGTTCGTGTGAACATATTCAACCTTTCCTGTGAAGGAGGTAGCAGCATACTGTAAAACAGGCATAAGACCCGTGTTTTTAAACAGAGAGTATCCTACTGTACCCCCGTTAACAGTCAAGCCATAAACAGTTGTTACGTTAGAGGTCAACAGCATACTGCCCGAAATCATATTTATTACACAATTGTTGAAAGAGTTGCTTTGACACATCATGAGAGAGCCGCTCTCCAGATTAACGGTAGATCCCTGCAGAGAACAGATGTTTGCAGTTATTTTACAATTATTGTTAATGATTCCACCGCCCGAAGTAGAGAGCGTATTTGTAACAACAATCTCTCCACTGTTATTACACTGTGAAGTGTTTGTCTGGTACCACTTTCCACTGGTTGTTACAGCACCAATATCGTTGAAGTATATAGAGCTGTTATTGAGTTTTACGTCGGGAGCATTAAATGTACCCGAATTATATACTCGGCTTGTATTGTTTAAGATAAGAGACATGTTTGAGTTGTTAACCAAAAATGTTCCCTCGTTATAAAAAGACTCAGATGTACTCATGTTAAAAGAGACACCTCCACTACCGGTAATAGTTATTGTCCCTTTGTTTACGAGTGAGGTTCCCCCGGAGAGTGATACAGCCCCCTTAAGTGTAAGTGTCCCTCCTGTGTGTACAAACAATGCAGGGATGCTCTCTGTAAAAAAGAGGGTTTTAAACTCTTGGTTAACAACTACCTCTCCTCCGGGTAAGACAACTATTGAACACCGGTTAAGATCAGTTGCATCTAAGGTTAGTCTTCCCCTAACAAAGAGTAGTGCATGTGTTCTGTAATTGTTAAAACTCAAGTTCCCGTTTCTGTTTCTACCCTCAGGAATAAGATAAGATTTAAAAGCATTACCAGTTAAATTGGCCTCTCCTACTAGGTACCCGTAAATGTTTTGAGGACTGTTATTGTTAAGTACCTCGTCATATACGGCCGGGGTTGAAATTGAAGGTGCCGGGAATGAGG
>CAYYAM010000004.1:14097-19918 GCA_964469965.1 uncultured Muribaculaceae bacterium | reverse complement strand
TTAAGTACCTCGTCATATACGGCCGGGGTTGAAATTGAAGGTGCCGGGAATGAGGTATTTTCCTGATAAACTCCGCTTTTTACTAACAGCGGCAATGCAGCTGCCGATGATTGGTTTAGTGTAATATTTAAATTTTCGGAGTTAACGGCAAGTGTTGTAACACCTGCAGTTCCGTCGGGCCTTGTCTCATGAATGTATAGATGAGACAGGGGTGTGGCAACAGATAGTTTTACGTTGTACGGTGAGCCGGATACTGCAACTCCGGAAGATAAAAGAGAACCGCTGTTCATAAGCGGAGAGCTGTAAATGCGTATTAAATGCACCTTGTTGCTACTTTGAGCAAAAGTTGCACCGACCCCTACATTCACATTCAACTCTCTAACTGTTTTCCAGTCGAATCCGGCCGGTATATTAAGAGAGTTAATCGGGCCGGGCGTTTGAGGCATCTTTATACATGAGATAACGATTACCACTAACGCAACCACGAAAAATATGTTCTTTTTCATTGAAATTCAGCCATTGCTGGCTGCCAAACCATTCTTTGTGCAAATGTAAAAATAAATTTCACATTTGCAAGAGAAATTGAAATATTTTTCAGATTCAACTATTAGAAGCTACCCTTTGAGTATAAGCTATCTGCAATGGCAGGAGAGTACCAGCCGCCCCCGGCAGCGCCTCCACTCTCGGCCCATACTTTAAAATTGGGGTAAGCGTTATATATTCTTTTAAACTCCTGAGGATGTCTTATAGATTGATCGCTCATTACAGCCCACACCCAATTGTCGGGAGTTGAAAAGTCCCCTCTGCCGGCGGCAATAAAGAATGGCAGATAAAAGTAGTTTGTTGGGACACCGCCTTTAAAATGCACCTCTCTGCCTCTGTGCCCAAATAGCCCAAAGATGTCTAGATTCACCCTGCCTGCTTGTAGTGGGCTAAGTAGTGAGAGTAATGATATTGAAAAAATTGTATTAGATTTTAGTTCTACATACACCTCAAATTCTTGCGTAGGGAAAAATGGGTCGACTTCTCTAACGTTAACAAAAAGTTCGGAGGCGCCGCTAAAGTATGACCTAAAATCTCCTGTTACCGGAATAACGTCGAACCTGTTGCCCGGCTCTACACCGTACTGCCCCTGGGCATTAACAACCACACCGGGAAAAAATCCCGATAGAGCAGGATTAGAGGAGTGAGTAATCCTATCTACAAATGAGATATTAGACGAAGAGTATAACGAGGCACCAATTCCAATCTCTCTGTAGGAGCTCCCTATTGCACGGGGCTGAATCTTTATTGAGAATGACCTTACTCTTGCCTGATTGTCTAAATAGAACTCCAAATTCAGGCCAAAAACAATATCGTTCATATCCATATCGCCCCTATACGGAAACAGGTCTTCCATCATAACAGTTGCATATCTGTTTTTTGCAGGGAAGTAAACCACCTCTTTAATGTTGCCCTTATCTATAGATTTGGTGATTATAGGAGCAGATGCGCTCTCCTGAACAACGGTTAATTTAGACTCCTTTCCAACAATCAGGTTGTAAGAGCCGGGAGGAAGAGAGGAGGCAACAGTATCTCCCATCTCGTTGATTACTGTAGACACTGTGTTTAAACTCACCGGTTTGCTCTCTATTGTCTTCCAGTCGAAGTCGTATGGGACCTTCATTATGGAGTTATATCTGCTCTCCGGAATTTTTATGCAGGAGGCCAATATAACTACGGCAAAAAATAAAATCAATCTCTTCATAACTTTAGCATTAAGCTATATTATACAAATTAATGATTTTTTTTTGAAAAATTGAAAAATAATGTGTTGTTTTGCATAGTTAATAGAGCTATTAAATAGTATAATTAAATAATATGATTAAAAATAGAGAGAAGGAGCGTAGCGAAAATATTGAGCAGTTGATACTTGATGTTGCAGAGGATATTTTTTTGGAGAGGGGTTACTCTCTCACCTCTACATCTGAAATTGCCAGAAGAGTTGGATGTAATCAAGCTCTTATTCACTACTATTTTAGAACTAAAGAGAACCTTTTTATAAAGCTGTTCGAAAAGAAGTTTATTACATTCGTCTCTGCCGTCTCTGTATCCAAAGAGAGATGTACAAGCTTCCAAGAGCTAATCAGATGCATGATCTCTAAGCATCTGGAGATAATCTCGGAGAACCCCAGACTGCCATATCTTATAATTAATGAGATGACAGTAAACCCTGAGAGATTTAAGAGCATTACAGAAAAAATAAAATCGACAGTAGAGGGTCTTACCAAGGTTTTGGAGCCGGAGCTTAAAAGAGAGATAGATGCAGGGAGGGTAAGAGATATTACTGTTATAGATTTACTTGTTACAATCCTCTCATTGAACCTTTTTCCCTTTATTGCTCAGCCACTTATCTCGCAAGTACTCTCACTATCGTGGGAGGAGTTCAACAAATTTACCAAAGAGAGAGAGGAGGAGATATTTAAAATAGTATGGCAGGGAATACAAGCTAACAAATAGGTTATGACATATTTAAGAATTTTACTACTCTCTCTGATTTTAGCTTTTGCTTTTCATGCCCGGGTTAACTGTCAGGAGCAAAAAAGGGATAATTCAGGTAAGAGCTTTACCCTTGAGGAGTGTATAGAGGCAGCAAAAGCCAACTATCCTGCAATAAAGCGTTTTAACCTTTTAGAGAGCACAAAAGAGTACACTGTCAAAGACATTAACTTAGATGCTCTTCCAAAGGTAAATATTATGCTAAGAGGCAGTTATCAGTCAGAGGTTACGCATATACCAATCTCTCTGCCGGGGAGTTCAATAAACCCCATAAGCAAAGATCAGTATGCTGCAGTTGTAAATATTGAGCAGAAGATTTGGGACGGGGGTATATCAAATGCAGGAAGAGCCGAAGCTGAAGCATTACTCGAGCAAGAGAAGAGCGAATTGAGGGGTGAAATATACACCATAGGAGAGAGGGTAATGACGCTTTATATGGGAATTGTGCTTATAGAAAGGCATTTAAACTTAAATCAACTTCAGATAAAAGAGATCCAAAGGGTAATAAATAGAGTAGAGTCTCTAATTGAGACAGGTTATGCATCCCCATCTCACCTTTTAACAGCTAAGGCAGAAGAGATACAACTTTTACAAAAAGGCGATATTCTTAGGGCCGAGAGAGAGTCATACACTGCTGCGCTATCAAGGATGACGGGGATTGAGATTGGGACTACAGCCAAATTGGTAGCACCTACCGGAGTTGTACCATCCAATTTAGCAATTAATAGAGAGGAGATTATAATTTTCCAAAATATGAAAAAAGTGGTTGAGGTGAAATATAAATACCTCGATGCCGCAAATATGCCAAAAATCTCTGCATTTGTACAGGCAGGATATGCAAGACCCGCTTTAAATATGCTAAACAATAGTTTCGATCCCTTTTATGTTGCAGGAGTAAGAGCTGTTTGGGATATCGGGGGTTTTAACACAAAGAGAAACGATAGAAGAATTTTGGCTAACACAATATCTAGAATAGAGAACAGAGAGGAGACATTTCTTTACAACACAGATATAAAAAAATTATCTGCTATTAAGAAAATTGAGGGAGTTAAAGAGTTGCTGAAAGGGGACGAAAAAATTATTGAGCTAAGAGAGAGTATCTGCAGAGACTCTTTTAATAAAATGGAGAGTGGTGTTATATCGGTTTCCGATCATCTAAGAGAGATGAACCTTCTCGAGGTAGCTCAATCAAATAAACTTAAAAGAGAGATAGAGCTGATTATTGCTGTTCAAGAGCTTAAATTCATATTAAACCAATGAAAATAATATTTTATTCAATCTTATCGGCTGCTATGCTTTACGGCTGCAGAGATAAAAGCGGCAAACCCGATGGATCGGGACGATTTGAAGCAGAGGAGGTTGTTGTATCTGCCGAAGTTAGTGGTAAAATAACAGATTTGATTATTGAAGAGGGGATGCATCTTAATGAGGGAGAAGTTGTGGGATTAACAGATACGATGCAGCTCTATTTTCAGAAGATGAGACTGTTGGCGGGAGGTGAAGCTGTACGATTCAGACGCGCCGATGTCTCAAAACAGATAGGCGTTCTTGAGCAACAGAGAGAAAATCTTAAAAGAGAGAGAGAGAGAGCTGCAAAACTTTTTTCATTGAATGCAGGAGACAAAAAGAGTCTGGACGAGATAGATTACCAGATCTCAACAGTGGATAGACAAATAGATGCCCAAAGATCGGCATTGGAGAGAGGGAATCTATCTGTAGATAAAGAGAGCTTGGTAATAGAGATTCAGGTTGCTCAAACAGAGGATTTGATTTATAAAAGCATAATAAGGGCTCCAATAAAAGGGACAGTACTCACCAAGTATGCATCTAAGGGTGAGTTTAAAGCTGTTGGGCAGCCACTCTTTAGAATTGCCGACACAGATAACATGATTTTTAGGGCTTATGTTTCATATAACCAACTTTTAAATATCTCAATTGGAACTAAAGCACAGATCTTTACAGGAATTAAGGATAGTGAAAAAATCTATGAAGGAGAGGTAATCTGGATCTCTCAAGAGGCCGAATTTACTCCAAAAAATGTACTTAATAGCGAGGAGCGATCTAATCTGGTCTATGCAGTAAAAATTGGGGTAAAGAGCGACGGCTACTTAAAGAGCGGTATGTACGGCGATTTTAAATTTCTAAAAAGAGATGTTGAATAGCAATAGTGTATTAGAGGTTTATGAAGTTCATAAAAGTTATGGAGAGGTAAAAGCTCTAAACGGAATCACATTTAATGTAGATAAGGGGGAGCTGTTTGGGCTTATAGGGCCCGATGGATCGGGCAAAAGTACACTGTTCAGAATAATGGCAACACTACTGGTTCCCGACAAAGGAGTAGCAACGGTGTTCCAATACGATACAGTTAAAGAGTATAAAAAAATAAGAGATATTGTTGGATATATGCCGGGTAGATTCTCTCTTTACCCCGATCTTACAGTTGAGGAGAATCTTAATCTGTTTGCATCTCTGTTCGGAGTTGCTATAAAGGATAACTATCACCTTATTAAAAACATATACAGCTCCCTTGAGCCATATAAAGAGAGAAGAGCAGATAAGCTTTCGGGTGGGATGAAGCAGAAGTTGGCACTATGTTGCGCTCTGATACACAACCCGCGACTTCTCTATTTAGATGAACCTACAACCGGTGTAGATCCTGTCTCACGAAGAGAGTTTTGGGCCATTCTGAATTTTCTCAAATCAGAGGGTATGACAATTATTGTATCTACGGCATACATGGACGAAGCTCTAATTTGTGATAGGGTTGCTCTGATGAAAAATGGAGGCATTCTAAGCTGTAAGAGCCCTCAAGAGATGGCCTTGTCATACAGAGATACTCTTGTAGCAGTTTGGGGAGAGAATATGCCGTTTCTTCTCAACAAATTAAGAGCTATTAATTTTGTTAAGAGAGCATACAGTTTTGGCAGCGAACATCATGTATCTGTAACAGGAGAGAGATTTGATGCGGTAAAAGAGATTGAGGATTGCCTAAAGGAAGAAGGTTGTTCAAATTTTTATGTTAAACAGATTCCTCCTGTGATTGAGGATTGTTATATGGAGTTGTCGTCATGAGTTACGCAATTGAGGTTAATGGTCTTACAAAGAAATTCGGTTCATTTACTGCAGTAGATGATATAACCTTCAATGTTAAAAAAGGGGAGATTTTTGGATTCCTGGGCGCAAATGGAGCAGGCAAAACAACAGCCATGAAGATGCTCTGCGGGCTTTTAAAACCAACATCGGGAAGCGGCATAGTTGCCGGCTTCGATATTTCGGCCTGCCC
>CAYYAM010000004.1:4990-13997 GCA_964469965.1 uncultured Muribaculaceae bacterium | reverse complement strand
GAAGCAGAATACTGCAATAGAGTCTCAATGATGAAAGAGGGAAGAATCGAAGCAATCGGAACCCCGGCAGAGCTCAAACAACAAACCGAAGCTAAAAGCATGGATGAGGTGTTTTATAAATTAGCAAGAATATATAAATGAGACAATTTACTGTTTTTGTTAAGAAGGAGTTTCTCCATATTTTTAGAGATGCCAGAACCATTTTGATTCTGCTTCTTATGCCTGTGATTCAGATTGTTCTTTTTGGATTTGCCCTTACTAACGAAGTAAAAAATGTAAGCATAGCAATTGTAAAGACAGATAACAACCCATTTACCGGCAGAGCCGTAAATCGACTCAGCTCATCGGGCTATTTTAAAATTTACGGAGAGTACTCAAATTTTTACACAGCTTGGAACCATATGCAAAGAGGTGAAGTTTCGCTGATTGTCTCTTTTATGAACGGAGAGGCAAACCTCACTGCAGATGGCTCCGATCCCAATATGGCTTCGAGTATTTTACAGCATGCTAAGGCAATATTAGCAAGAGAGATTTCGGAAAACCAAATTGATAACAATTTGCAATCGACATTAACAACAGAGAGGGTTGTGCCCCGAGTTGAACTTTTATATAATCCTCAATTAAAAAGCGCCTATAACTTTGTTCCGGGCGTAATGGGGTTGATATTGATGCTTATATGCTCAATGATGACCTCTATCTCTGTAGTAAGAGAGAGGGAGACAGGCACTATGGAGGTTCTGTTAGTATCTCCGGTAAGGCCTGTATATATTATCCTGGCAAAAACTGTCCCCTATTTTGTAATCTCTATGATCAATCTGGCAACAATATTATTGCTCTCTGTCTTTCTGCTTGGAGTGCCTGTAACCGGCAGTCTTTTTTGGCTGATATTCACAGCTCTGATCTTTATTTTTGTATCACTTAGTATGGGGCTATTGATATCTTCTCTTGCATCCACGCAGGTTGCAGCAATGCTGATTTCCGGGCTCGTATTTATGATGCCGGTAATTCTCTTATCGGGGATGATTTACCCAATCTCTAATATGCCGGGAATTCTTAGATTTATCTCAGAGTTTATTCCCGCTAAATGGTTTATATCTGCAGTAAGAAAGCTTATGATTCAGGGTCTGCCAATAGGGTTTGTAATAAAAGAGATAGGGATACTATTAACTATGGCTACCTTTTTTGTAGCTGTAAGTTTAAGGGCATTTAAAAACAGACTGGAATGAATATTTTAAAATATCTACTTGAGAAAGAGTTCAAACAGATAGCAAGAAACAGGTTTCTTCCCAAATTGATACTTGTTTATCCAGTTGTTATGATGATACTTATGCCTTGGGCTGCAAACTTGGATGTGAAAAACATAAGAGTGTGCATTGTAGATGGAGATAGAAATTCGCCCTCCACGCAACTCATATCCAAAATTGAGGGTTCACCATACTTTACTCAGCTTATTTTTGCTCAAAATTACCCACATGCTCTGGATTACCTAGAAAAGGGCAGTGCCGACATTATTTTTGAGATTAATAACAGCAAGATATACATAGCGTCAAATGCAGTAGACGGTATAAGAGGTAGTATTGCAGCATCGTACCTTGCCACAATAGCATCTACTGCAGATAGTGGTATGATCTCACAAAATGTACTTTACAACCCAACTATGGACTACAAACTATTTATGGTACCGGCACTTATGGTCATTCTTGTAACCATCATTGGTGGATTTTTACCGGCTTTGAATATTGTAACAGAAAAGGAGAACGGTACAATTGAACAGATTAATGTTAGTCCGGTTGGCAAGCTCACATTTGTCCTCTCAAAGTTAATTCCTTACTGGGTTATCGGGTTTGTTGTATTAACATCGGGGTTATTATTGGCCAAAGTTATATACGGCATTGTACCTGCGGGAAAAATTGCAGAGTTCTATTTGCTCTCACTGCTTTTTTTATTTGTGGTTTCGGGGATGGGTTTAGTAATCTCTAACTACTCCCGAACAATGCAGCAGGCAATGTTTGTGATGTTTTTCTTTATGTTGATTATGATTCTTATGAGCGGACTATTTACACCAACCGGCAGTATGCCGCTATGGGCAAAATATATAGCTGCCTTAAATCCAATGAAGTATTTTACAGAGATAATGAGGATGCTCTTTATGAGAGGCAGCAGAATCCCTCAACTTCTAAATGAGATTTTTGCACTCTCTCTATTTGCTGTTGTTCTGAATGGTTGGGCCGTGCTGAGCTATCGTAAGAGCTTGTGAAGCGTTTACCCCCTTTCGAACCAGTTTTTTATTATTTCGTTACCCCTGTCGGTGATAACAGATTCCGGATGAAACTGAACTCCAAATATATTAAGACTCTCATGAAACAGAGACATGACTATCTCCGACTCGTTTATCGAACTCACTTTTAGAGGCAACTTTACACTCTCCATCGACACTGCCCACGAGTGATAGAGTGCCGCCTCGAACTTAATTTGGTTGCTGTTCTCCTCTCTGCTCATCTTTCCCATAACTCCACAGCCGGTATCTATTACCTTTATTGTTGATTTGTGTCCGTGAAGGGGGTGCTTTAAGTTTATCAATTCTGCACCAAAATATTGCGCTATGGCCTGATGCCCCAAGCATATTCCCAAAATGGAGTGACTAATTTTACAGTGCTCTATAACCTTCAATAGATCTCCTGCTTCTGAGGGCACTCCGGGCCCGGGGGATAGTACAATATGCGAGTAGTTACTGAGTGAAGAGTATGGTATTTTGTTATTATAACAGATATCGGTTTCGCACCCTGTTACTCTCCTTAGAAGATGGAGAACGTTGAATACGAAAGAGTCGTAGTTATCTACCAACAGTATCCTTTTCATAGTTGCAAATATATCTTTAAATTTGGTATATTTTTATGAGATGGACTTTATAACTGCAGAGCAACTAAAAGAGCAGATGGATTTAATAGGAGGGAGGGGAGAGCCCTTTCTATTTGCCGTAGATTTTGAACTTGACAAAGCTATATTCATTAGAGACCATCAAGAGAGTGAGTTGAGAAATGGGCAACGCGTGCTCTTCAGTATTGGTGAGTGGAACAACAGAGAGAGTGAAAGGGTCTCATCTGCTACTCCCCAAATGAAAACTTCTAAGATCATCACCTATGAGAAGTACAGAGAGAAGTACGAAAAGGTTATGAGAGGAATCATGAGAGGAGATACTTACCTTATAAACCTTACTTGTAAAAATGAGGTTAAAATAGACACCTCACTAAAGGAGATATTTTATGCAGCTAAATCTCAATTTCTTTTATATGTTGAGGATTGCTTTGTGTGCTTCTCTCCAGAGCGCTTTGTGCGTACAGAGAGGGGTATAATATCGTCCCGACCCATGAAAGGGACAATAAAAGCAGATATACCCAATGCCGCCAACGTTATTCTGAACGATTACAAAGAGAGTTGTGAACACTATACAATAACCGATCTTATTAGAAACGACATAGGCGCAGTTTGCAAACGTGTTTGGGTAGAGAGTTTCCGTTATTTAGACCGTCTAAAAACAGATAGAGGAGATATACTTCAGGTGAGCTCAGATATTAGAGGCGAAATTAAAGATGAATTTAAAGAAAAGCCGGGATCACTTATCTTTTCACTACTTCCTGCAGGGTCGGTATCGGGAGCACCAAAACTATCTACTCTCTCACTGATAAGAGCTGCAGAGGATGAACCAAGGGGATTTTATACAGGTGTATTTGGTTATTTCAATGGAGCAGAGCTAGACTCGGCAGTAATGATAAGATATATTGAGAGGGACTCCTCTGGCAGATATTGGTACAGAAGCGGAGGCGGAATCACAGTAAACAGCAGTTGCCGTGACGAGTATAATGAGATGTTAGATAAAATTTACCTTCCAACATATTAAAGCTTCGCGATGAAACGTTTTATTGAATCTATAAGGATTGTTAATACAAAACCGGTAAACATAAGTCTTCACAATGAACGGGTTTCTAAAACAGCTTTACACCATTATGGTACTGATTTGAATCTACCTATAGACAAGATTTTGAAAGAAAACGATATAAGTGTCAATACACTCTATAAGTTAAGAATAGTGTATTCTAACAAGTTGGAGAGCTACTCAATTGAGCCGTATTTACAAAAAGAGCTAAGGGTGTTGAGAGCAGTGACCAATGATAATATTGAGTACAGCTTTAAATATGAAGATAGAGCTGCGTTAGACGCTTTATACTCTAAACGAGGAGATTGCGACGATGTACTTATAATTAGAAGGGGGATTGTTACCGATACATCTTATGGAAATGTACTTTATTCAGACGGAGAGAAACTATATACACCCGCTAACCCGCTTTTGAAAGGGACAAAAAGAGAGCAGCTTTTGAGAGATGGCAAAATTATTGAGAGAGATTTACCTGCAGGCAGAATTAGAGACTTTCTACAATGGTACGTTATTAACTCTATGTTAGACCCGATTCCGGTTATGGTTTGTATCTGATTTGATGATTTTAACTATTTTTGAATAAATATAAATACAATGAAAAAACTATTATTAATAACTGTTCTTATTTCAACAACATTAGTAACCTTTGCTCAGCAAAAGGATGAGGATACAGTTCTAAAAACCGGAGATATGGTCCCCGACTTTAAAACTAAGATGTTCGACGGAGAGATGTTGGATATTAAAAGTTTAAGAGGCAAAGTAGTATTAATAAACTTTTGGGCTACATGGTGCCCCTCTTGTATTCAAGAGCTGGCAGTAGTGCAAAAAGAGTTGATAGACAGGTTTAAAGGGAAAGATTTTGTTTTCCTGCCTATATCAAGGGAGGATAGCTATGAAAAGATTGCTGCTTTTAGAAAAGAGAAAAAACACACCTTCCCGATGTATATGGATCCGGATAGATCTATCTACTCTCTTTTTGCAACTAAGTCTATACCAAGGAACTACTTGATAGATAAGAACGGCAAGATAGTTCATACAGATAAAGGTTATTCACCGGCTATGCTTAAAGAGACCATAGCTCATATAGAGAAACTCCTGTAAACAAATTGTGAAAAAAGTTGTTTCTAATTTTATAATATTTAACTTTGCAAAAAAAAGTACTTTTTATGAAAGAAAAGAGTTATATACAAGATTTAACAGAGATACGCTCAATGATGGAGAGATCTGTCAAATTCCTTTCACTATCGGGTTGGGCTGGTATATTGTCGGGTATTTATGCACTTTTAGGTTCATATGTGGCCTATGAAGTGTTCAATTTTAATCCGCGTACCATAACTGAAGCTTATCCCGGTGAAGAGCTTAATTTTTCCAATAAAATAAGCATTGTTTCTGTTGCTGCTGCAGTACTGATTGTATCTCTTATCACTGCAATATATATGTCTTACAGGCAATCAAAAAAAAGAGGGGAGAAGCTTTGGACTCCAACCTCAAAGAGGTTGCTTAATGTAATGGCCGTTCCAATGATCACCGGGGGAGTGGCAATGATTGCGGCTCTCTATAATGGAGTTCCTGCTCTAATGGCTCCTCTGTCTCTGATTTTTTATGGTTTGGCACTGTACAACGCAAGTAAACTTACCATTTTTGAGGTAAAAGTACTTGGCTATACTCAAATCACCTTGGGTATTGCAGCACTATTTTTTATTCATCTGGGGTTACTTTTCTGGGCAATCGGATTTGGTGCCGCTCATATAGTTTATGGAGTATTCATGTATTACAAATACGAAAAGTGAGAACGATTATTAAGGGATTTCATAAGGCGTTCGAGAGCAGAATCAGACTGGGAATTATGTCTATGTTGGCAGTAAATGACTCACTCGATTTTAACTCTATAAAGGAGTATCTCGAAATTACCGACGGAAACCTTGCCAGCCATATCAAGGCACTGGAGAAGGAGAAGTTCGTTGGTGTAGAGAAGACATTTGTGGGGAGAAAACCCAATACCAGATATTATATAACCAATCTTGGAAGAGAGGCCTTTAAACAACATCTCAATACATTAGAAAAATTTGTGAAAGCAGGTAAAGATAATATTTAATTAAACTAATAATGGAAAATACAATAACTAACAACCAAAACGATCAAATAAACTGGGGCAGCAGTAAAGAGCTCATAATTATTATTTTTGCCTCGCTGATGGCGGGTTTTATTGCCAAGATTCCCAATCTAACGGGGTTAGACGAGGAGTTTTTCTACCCTAGAAATATCTCTTTTATAATATTGCCTCTACTTACAGCTTATACCGCCTGGAGAAATAGTCTCTCGTTGAGTAAAGTAGTTGCTTTAATAGCAGTGGTAGCCACCTCTGTGATATTTATCAATCTTCTCCCGGCAGAGGAGACTCAAACTCTTGTTCTCTCATGTGTTCACATGGTGCTTTTTATGTGGGCGGTTCTTGGATTCTCTTATGTAGGTGATTTGAAAGGTTCATTGCATAAAAGACTCGATTATTTAAAGTTTAGTGGAGATCTTGCTGTGATGACTGCCCTTATCCTAATTGCGGGTGGTATTATGAGCGCAATAACCATAGCTCTGTTCGAACTTATAGATCTTAAAATTGAGGAGATCTACTTCAACTATGTAGGGATATTTGGCCTGTCGGCCGCACCTATTGTTGCCTCCTTTCTTGTAAACAGCAATCCTCAGCTGGTTGGCAAAGTCTCTCCAACCATAGCTAAGATTTTTACACCCTTAGTACTTATTATGTTAACTGTGTACCTTACGGCAATATTATTTTCAGGGAAAGATCCATATAACGACAGAGAGTTTCTTATGATTTTCAACGCACTGCTTATTGGTGTAATGGCTCTTATATTTTTCTCACTATCTGCCTCTTCGGGCGAGTCTGCTAAGAGAAGAGAGGCGTGGACACTACTTTTACTCTCGGTTGTTACAATCATTATTAATGGGATAGCTCTTTCGGCAATCGTATTCAGAATAGGCGAGTGGGGCTTCACTCCAAATCGCACTGCAGTTCTTGGAGCAAACCTTCTATTTTTAATCAATCTTATACTCGTATCTATAAAACTTATTAAAACGGCTACAAAGAGCGGAGATACATCAGATGCAAAGAGAGTAATAGCCCTCTACCTTCCCCTATATGTAATCTGGAGTGCAATAGTTACCTTTTTGTTCCCAATAATTTTTTGGTTTAAATAAAACAAATTTTTAATATTCAGGAACAGTAAAAATAAAAGTACTTCCTTTTCCAAACTCACTCTCTACATAGATTTTACCACCCAACCGGGTAACAAACTCCTTGCAAAGGAGTAATCCTAATCCAGATCCACCCTCGTTCTCTGTACCGGGGGTGCTTTTTTTACCGTCTATATTAAAAACTGAAGCAACCCTCTCACTCTCTATACCTACACCATTATCAAAAACAGAGAATCTTAAACCATCTTCGCACTCCTGCCCCACAACCTTAACCTCACCTCCTCTGTAACTGTATTTTACGGCATTTCCTATCAAGTTCCTTAGAACGGTACTAATCATATTTATATCTATGAAAATATCAATATCATCGTGGCTGTAGGTTATAGAGACCTCCTTGTTCTTAGCGTACCTCTCAACCTCTCCGTTAATATTAATAAATAGCGTTTTAAGAGCTATTGTACGATTACCGGAAGAGATAACATTTGTCTGCGATCCAGCCCAATCGATTAGGTTTCTTAGTAGATCGTAAGAGTAATTAGCCGATTTATTGATTGATTCAAGAAAGTTTGATAGCACAGCAGGATCTAGCTCTGCAGTCTCTCTTGCAAGATGGCCTGAGAGGTTTATAATATTATTGAAAGGGTCTTTGAGATCGTTGATTATGACTGAAAACAGTTTGTCTTTTGTTGCATTGAGCATATGAAGCTCTTCTGACTTCTCCTCAATCTCCTGTTTTTGCATTATCAACTCTCTATTAGTTTTCCTTTTATCGAAATAGTGATAAAGAGCAACAAAGAATAGAGATGAGACCAGTATAAGACCTCCCACCGTTGAGTAGAGCATTATCTTGTCTCTTTTTCTTTGTTCGGCCTCTTTAATCTCATACTCCTGTCTTGCCGTAGCTGCTGCCTGCCTCTCCTTTTCGTATTTGTAAGTGAATTCAAGCTCAACCGATTTTCTTATGTTGTTATCGTTAAAGATTTTATCACTCAGATTTTTATACTCTTTATAATAGTTAAGTGCACTCTTGTAATCGCTTTTTTGAGAATAAATTTGCGAAAGTTGTTCCGCAGAAGCCCTTTGGATATCCAAGATATTCATCTCACCCGAAATTGTGTTTGCCCTCACCGAATACTCTAGTGCTTTGGAGATATCATTAGTAACCAGGTTCAGATTCCCCAATTTTAAAAGGGTCTCTGCCTCTGCTATCTTGTTCCCTGCTTCTTCAGATATCACTAGTGCCTTTTGCAGATACTCTTTAGCAGAGGTATAACGCTTTTGTTTGAGAAGGAGACTGCCTAAATTGATGTAATAAGAGGGTAGATTGGGGTTGTTGCTCTCTTTTAAGCCCCTGTTTAGCGCATTAAGGTAGTATTGAAAAGCAAGATCTAAGTTTCCTGCCGTTTCATATGTCAAACCCATACTGGCAAAGAGCTCGGCAAGATTTTTCTCCTCCCCGGTAAGTTCATACTTTTTACGGGCCATATCGTAATAGCTGAGAGCAAGAACAATATTATCCTGTTTTAAATACAGATTTCCCAAATTATAGTAGATTTCGGCAATCTGCTCATTATCGTTTAGCAACTCAGCAATTAATAGAGAGCCCTGAAGATGCTCGGCCGATTTTGGGTAGTTCCCTTGAAGCAGGTAAATAACCCCCATCATGATTTGACACTTAACCGCATGCTTTCTTTTGCTAAGTTCAAATCCAATGTTCCTGCTAATAAGAAAATACTCAAGGGCTTCGTTAAAGTCTCCCATGTAGTAAAAGTTAAAAGCCATCTCGTATCTACACAGCCCAATTGCCCATTTATCTTTTAAGTGTTGAAAAAGTGTAACGGCTCTCTTAAAGTTATCAAG
>CAYYAM010000004.1:2852-4890 GCA_964469965.1 uncultured Muribaculaceae bacterium | reverse complement strand
CAAGTTAAGCTCTGCCAGTCTTTGATTTAAGCTCTCAAGCTCACTGGTTCTTATCTTCACCTTCTCTTCAAGGGTGAGATTGGCCTCCTTTAAACTCTCCATGAGTTTACGGTTGTTTGTAATGAGCTCGTGCTTTTCAAACGCTTCGCGAATTATTGAGTCCAGCTCATGGGGATTCCAAGGTTTTTTAACATATCTGAATATCTGCCCCTCGTTGATTGCCCCAATAACTGCTTCAATATCGCTATATCCCGTAAGAATAAGCTTTAAGGCATCGGGGTACCGCTCTTTGATTTGTGAGAAGAAGTCTACACCTGTCATTCCGGGCATCCTTTGATCTGACAAAACAACTTGAATACTCTCCTCCTCCATAATCTTTAAAGCACTATGAGCACTTGTGGTAGCGAAAACATTATATTTTCTCTTGAATTGCCTTGTTAGGGCCTTTGTAATATCTACCTCATCGTCTATTATTAACAGATTCTTATCGCTCTGTTCCAGCTGGATTGCATTCATTGTTTCAAATTTTTCGTGGAATTGTTATCATGAACTTTGTACCTCCTTGTTCCGAGGACTCAACCTGTATATCTCCCTTGTGAAGATCGTGAATAATTTTGTATGTGATACTCAATCCCAGGCCTGTTCCGCTTCCAACCGGCTTGGTTGTGAAAAAAGGTTCAAAGATTCTTGACCTTATCTCATTAGGGATACCACAGCCGTTATCTTCTATGCCAATCACCACATTATCATTATCTTCAAATGCCGATATGCCAATTACACCTCCATCTTCTACAGCATCAACTGCATTAATTAACACGTTTAGGATGGCTTGGTTGAGTTGTCCCGGGAAGCAATCGACAAATATTTGGCCGGGATACTCAAACTTAAGATCGATTTTTTTTCGAGTAACTTCAGATTTTATTATTGAAAAAGTGGATTTTATATTTTCTGTTAGATCTATGTGTTTAACATCGGACTCATCTAACCGTGAAAATCTTCTAAGATCATCCACAATAGACCTTACCCTCTCTACCCCCTCTTTAGACTCTTGGATCATATCTGATATCTCTTGTTTGAGATATTCAAGATCGCACTCTGTTTTTATACGGCTCACCCTCTCCAATGTCTCATTACTACCACCTTTTTCAAGAGCGGCCTCAATCTCTTTGATTGTATCAAAAACCTCCTGAGAGTAGTTTTCCAGAGAGTAGAGATTACTGTAAACAAAAGCAATAGGGTTGTTTACTTCATGAGCTACACCTGCAACCAGCTTTCCCATAGCATTCATCTTCTCTGAATGAATAAGCAGTTGCTGTGTCTCCTTTAATTGATTAAGGGCAAGTTCCAGATTTCTCTTCTCTTTTATGAGTTCTCTTTGTAAATTATTTACCTCCTGATTTAATTTGCTTAAATTTTTATTGTTTTCAAAGAGACTTTTTACATCTACCTCTGCAAACACAAGCAGGGAGCTCTCTTTTCTGAAAACTTTTGCAGTAAGAACATAGCTGGTGTTGGAATAGTTACCTATTGTAAGTAAACCATTGAACACCAAACCTTGAGTCTCCCGGAGTAGAGTTGTAAACTGCGGATTAATAAAAAAATTGTTAGCTCTCCCTGTATCACTATCTATATCAAAAAAGAAGGCCATGGGTTTGTTTGCATACAATATCGTTTGGTCAATCCCAAAGACTCCGATTCCGATAGACTCAGTCTCACTTAAAAGATTCTCTATCAGATCTGCCCATTCAGAAAAACTATCATTTGGATTTATCATTACCTGCCGCTATTATGTAGTTTCGGCCAAACTGTTAAATACCGGAATGTTTATTTGCATCCATTTGTAATATGGGTATATCTCATTGAAACATTCAGGAGAGAGCTCTCTTTTATGGATTTCAATCCAGGTATTTAGTTGTGCCGCCCAATATGTAGAGCTAAAATTTCTCGACCGGTATGCTCGAAAAACCCAAATAATAGTATCTACTAAAACTTCGGGGGAGTGCTCGTGAAAAATAGACTCAAGAAACCTGGCATGATT
>CAYYAM010000004.1:0-2752 GCA_964469965.1 uncultured Muribaculaceae bacterium | reverse complement strand
GTAGGAATACCCGCCCCAAGAAAGTAAGTCTCCCAACCATTCATCTCAAATACATCGGCAACCATTTTAATGCCTACCTGATGCATTTCGTTCTCCACGCAAGCCACTACCACTTTTTTATTAAATTTTTTCCCAGAGATAATCTGCTCAAAGAGCTCATTCATAATTCCCTCAATAATAGCAGTTGAAAGATGCTCTGTGGCTACAGAGATCTGGTTCCTCTCCCATAAGCTGCCTACTTCATGCAGTGCAATCTTTAAAACCTCTTCATAAAGATCTGTAATTGAGGGGTTCTTTTTAAGGTACTCATGAACAATCGCCGAACATGCAGCTCTATCTCCATCAAGCAGTCGATTGAGTAAATTACCGGCTGTTGTATTATCACTATAGTTGATTGTATCCATAAACTATGGTATTACTTATATGCCCGGCAAATATTAGGAACTAGTTTAAATTGCTTATCTCCCCTTTATTTATCAAATATAGCAATAAAAAGCTATTTAATCAATTTTGAAAGTCTCTTAATTTCACTTTTTGTGAGCTCTTTTTCGATTATCTCTTTCTTAACCAATGTAGAGTAGGTTGTTCTATTTTCTAGTTTTACAACACCTTTGTCTGTGAAAAAGAATGGATCTATATAAGATAACTCATTTTTGAACTCTTTTTCACGATATGTTTCAATTCTATAGTATAGGGTAAGTCTAAGCTGATACTCTCGCTTTTTATCGTAAAACGCCAGAACCCCTAAAGGTTGATTTGGCAGCACTACGTCACCCGGTTCAACAAATATTTTTCCCTGTTCAAACCCGGTATAATTTGAGAAGGTTCCATCTATATGCTCAATGATGATTGAGTTTTTTTCTCTCGAGTATGAATACTCTCTTAATGTATCTGTTTGGTATAGGTCTGTAACGCTTACTACAACTCCTTTTCTCACCGCACAAACAGTATCGGGGACTGCAGAGATAAACAAAAATGATTTCCAATTGTGCGGAGGCACCATACCAAGAAATGCAGAACCAATGTCTCTCATATATTCAACACTCCTGGTTACCCCCTCTTTAAAAGGCAAAAGATAGATCAATGAGCTGTCGATTTTTGGATTTGGCCTTCCCAGAACATATTTGTAACTGTAAGATATAGAGAATTGCCTATTTGGAAATATTGGCTTTACCCTAACCAAAGTTCCACGATCTCCCGTAATAACAAACCTATCTTGTGGTTTAGTCATATTTATCTCATCTTTAAAAGATAAAGTGAGATAATAGGTGCCGTATAAGTTAGTTTTGGTATATAAAATGTCTATACCGTCTCTGCTGTATTGATTGGTTAATTTAATCTCTTGAGAGTAAACCAGAGTAGTAGCAGATACCATAAAAAGCAAACTAAGGAAGCTTAACTTAATCATTTTAAAAATTTTAGATCTAAAATCAAATTTAATTAAAATTATATAAATAAATTGCATAAAAGTAGTATAAGCGGTATATTTATACTCATAAAACGCTGTAAAACATGAGAACAACACTTCTATTATCTATTTTATTAATTATTACTCCGCTAAGAGCTCAGGAGAGAGGAGGCGTAATCTCGGGAGCAATAAGAGGTATGGTAAATGATACACTATATATCTCGCTGGAGGCATACGATTCGTTGGGTAAGCCAGTTTACCAAACATTAATTTCCGATACCTTAGTAACAAGTGGTGGAAAATTCTCATATTCATTAAATAATGAATACTTTACGATTGTAAAAATTATTCCGGCAGGGGGCCTTGCCAGAATAACAAGAGGAGGTATGTTAATTGCTTATGATTCCGATATTATTGAGCTATTTGTAGATAAGGGAGATGTGATAGAAATTGAGGCAAACTTCGACGGTAAAGTTATTCAGTATACCCTTAAGGGATCTTCTCTCAACGAAACCTATTCAAATTTCAGAAATTGCCTGTTTGAGCATCAAAGAGAAAGAATAGATGCCCTAAGAGAGATTGCTCTATTAAGAGAAGCAAAGCAACCACTTGCGCCGGGCCAGGCAACGCTAAAATCTGTCATGGATCAAATTAAAGCTAAAACATTGGAGTTTATAGAAGAAAATCTGAACAACCCAATTACCCCCAAACTTATTTACATCAATTTTTTTAACGACCATGAGTTAATATTAGCATACAAAGAGAGGTTGGGAAGAGAGGCGCTTGAATCGCCTTTGGCTTTATCATATATAAGACATCTAAGCTACGTAGAGGGAATTAAAGAGAAAAAAATAGAGATAGTAAATGAGGAGGAGCTCTTTAACTCAATAAAGGGAACAATAGCACCCGATTTTACTCTTAAAACTATAAATGGAGAGAGCTTTACACTCTCTTCACTAAAGGGTAAATATGTTATTCTTGACTTTTGGGGAAGTTGGTGTGGTTGGTGTATTGAGGCAATACCGCAGTTATTGGAATTTGCTAAAATGAACAAAGATAAAGTAGTTGTAGTAGCAATCGCCTGTAACGATACAGATGAGAGATGGCGTGCTGCGGTTGCTAAATATAAGATGAACCATTTTATTAATGTTTTAGATAAAGAGAAGAAAGTCTCTAAACTATACAAAGTAAGAGCGTTCCCAACCTATCTCTTAATCTCTCCTCAAGGGACAATAGAGCCGGTAAAAGACTATGAGATCTTCAAAAGATTTGACAAAATATAATAATGATAATTACTTTTCAATTAAAAGAGATATCAAATCTTCTGGAGGATTTTAAAAGAAT
>CAYYAM010000003.1:17716-124325 GCA_964469965.1 uncultured Muribaculaceae bacterium | reverse complement strand
GTCACGGGTTCAATTCCCGTCACCGGCTCTACAAGTGTGTAAAAATTTAATTATAATTAAAATTCTATTATTATGGCAAAAGAAACTTTTAAAAGGGACAAGCCGCACGTAAACATCGGTACCATCGGTCACGTAGACCATGGAAAGACCACACTCACTGCAGCTATCACCATGGTACTTGCTAGAAAAGGTCTTTCTGAGGTTCGTTCGTTCGACTCTATCGACAACGCTCCCGAGGAGAAAGAGCGCGGTATTACTATCAACACTTCACACGTTGAGTATCAGACTGAATCACGTCACTATGCACACGTAGACTGCCCGGGTCACGCCGACTACGTTAAGAACATGGTAACAGGTGCTGCCCAGATGGACGGTGCTATCCTTGTTGTAGCTGCTACCGACGGTCCTATGCCTCAGACTCGCGAGCACATCCTGCTTGCTCGTCAGGTAAACGTACCAAAGATTGTGGTATTCCTTAATAAAGTTGACATTGTAGACGATCCTGAAATGATTGACCTGGTTGAGATGGAGGTTCGTGAGCTTCTCAGCTTCTATAAATTTGACGGCGACAACGCTCCTGTTATTCGCGGTTCAGCTCTTGGAGCACTAAACGGCGATACTCAGTGGGAAGATAAAGTTGTTGAGCTAATGAAAAACGTAGATGAGTACATTCCAATCCCTCCGCGTGAAAACGAAAAGCCATTCCTAATGCCGGTTGAGGATGTATTCTCAATCACAGGTCGTGGTACAGTTGCTACTGGTCGTATTGAGACCGGAGTTATCAAAACCGGTGAAGAGGTTCAAATTATCGGTCTTGGCGAAGAGCCAAAAAAATCAACCGTTACGGGTGTTGAAATGTTCCGTAAGATTCTTGACAGAGGTGAGGCCGGTGATAACGTAGGTCTTCTTCTTCGCGGTATAGATAAAAAAGAGATCAAGCGTGGACAGGTTATTGCCAGACCTAACACAATAACTCCTCACACTAAGTTCAAAGCTGAGATCTACGTACTTAAAAAAGATGAAGGTGGTCGTCACACTCCATTCCATAACAAGTATCGTCCTCAGTTCTTCATCCGTACTCTCGACATTACCGGAGAGATTATCCTTCCAGAAGGAACAGAGATGGTAATGCCTGGTGATAACGTAACTATTACAGTTGAGCTTATCTACCCTGTAGCTATCAACCAAGGTCTTCGCTTCGCTATCCGTGAAGGTGGACGCACAGTTGGAGCAGGTCAGGTTACAGAGATCATCGACTAACTAAAATATTAAAGGGTAAGTTGCCCTCCGGGGCACTTGCCTTTATTTAAAGGGGCATAGTTCAAGGGTAGAATAGCGGTCTCCAAAACCGTTGATGGGCGTTCGAATCGCTCTGCCCCTGCAACGCCGGTGGTTACGCGCCGGCAGTTATAGTAACCGGTAAGAGCATTTGCTTCCAACTGACTCGAGCCGCAATCATATAAAAATGAACAAGATTAGATTGTACTTTCAGGAATCGTACACTGAGTTGGTGAAAAAAGTTAGCTGGCCCTCATGGGCGCAGCTTCAAAGTTCGGCTATTGTAGTAATGATAGCCTCTTTGATATTTGCTTTGGTCATTTTTGGAATGGACTTCGGTTTCAGGAATATTATGACTTTCATTTACAACATGCTGTACTAGTCTTATGAGCGAATTTTCCAAAAAGTGGTATGTCGTTAGGGCAGCCGGCGGTAAAGAAAAAAAGGCTAAGGAGTATATAGAAAACGAGATTAAAAGACTTAATCTCGAAGAGTATGTTTCTCAAGTCTTAATTCCTACTGAAAAAATTTACCAGGTAAAAAATGGTAAAAAGGTCAGTATGGAGAGAATTTTTTATCCCGGATACATCCTTATCGAAGCAGCTCTTACAGGTGAGATTCAACATCTCATCAGAAATCTGCCGCACATCTCCGGCTTTCTTACAGAGAAATCGGGAAAAGACAAAGAACCTGTTCCTCTCCGTCAATCGGAGGTTAACAGAATACTGGGTCGTGTAGATGAATTGGTAGATAAAGAGGAGGAGAATATCACACCATTTATTGTTGGTGAACCTGTCAAAGTCATCGATGGTCCTTTCAACGGTTTCGACGGAACCGTAGAGGAGATCATGGAAGATAAGAAGAAGCTAAAAGTAATGGTAAAGATCTTTGGAAGAAAGACTCTATTGGAGCTAAATTTTGTTCAAGTAATTAAAGAATAAATAATAAATCATTATGGCTAAAGAAGTTGCCGCTCTCATTAAATTGCAGATCAAAGGCGGAGCAGCCAACCCTTCACCACCGGTAGGTCCGGCTTTAGGTTCTAAGGGTGTTAACATAATGGATTTTTGCAAGCAGTTTAATGCTCGCACACAAGACAGGGCCGGTAAGGTATTACCGGTGATTATTACTGTATTCAGTGATAAATCGTTTACATTTATTGTAAAACAACCTCCTGTTGCTGTGCAGCTTAAAGAGGTAGCAAAAATTCAGTCGGGTTCGGCTGAACCAAACCGTAAAAAAGTGGGCTCTGTAACATGGGAACAAATCCGTGCAATTGCTACAGATAAATTGCCCGATATGAATGCATTTACACTTAAGTCTGCCATGACTATGGTAGCAGGTACTGCACGCAGCATGGGTCTCACTGTTACCGGGGATTTTCCCGAAGATGTAAAATAGATAAAATCCTGCGATAATGAGTAAGCTTACAAAAAATCAAAAACTAGTATACGCCAAGGTCGACCCTGACAAGCAATATAAACTTGCTGAGGCATGCAAGTTGGTAAAAGAGATCTCTTATACCAAATTTGATGCATCTGTAGACATTGCTGTACGTTTAGGTGTAGATCCTCGTAAAGCGAATCAGATGGTTCGTGGTGTAGTGACTCTTCCGCACGGAACAGGAAAAACGGTTCGAGTGCTGGTACTCTGTACCCCCGACAAGGAGGCCGAAGCAACCGCATCGGGTGCCGACTATGTAGGTCTAGACGACTATATAGAAAAAATCAAAAACGGATGGACGGATGTAGATGTTATCATCTGTACCCCTTCTGTTATGGCAAAGATTGGTGCTATTGGTAGAATACTGGGCCCTCGCGGGCTTATGCCTAACCCTAAAACAGGTACTGTTACAATGGAGGTAGGCAAAGCTGTTACCGAGGTTAAAGCCGGTAAAATCGACTTTAAAGTAGACAAGCAAGGTATAGTTCACGCTTCTATCGGAAAAGTTTCATTTGAACCTGAAAAGTTGGCCGAAAACGCTATTGAGTTCTTCAATACCGTAATTAAGCTAAAGCCACAGGCCCTAAAAGGAACTTACGTTAAAAGCATCTATCTCTCATCTACTATGAGTCCGGGAATTAACATAGATAGCAAAACTATTAGTGCTGCTGAATAAAATAACTAATGTTTTATGAGAAAAGAGGAAAAAACACAAATTATTGAAAGTCTGGCAGCGCAGTTAGAGAAAACTCCCAATTTCTACATAGCAGATATCTCAGGTTTAAATGCCGAGAAAACTGCGAAGCTTCGTCGTGCATGCTTTGAGAAGGAGATTAAGCTTATGGTGGTGAAAAACACACTATTACGTAAAGCTCTTGAAAAAACTGCCTTGACAGACTCAGAAGCTCTCTATCCGGTACTTGAAGGTCCTACCGCTGTAATGTTTACAGAGAGTGTAAACATTCCTGCAAAACTCATTAAAGAGTTTGGTAAGGAGCACGGTAAACCTGTACTTAAGGGAGCGTTAGTACAAGAGTGTGCTTATGTTGGTGAAAACCAACTTGATGCACTCATTGCAATCAAGTCACGTGATGAACTCATCGGTGATGTTATTGGTCTACTTCAATCTCCGGTTCAGAATGTTATCTCTGCCCTTCAATCGAGCGGTGGCGGTAAAATTGCCGGTCTTGTTAAGACCTTATCAGAAAAAGAGTAACAGAATAATAATCATTTAAAACAATTATAACCATGGCAGATATCAAAAAATTTGCAGAAGAACTAGTAAACCTGTCCGTTAAAGATGTACAAGAATTAGCAAAGATTCTTAAAGAAGAGTATGGAATCGAGCCTGCAGCTGCTGCTGTAGCAGTAGCCGGTCCGGTAGCAGCCGGTCCTGCAGCAGAAGTTGAACAAACTCAATTTGACGTTATCCTAACTTCAGCCGGACAAGCTAAACTACAAATAGTTAAGGTTGTAAAAGAGATCACCGGACTTGGTCTTAAAGAGGCTAAAGATCTTGTAGACGCTGCTCCTAAAGCTATTAAGGAAAAAGTTTCTAAAGCCGAAGCTGAGCAAGTAAAATCTCAAATCGAAGAGGCGGGCGGAGAAGTTGAAATTAAATAACTCCACATCCCGTCGAACGGGAAACATTATCAGGTTTAGGGCCACAGGGCTCTAAACCTTTTTGTCGTTATTTTAATTATTTTCAACCAATCCGAAAAAAATGTCGCAAAAAAATATCAATCAGCGGATTACATTCGCGACTTCTAAATCCCTTCTTGATTATCCGGATTTCTTAGAAGTTCAGCTGAAGTCTTTCAAAGATTTCTTCCAGCTTGAGACAACCCCAGAAAATCGCAAAAACGAAGGACTATATAAAGTTTTTCAGGAGATATTCCCAATAACCGACACACGGAACAATTTTGTACTGGAATTTATCGATTATTTTATCGATCCTCCGCGATATACAATTGAGGAGTGTCTCGACAGAGGTCTAACCTATAGCGTACCACTAAAAGCTAAACTTAAACTATATTGCACCGACCCGGAGCACGAAGATTTTGATACGGTTATCCAGGATGTATATCTTGGAACAATCCCTTATATGACACCCAGAGGAACCTTTGTTATAAACGGTTCCGAGAGAATTGTAGTTTCGCAGCTACACCGCTCACCGGGTGTTTTCTTTGGCCAAAGCGTCCACGCAAACGGTACTAAGCTATACTCCGCAAGAATAATCCCTTTCAAGGGTTCTTGGATCGAGTTTGCAACAGACATCAACAACGTGATGTATGCATACATCGACAGAAAGAAGAAACTTCCCGTTACCACTCTCCTCAGGGCCATCGGGTATGAGAGTGACAAAGATATTCTGGATATTTTTGGATTGGCCAACGAAATTAAAGTTAACAAAAACAATCTCAAGAAATGCGTGGGTAGCAAGTTAGCAGCACGTGTTCTAAAGACATGGAACGAAGATTTCGTAGATGAAGACACAGGAGAGGTTGTTTACATTGAGAGAAACGACATTGTAGTAGACAGAGAGACTGTTATTGAAGAGTTTCACGTAGATCTTATACTAGAATCAGGCGTAGATACTATTCTGGTTCACAAAGAGGATGCTAACGTTAACGACTTTGCTATCATACACAACACCCTCCAAAAAGACCAGACCAATTCGGAGAAAGAGGCCATATTCTATACATACAGGCAGTTACGTAACTCCGAACCTCCAGACGAGGCCACCGCAAGAGATGTAATAGATAAGCTGTTCTTCTCAGATAAAAGATATGATTTGGGAGAGGTTGGTCGTTACAGACTCAACCACAAACTGAACCTAAATATCTCAGACGAGACAAGGGTTCTTACCAAACAAGATATAATTGAAATTATTCGCTACCTCATACAGCTAATCAACTCTAAAGCGATTGTAGACGACATCGATCACCTAAGCAATCGTAGAATAAGAACTGTAGGAGAGCAGCTTGCCAATCAGTTTAGTGTTGGTCTTTCCAGAATGGCCAGAACAATCAGAGAGAGGATGAATGTTAGAGATAACGAGGTATTTACCCCAATTGATCTCATAAATGCTAAGACACTCTCATCTGTTATAAATTCATTCTTTGGAACCAGTCAGCTCTCTCAGTTCATGGATCAAACCAATCCACTGGCAGAGATGACCCACAAGAGAAGACTTTCGGCGTTGGGTCCTGGAGGTCTTTCCAGAGATCGTGCCGGTTTTGAGGTTAGAGACGTTCACTATACTCACTACGGACGTCTATGTCCTATAGAAACGCCTGAGGGACCAAACATCGGTCTAATATCCTCTCTTTGCGTTTACGCGAGAATCAACGACCTTGGATTTATAGAAACACCATACAGAAAGGTAGAGGAGGGAAAGGTAGACATGACTGTAAAAGGTATTGTCTACATGAGTGCAGAAGAGGAAGAGGAGAAGATGGTAGCTCAAGCCAATGTACATATAGCCAACGACGGCTTAATTACCGACGAACGTATTAAATGTCGTTTTGAAGCAGACTACCCTGTTGTGGGCAGAGAAGATGTTCACTTGGTAGACGTCTCTCCAAATCAGATAGCATCTATTGCAGCTTCACTCATTCCATTCCTAGAGCATGACGACGCTAACCGTGCTCTTATGGGATCTAACATGATGAGGCAGGCAGTTCCCCTTATTAAGCCTGAATCACCGATTGTTGGTACTGGCTTGGAGGGTCCTGTAGTAAAAGACTCCAGAACACAGATTACTGCCAGAGGTAAAGGAGAGGTGGTATATGTAGATGCAAGAGAGATACATATAAAATATGAGATGACCGAGAACGAGAGGTTTGTAAGTTTCGAACCCGAAATCACGGTATACAAGCTCCCTCTTTACAGGAAAACCAACCAAAACACCTCAATCACTTTAAAACCTATCGTTAAGAAGGGAGATAAAGTAGAATCGGGCCAAATACTCACAGAGGGTTATGGAACCGAGAGCGGCGAACTTGCTTTGGGTAGAAACCTAAAGGTTGCATTCATGCCATGGCAGGGTTACAACTTTGAGGATGCAATTGTTATCTCAGAAAGACTTCTCAGAGAAGATGTATTCACCTCTATCCATGTAGATGAATACATTATGGAGGTTAGAGATACCAAAAGAGGTATGGAGGAGCTCACCTCAGATATACCTAACGTAAGTGAAGAGGCAACAAAAGATCTAGACGAGAACGGTATTATCAGAATTGGAGCAAACGTAGAGCCCGGCGACATTCTTATTGGTAAGATAACACCAAAAGGAGAGAGCGATCCATCTCCCGAAGAGAAGTTGCTAAGAGCTATATTCGGAGATAAGGCGGGCGATGTTAAAGACGCCTCATTGAAAGCATCTCCATCTCTGAGAGGAACTGTTATAGACAAAAGGCTCTTTTCAAGAGTTGCAAAAGAGAACTCAAAGAAGGGTAAAAGCGTTTCAAAAAATCAGATACAACACGCAGAAGATAACTTTACCAGAAAAGCCGGTCAATTAAGACAAAATTTCCTTGAAAGACTATCTGCTCTTCTTTATAATAAGAGTTCACAGGGTGTGAGCGATTTATATGGTGTTGAAATTATTGCCAAGGGTGTTGATTTCAAAATGGATATGCTAGATAAGATAGATTACGAAAACATCAATCCTACAAAGTGGACTAGCGATAAAAACACTAATAATCTCATCAAACTTCTAATTAATAACTACTTAATTGCGCATAAAGAGTTCGATGCCGAGCTGAAGAGAATTAAGTACAACCTAACTATAGGTGATGAGCTTCCAACCGGTATCATGCAACTTGCAAAGGTATATATTGCTAAGAAGCGTAAAATAAGAGTTGGAGATAAAATGGCCGGTAGACACGGAAACAAAGGTATTGTTGCAAAGGTGGTAAGAGATGAAGATATGCCTTTCCTTGAAGACGGTTCAACTGTAGATATTGTTCTTAACCCTTTAGGTGTTCCATCCAGGATGAACCTTGGACAGATCTATGAGACTGTACTAGCTTGGGCAGGAAAAGAGCTGGGAACAAAATTCAGCACACCGATATTCGATGGAGCAAAACTTGACGATATCTGCCAATTTACCGACAAAGCCGGAGTTCCAAGATATGGAAAAACATACTTGAGAGACGGTGGTACAGGCGAACTTTTCGATCAACCGGCAACAGTAGGTATAATCTATATGCTTAAACTGGGGCACATGGTAGACGACAAGATGCACGCTCGTTCAATAGGTCCATACTCGCTCATAACACAGCAACCTCTGGGAGGTAAGGCACAGTTCGGAGGTCAGAGATTTGGAGAGATGGAGGTTTGGGCACTGGAGGCATTTGGTGCTGCTAATATCCTTCAAGAGATTCTAACTATAAAATCTGACGATGTTACCGGAAGATCCCGTGCTTACGAAGCAATAGTCAAAGGCGACCCTATGCCTGCTGCAGGCATACCTGAATCGCTCAATGTTCTTCTCCACGAACTACGTGGTTTAGGGTTGAGCATAAACCTTGACTAACTAATAAATGTTTTTGCAAATCTTTGAAACAGAATAATATGTCTACAAAGAAAGATATAAAAGTAAAAAGTAATTTTAACCAGATAACAATTAGCCTGGCCTCTCCCGAAGAGATTCTGGAGAGATCGTCCGGTGAGGTTCTTAAACCAGAAACGGTAAACTACAGAACTTACAAGCCGGAGAGAGAAGGGCTGTTCTGCGAAAGAATCTTTGGTCCATACAAAGATTATGAGTGTCATTGCGGCAAGTACAAGAGGATTCGCTACAGGGGCATAGTGTGCGACAGATGTGGTGTAGAGGTTACAGAGAAGAAGGTTAGAAGAGAGAGGATGGGTCATATATCACTCACTGTTCCTGTTGCCCATATCTGGTATTTCAGAAGTACTCCAAACAAGATAGGTTATCTGCTGGGTATACCGTCAAAGAAACTTGAAGCTATTATCTACTACGAAAGATACATAGTTATTCAGGCGGGTATTAAAGCTAATGACGGCATCAAAGTGCACGATTTTCTTACAGAGGACGAATATCTTGCAATTATTGACTCACTGCCTAGGGAGAACCAACTGCTGGATGACTCCGATCCTAATAAATTTATTGCCGGTATGGGTGCCGAGGCAATGTATAAAATGTTGGAAAGAATTAACTTAGATGAACTCTCCTACGATTTAAGGCACAAAACCGACACAGAGACCTCTCAACAAAGGAAGGCAGAGGCACTTAAGAGATTGAGCGTTGTAGAAGCTTTCAGGGAGTCTAAAGATATAAACAAACCTGAGTGGATGATATTAAAGGTAATACCTGTTATTCCACCAGAGTTAAGACCATTAGTTCCTCTTGACGGAGGAAGATTTGCCACCTCAGACCTAAACGATCTCTACAGAAGGGTTATCATAAGAAATAACAGACTTAAGAGACTTATAGAGATTAAAGCTCCCGAAGTGATTCTTAGGAATGAGAAGAGGATGCTTCAAGAGGCGGTAGACTCTCTATTCGATAACTCCAGAAAATCCAATGCTGTTAAGACAGAGGCAAATAGAACGCTTAAATCACTATCAGACAGCTTAAAAGGTAAGCAAGGACGTTTTCGTCAGAATCTCCTTGGTAAGAGGGTAGACTACTCAGCACGTTCAGTTATTGTTGTAGGTCCCGAACTTAAAATGCATGAGTGCGGATTGCCTAAAGATATGGCAGCCGAACTCTTTAAGCCATTTGTTATAAGGAAATTGATAGAGAGGGGTATAGTAAAAACCGTAAAATCTGCTAAGAAAATTGTAGACAGAAAAGATCCTGTTATCTGGGATATATTAGAGAATGTAATGAAGGGACATCCGGTGCTTCTTAACCGTGCTCCTACCCTTCACCGTCTTGGTATACAGGCGTTTCAACCAAAACTGATTGAAGGAAAAGCTATTCAGCTCCACCCGCTCTCCTGTACGGCATTCAATGCCGACTTCGACGGCGACCAGATGGCTGTGCACCTTCCGCTTGGAAATGCAGCCATTCTCGAAGCTCAGCTTCTTATGCTTGGATCTCACAATATCCTTAACCCTGCAAATGGTGCTCCAATTACAGTACCATCGCAAGACATGGTGCTTGGGCTTTACTACATCACCAAGTCACGCCCGGGAGCTAAAGGTGAAGGAATGAGATTTTATGGGCCGGAGGAGGTAATCATTGGTTACAATGAAGGTACCGTAGCACTTCATGCAGAGATAGAGGTAAGAATGGCTAACAACCTTTTGGATTCATCTCAGGGACACTCAATTATTAAAACTACCGTTGGAAGAGTTCTTTTTAACCAGGTTGTTCCTTCGGAGGTAGGATACATAAATGAGATCCTTACAAAAAAATCACTTCGTGATATTATTGGAAATGTACTTAAAGTTTCGGGAGTTGCCCGTACCTCTAAGTTTTTGGACGATATTAAAGAGATCGGATTTAAGATGGCCTATAAAGGTGGTCTCTCTTTCAACCTGGAAGATGTAATAATTCCGGAGGAGAAAGCCAATCTCATAGAAGATGGATATAAGCAGGTAGAAAATATAATGTTCTCTTATAACAACGGTCTTATAACCAACAATGAGAGATACAACCAAATTATTGATATCTGGACCTCTACAAACTCAAAACTTACCAATATTGTAGAGAAGAGGATAGCAACTGATAAGCAAGGATTCAATCCGGTTTATATGATGCTTCACTCCGGCGCAAGGGGCTCAAAAGAGCAGATTCGTCAGCTTTCGGGTATGAGAGGTCTTATGGCCAAACCGCAGAAATCGGGATCTACATCTGCCGAAATTATCGAGAACCCTATTTTATCTAACTTTAAAGAGGGTCTCTCAGTTCTCGAGTACTTTATATCTACTCACGGTGCAAGAAAAGGTCTAGCAGATACAGCTCTAAAAACAGCCGATGCCGGTTATCTTACCCGTCGTCTGGTAGATGTCTCCCACGATGTAATTATTAGCGAAGATGATTGCGGAACATTGAGAGGTCTGGTTGCAACAGCCATAAAAAATAAAGATGAAATTGTAGAGTCTCTTTACGATAGAATTCTTGGTAGAACCTCTGTTCACGACATTTACAACCCACTTACAGGTGAAAGAATTGTAGAGACAGGTCAAGAGATTACCGAGGAGATTGCAGAACTTATCCAAAGTTTACCAATCGAACATGTAGAGATTCGCTCTGTGCTTACCTGCGAATCTAAGAAGGGTGTTTGCGCAAAATGTTACGGCAGAAACCTTGCAAATGGCAGAATGGTTGAGATTGGAGAGGTTGTTGGTGTTATAGCCGCGCAATCCATTGGTGAACCGGGTACACAGCTTACGCTTCGTACTTTCCACGTAGGGGGTACTGCATCTAGTATAGCATCTGAAAATGAGATCGTAGCCAGGTATGAGGGTCGTCTTGAATTTGAGGAGCTCAGAACACTTCTTAAAGAGTTTGAGAATGGTGAAAAATCTGAGATTGTTATAGGTAGAACAGCAGAGATGCGAATTGTAGATGTAAATACCGGAATTGTATTATCTACACATAACGTCCCTTATGGAGCAACCCTATATTTCAAAAACGGAGACGCTGTTAAGAAGGGAGATAAAATTTGCGAATGGGATGCCTACAACGCTGTTACTATAGCCGAGACCGGTGGAAAGGTTGTTTTTGATAACCTTATAGAAGGAGTAACCTTTAGAGAGGAGGCAGCAGATGAGTACTCTCTCCACAAAGAGAAGGTTGTAATTGAGTCTCGAGACAAGTCTAAAAACCCTACTATCAGAATTCTTGATGATAGTAAAAATGAGTTACGCCAATACAACCTCCCTGTTGGTGCACACATTATGGTAGAGAACGGCAAAAAGGTAAAATCGGGAGATATTCTGGTTAAAATACCTAGAGCCATTGGTAAATCGGGCGATATTACCGGAGGTCTTCCAAGGGTAACAGAGCTGTTTGAAGCACGTAATCCATCAAATCCGGCGATTGTTTCGGCAATTAACGGAGAGGTTCAAATGGGTAAGATTAAACGAGGTAATCGTGAAATCATTATCAAGTCAAAAACCGGAGAGGAGATGCGATATCTTGTGCCTCTCTCTAAACAGATTCTTGTACAAGAGAATGACTACATAAGAGCAGGAATGCCTCTTTCCGACGGTGCTATCTCTCCAACAGATATCCTCGCTATTCAAGGTCCAACTAAGGTGCAGGAGTATATTGTAAATGAGATACAAGAGGTGTATCGCATGCAGGGTGTAAAGATCAACGATAAGCACTTTGAGATCATTGTTAGGCAAATGATGAGAAAGTTAGAGATTGTAGATCCGGGCGATACTCGCTTCTTACCTGAGCAGTTGGTAGATAAATGGGAGTTTATGCAGGAGAACGATGAAATTTACGACAAAAAGGTTGTTCTTGATGCCGGAGACTCAAACGAGCTTAAACCGGGAATGATTATTACTGTAAGACGACTCAGAGAGGAGAACTCTATGCTTAAGAGACGAGACCTTAAGCTTGTAGATGCTAGGGATGCAATTCCTGCAACATCTAATCAGGTTCTGCAAGGAATTACACGTGCAGCTCTAAGAACAAATAGCTTTATGTCTGCGGCATCGTTCCAGGAGACAACAAAAGTTCTCTCAGAAGCGGCAACATTTGGAAAGAAAGACACTTTGGAAGGTCTCAAAGAGAACGTTATCTGCGGACATTTAATACCTGCAGGAACAGGAACCAGAGAGTTCGAAAAGATAATTGTTACCTCTAAAGACGACTATCAAAGAGCATTCAAAAGCAAAAAAGAGGAGTAGATTCTCCATTGGTTTTTTTCTAAAAAAAGGGCGCCTGTTATACAGACGCCCTTTTTAATTTGTAATATAAATTCAAAGCCCTACTTCACATATACAGGCGGAGCCAATGGTATGAATGTTAAAGGATTCATACTTTTTGTCTGTACCATAACAGATTGAGATGGCGCCTTTTCTATATCCTTTGCAACAAACGCTTCTAAAGTGTACTCAACTCCAGCCGTTGTAAAGATCCTCTTTACAATTGCCTCTCTTGAAGGGGCATTGTAATATGGCTCATTAAATACCATACAGCTGGAAATTTCGGGTTTCCATACACCTAATGGGAAATAATATGCCCCCTGAAATGTGCCGACTCTTGAATATCCCGGTTTAAGAATAAAGTGTTTCCATTTTACCTGAGTAGAATCTCCGGTTAAAGATACATTGGCAGAGTGCCCTCTTGTCTCTCTATCTCTCAACTTCTGCTTCTCCTCATCTGTAATGGTTTTGCCGGCATTTGACGAAGAGATATACTCATCTGCCAACCTGCCAAATCCATGACCGCCGGCTTCGTGCATTATCAAATTTCTAAAGTTGGTGCCTGCACTAACCGACTTACTTACAGGGGCAATAGCAATTGATCTTCCGTCTGTCCATGTCCAACAGGTACCTGCATACCTATTCTGATTAACAACAAGAACAATCAGCATATCTCTAAGTTTATAGTCGTCTACGCCGGGAATTGTCTTAGCCATTGAAAAAACTATATCACTTGCCGACTCCATTGAGGATCCCCCTTTAAACACAACCTTGTATTTGGTGTTTTTAGTGATGCTCTTGTCTGTCTGAGTTACACCGCTCTCCCTAGAATAACCGGCAAGTTTATATACTTTAAAATAGTCTCTATAGCTTTTATATGGCTCAACACTAAAGAAATGCTCAATTCCGTCATTTATATCCTTGTCGAAAAGAGCCCCCTCTTCGTGATCTTCGGGTAGATAGCCGTCTCCGATAAATAGCAGCTCCGATGGTTTAGCCCCTTTAGTGTTCTCAAATGCCACTCTATACTCACCATCTAAATAACTTTTCTTAGTACCTGTTGTAAAGCTTCTTACCTCTGATATTGTCTCTCCACCAAAGTTGTCTCTTGCTTTCACCCTCCAGTAATACTTCTGATTCTCCTCTAAAAATGCAGGAGGATAATATACAGAGTCACTCAACTGAATTGAATTAGAAAACACCGATGAGTTTTTTGAATACTCAACAGTATAGATCACAATATCATTATCAGGGTCGCTGGATGATTTCCATCTTAATATTGGTAAACGATTGGCATTTGTAATATTATCTGCAGGAGAGACCAGAGAGGGTTTTGTTGGGGCACTATTCGTGCTTCTCTCCTGTGCAATGGATAGTTGTTTTGAGGTATTACCATACTTTATGGTTATGCTCTCACCTCTTGCCATTCCCTGATTTGCCTCAACAGCAATCTTCACATCCATACTGTTCTCTCCCGAGGCGGGTGATGCGCTAATCCAGTTAACTCCCTGAGGGACTTCAATACTCCATTTTGTATTAGATGTAATATAAACTGTCTTATCTGATTTTTCCTTTCCAAAAGAGAGTTCAGATTTATCTGTATCAAGTCTGGAGTAATTTTGAGTAAGTCTGGCCGATTTTTTTAACCCTTTACTAGTAACATAAAGTGTCACCCCTCTATCTTCGTTAGTAAAATTGTTGTTTGCAGTTATGGTTATCTCTCCATCGCCACTACCGGATGTGGGAGAAATTGTGCACCACGATGCCGAAATAGTTGCACTCCATTTTCCATTTGATTGAACAACAATTTTTTCTGTTCCTCCCAAGTTAGAGATGATTACCTCCTTTAGAGAAAGTTCTAATTGTGGAGGAGGATCTTTTTTACAACCTGCTGCTACAAACAGTAGCAGCATAAATAGAATAATTTTACTCTTTGTCATATATTTAGTTTAAGTTATCAATTATGGCATCATTACAGGAGGTGCCAACGGCATAAATGTAAATGGGTTTATGCTTTTAGTGATCATCATAGCTGCCTGCGATGGCGATTTTTCTATATCCTTCTCTATAAACGCTTCAAGTGAATACTGCATGCCGGCCATGGTCATAATCCTCTTTACAATTGCCTCTCTGGAAGGAGCATTATAATATGGCTCGTTGTATACCATACAGCTCGAAAATTCGGGCCTCCATACTCCAAGAGAGTAGTAAAAACCGCCTTGAAAAGTGCCTACTCTTGCGTATCCCGGCCTTAATATAAAATGTTTCCACTTTACTTTTGTAGAGTCGCCGGTTAGATCTACGTTCGAATAGAACCCGGCATCGGCAAAAGATCTTAGTTTCTGCTTATTCTCGTCTGTAATTGTTTTACCCGTATTTTCCTGAGTAACATACTCGTCTGCAAGACGTCCGAATCCATGACCACCCGCCTCGTGCATTATTAAATTCCTGTAATGAGTTCCCGGGGTTGACGATTTGCTAACAGGTGTGATTGCTATAGCCCTTCCATCGGACCAAATCCAGCATGTTCCTGCATACCTGTTTTCATTCACAACCAAGATGACAAGCATATCTCTGAGCTTAAAATCATCTACGGTAGGAATCTTTTTAGCGTATTTAAAGACCTCATCGGTATCGGTTGTAAGTGACGACCCTCCAATAAAATCTGTCTTAAATTTTGTCATTTTAGAGATACTTTTATCTGATTGTGTTGCACCTCTCTCTCTGGAGTAAGCGGCTTGTTTATAGACTTTAAAATATTCTCTGTAGCTCTTGTATGGTTCCACGCTAAAAAAGTGCTCAATTCCTTCGTCTATATCTTTGTCGAAAACTCCACCCTCTTCAAAGTCTTCCGATATGTAACCATCTCCTAAAAATAGAATCTCCGATGGTTTAACACCTTTTGTATTCTCTTGTGCCACCTTGTACTCTCCATCCAGATAGCTTACCTTAATTCCTGTTGTAAACGTAAATATCGGGGAGAGCGACTCTCCTCCATATTTATCTGCGGCTTTAACTCTCCAGAAATATCGCTGATTTGACTGCAGATTGTTAGGAAGGTTAAAGAGGGAGTCTTTTACACTAAAGCTGTTCTCCCATATACTCTCTTTAGTTGAGTATTCTATGGTGTATGTTATTTCGTCGCCATCGGCATCTTTTGAAGATTGCCATCTGAATGTAGGCATCCTATTGGCATCGATAAGGTTATTTATTGGTGATTTGAGAAGAGGTGCACTCGGTATGGAATTAACACCTCTCTCCTGTACAATCTGGACTACTTTAGTAGAGTTTCCAAATCTGAATTTAAGGTCGGCAGTTCGCTCCTTTCCCTGATTTGCACTAAGTGATACAACTACCTCTCCAGCATTATTACCGTTGGAGGGGGTAGTTACTATCCAATCTGTTCCTGGAGGCAACTCTGTCTGCCATAGAGTATTTGAGGTAACTATAATGTTTTTTGACGAAATCTCTTTAGGGAATATCAGTTTGTCTGTGTCGGTTTCAAGTTTAGAGAAGTCCTGCTTTATTCTCACACTTCTCTTTACATTTCTACTGGATACATATAGTGTTACACCTCTCTCCTCTTCACCAAAATTATTGGTTGTTGTTATTTTAATCTCCCCGTTACCATCTCCACTGGTTGGCGATATTGTACACCAAGATGCAGATAAAGATGCTGTCCACTTTCCGTTTGAAGTTACGTTTAATGTTCCTGTGCCATTAAAATTAGATACTATTATCTCGGAGACAGATAGCTCTAGTTGGGCCGGCGGCTCCTTTATACAAGAGAGCAAAAAGGTAATTACTCCAAGGGTATATAGGATTTTTCTAAAATTCTTCATATCACAAATCATCAAAATAGAGAGACCAAATATAAAAAAAAACCCCGAATAAAATCGGGGTTTATAAAATTAAGCATCAATATGCTACAAAGGATTCTGAACCATCTTAGGGTTTGCATCCATCTCTTGCTGAGGAATCAAGAACACAAAGTTCTTATCTCCTGCAGGGAAGTTAGAGGCTGCATTCCACTGTGCCGGATTGTGACCAAGATCTCTTCTATCTAATCCTCTGTTTAGACGTTTGATGTCGAAGAATCTCTGTCCCTCTCCCCAAAGATCGGCGCGACGATGCATAATAATATGATCTATGAGGGCATCACCTGTCAGGGTTGTTTTTACATAACCCGGATCTCTCTTGTTAATCAGATTGAACAGTACGTTTTGAGCATCAATGAAGTTACCTCTTCTTGCCTCGGCCTCGGCCTCAATCAAGAACATTTCACCCGCTTTAATGTACAGATAGTCATTAGTCCATCCGCCATTACCTGTAAATTTCCAACCTACGCGAGGTTTGCCAGAGGTTGTTCTGAAAGCTGCTTTACGAGTATCGGTAGCACTCATGAAGTCGAATACTACTGTACTAAGAAGCTTATGATTACCCAATGTTGCATATCCTTGGAAAGCAGGGTCTATGTGAGAGAAGAACGAAGCGTAGCTGGTCTGCTGCTCATCTATCAGAACCGCACCCCAGATCCACTCGGTTGAAACTTTGTTGAAACCATAGTTATAGTTTGCTTCAAGTGTTGTTCCTGTTCTTGCAGCTCTTGCATAAGTTACGGCATTTGCCCAGTCACCGGTAGTCAATGCTACTCTTGCAGCTATTGCATTAGCAGTATTGAAGTGAATGTGAGACATATTGATTCTTGAAGCTGTATTGCCATTAAGAAGAGCAATAGCATCTGTAAGGTCCTTCTTGATTTGAGTATAAACCGCCTCTACAGATGAACGCTCTAGTGGCTGCTGACCAGGTTCAATTCTAATAGGAATACCAAGCTGAGTGTTATTCTTAGTAACAAAATTGTATCTGTCGGCATACATCTGAACAAGCTGGTAGTGAGAGTGTGCCCTGTAAACCAATGCTTGAGCTTTGATATTGTTTCTTCTTGGAATCTCGGAATCAAAAACTGTAATCTTGTCTATATTAGATAGAAGAAGATTTGAGTTGTTGATTATGTCGTAGTAGAAATCCCATGGATACAAACAGTTAGTTGAGTTTACATTTCTGTGCTCCAGGTATTGATACCAAGATACAAACCATCCGTAACCCCTCTCGGTTGGATAGAAATCTTCGCCAAGACACTCCATAGCATAATTAATTGCTGTATGTCCGAATTTGTCGTGTGCTCCTCCGTAGACATACCCAAAACGGTGTATACCTTCGAGTAGGGTCTGTGCTCCTGTCAATGTTTTGAAAAGGTCGGCCTCTGCTACACTGGATGTTGGTGCAGTCTCCAAATATTCCTTGTTACAAGAGACTATACCCAGAGTTGCCAGTAAAAGTAATACTAGTATATTTTTTTTCATAGTTCTTCTAATTAAAATGTAATGTTAAGTCCTAGTGATATAATCTTATTAGGAATATAAGTGTGGTCGGATGTACCTCCGAAAGTCTGCTGAGGATCCATTCCTGTTCTCTTTGCAAACATTGCAAGGTTGTCACCTGTGGCAAATACTCTAACAGATGTTAGGTTAAGCTGCTTCAGATATTTAGAAGGAACTGTGTATCCGAAAGTAACGTTTCTCAACGACAAGAAGCTAGCGTCTGTCAACCAGCGGCTCGAAGCGGCAGTTGGAGCAGCATATGCATTCTGTAGTCTTGGAACATTTGTGTTAGTATTGGCCGATGTCCATCTGTTAAGAAGGTCTATGTGCATGTGCGAACCGAAAGTACCCGGATGCATCAAAGCTGCATAGTTAGTATCGTACATCTTTCCGCCAAGTTGGTAAACAAAGAACACTGCAAGGTCAAATCCGTAGAATTTAACAGTATTAGTTATACCTCCGTAGATATCAGGAATTGATGAGCCAAGATAGTAGTATGATGCTGCGTTCTGATCTTTTGTTGTCTCTTTACCGGTTACATTTCCGTTTGCATCTTTTATATCTTTGTAATACAATGCACTACCGTCTGCTTTATCTACACCTGCCCAGTCTCTCAACCAGAAATCAAATATTGAGTGTCCAACAGAGAGCTTCTTAGTTCCGGAAATAATCTCTTGGAATTTACCATCAGGTCCTAAAGGCATCTTGGTAATCTCATTTTTGTAGTGAGTTCCGTTTATGTCTATAGTCCATGTAATGTTTTTCTTCTTGATGATATCGCCTGTAAGTTGGAATTCAAAACCTTTATTGCTCATGCTACCAATGTTGTCCCACTTAATGTGAAGACCTGCCGATTGTGGAAGAGGCACCTGGAATAGAAGGTTATCGGATTTTCTTATAAAGTACTCTGCCTGACCACGAATTCTACCTAAGAATGAGAAGTCTGCACCAACGTTAAAGTTACCGTTTTTCTCCCACTTAAGTTCGTTGTTAGCTAATTGCGAGTAGAATGCACCATTGAAGTTACCGTTGTTATAGCCCGAAATTGTAAACAAACTCTGGTATCCGTAGAAGTTTCCGATATCGTCATTACCCTGCTCACCATAAGATGCTTTAAGACGAAGATCGTCCAGCCAGTTAACAGAAGCAAGGAACGGCTCGGCTTTGATTCTCCACGAACCACCTACCGACCAGAAACCTCCCCAACGTGAATCCGATGAGAATCTCGATGAACCGTCGTAACGATAAGATCCCGACAAGAAATATTTGTTGGCATATGCATAATTTGCATTTGCGAAGTAACCTTCCAGTGTATAGATATCTGCATACGATGAAGAACCTTCGGCAACCGATCCTGCAACAAGCTCTTTAGAATCAATTTTAAAGTTGGTTCTGGTAGCCCAAAGTACTCTTCTGTCCCACTGGTAGTTTTCGTGTCCTACTAGAACATTTACATTGTGGTCTCCAAAAGCTTTGTTATAGGTTAGCACCTGGTTGAAGGTGTATGACTGAGCTCTCTGATACTCTTTAGTTGAACGACCCGAAACACCGGCACCTGTTAAGGTAACACCTGCGTCTCCGAATTTGTTGTTCTGATAGGTTGTGAAAAGAGTGTTTGTAAGGTCTGTACTTCCCGAAATTCTAAAAGTAAGATCCTTCATGATTGTGAACTCACCCGCTAATCTTGCCGATAACTGGTTTCTCATGTTAGATCTGTCATCTAAAGGCAGAGTAACCATAAGGTTTGAGTTTGGAGCGTAAGGACGTGTTTTTCCTGTCCAAGTATAAACAGTGTTTCCACCACCCATATCGTAAGCAGGAGATCCGTCATTCATAGTCTTGATTGAACCGTCGGCATTTCTCTGGTAGATAGGATAGATAGGACCCATCATCCTTCCGTAGTAGAATGGATTGGATGTGTAGGTTCCCTCTGCAAGAAGGTTAGATGTGTTAGATGACGATCCCGAGATGTTACCCTCCATCTTGAACCACTTGTTAACTCTTGAATTGATACCTACACGACCTGTAAAACGATCGTAGCTAGACCACTTAAGGTGACCTTTTTCATTAATATAACCAAGAGACATGTAGTAAGTTGTTTGATCTACACCACCACTTAGATTAACGTTATAGTCCTGACGAACACCTGTTTGTGAGAGAGCATCAATCCAGTTGTCTTGATATAGAAGAACAGCTGCAGGATTAAGTTTACCATCTAACCCAACAACCTGGTCGTTAGCAACGTTGTATGGATTGTATCCTCCCAATCTTGCAACAATACCGTTAGAGGTAGCACCACTGGCTTGAGCGGCAGCTGCATCCGGAGTCATTCCGCCTGCAATCACGCGAGCATTTCTCCAACCTTCCCACATTAGTTCGTAGTACTGGTTTGCGTTCACTCTTTCGTACTCTTTTATTGCCCTTGAACTTACACCAATGTTAACCTTGGCGTTTACCGTAGCTTTTCCTACACGTCCTTTTTTGGTTGTTACCATGATAACACCGTTTGCACCGCGAGCTCCGTAAAGAGCTGCTGCTGCTGCATCTTTAAGAACGCTTATAGACTCGATATCATCGGTTGGGATTGCGTTGATATCGCCATCGTAAGCTGCACCGTCAACTACATATAAAGGTGCACTTGAAGCGTTAACCGAACCGATACCTCTGATTCTGACTGCAGCAGAAGAGCCCGGCTGGCCCGAACCTCCAACAACCTGAACACCGGGAACAGCACCTGCAAGAGATTTGGTTACGTTGGTAGACTGAATTCTCTCAATCTGATCTTGCTTTACAGATGCGGCAGATCCTGTAAATGACGATCTGCGAACAGTCTGATAAGCAACAACCAGAACATCTTCCAGCTGGAGAGCATCAACTGCCAATGAAACGTTAATCACAGTCTGGTCTGTAACGGTTACAAACTGAGCTGTCATTCCAATAAAACTGAACTCGAGAACGGCTCCTCTGTTTACGTTAATCGAGTAGTTTCCGTTAAGGTCGGTAACTGTTCCGATTGTTGTACCTTGTACTCGAACGGAAGCACCGATGATAGGTGATCTATCACCCGCGTCGGTAACAGTACCTGTCACCCTTAGAGTTTGTGCCAATAGCACATTCCCAGCCACCAAAAAAAGTGCGGCGAGAAGTAATCTGATTTTTTTCATTTAGTAAATTTTTGGTTAGTAATTTAAGTATTTTGGTTATGTAGTTTTGCCGTAGGGTATTTTATGCTAAGCAAAGTTAAATAATTTTTTTACAATTACAAATGCACATAAAGGGTCAAATAATGCAATTTATGATAAATTTCAGACCTTTGGATATAAAAAAAAGGTTGTCGCAAATGTGACAACCTTTAATTATTTAATCGTTTAGTTATAAATTGTAAGTGTTTTTAGCAAAGACCTTGCTCAAGTGTAGCTCTTGCCACCTTCATAAAACCTGCAATGTTCGCTCCATTAACATAATTGATAAAGCCATCGCTCTGCTTTCCATATTTAACACACTGCTCGTGTATGCTCTCCATGATCTGCTTAAGTTTTGTATCTACCTCTTCTGCTGTCCAGCTTATGTGCATGGCATTCTGAGTCATTTCAAGCCCGGAAACTGCAACTCCGCCGGCATTTACTGCTTTACCCGGAGCGTATAGGATTTTTGCTTTTTGGAACTCTGCAATCGCCTCAGGAGTGCATCCCATATTAGAGATTTCACCAACGCACATCACGCCGTTTGCAACAAGCTCACGGGCATCATCGCCGTTAAGTTCATTTTGGAATGCACAAGGTAGTGCAATATCAACTTTAACAGCCCATGATTTTTTCCCTGGATAAAATTTTGAACCTGGGAATTTATCGGCATATGGAGCAACAACATCGTTATTGGTAGCTCTAAGTTCCAACATATACGCAATTTTGTTGTAATCCATACCCGCCTCATCAACTATCAGTCCATCGGGACCCGACAGTGCAATTACCTTAGCTCCAAGCTGAGTTGCCTTAAGAGCAGCTCCCCATGCAACGTTTCCGAATCCCGAAACCGACACTGTTTTACCTTTGATGTCAAGACCTTTGGTGGCAAGCATATGCGTAACAAAGTAAACCCCTCCGAATCCTGTTGCTTCTGGTCTGATAAGAGATCCTCCCCAGGTTGCACCTTTTCCTGTAAGCACTCCGGTATTCTCTCTGGCCAGTTTTTTATACCAACCATACATATATCCAACCTCTCTGGCTCCTACTCCAATGTCTCCTGCAGGAACATCTGTATCGGGACCCAAGTGACGCCAAAGTTCAGTTATAAATGCCTGGCAGAATCTCATTATCTCTGCGTCTGATTTTCCTTTTGGATCAAAATCAGAACCACCTTTACCACCACCCATAGGAAGAGTTGTTAGAGCATTTTTGAATGTCTGCTCAAACCCTAGAAACTTAAGAATTGATGGGTTTACAGAAGGATGAAATCTAAAACCACCCTTGTAAGGGCCTATTGCATTGCTGAACTGAACTCTGTAACCTGTATTGGTATGCACCTCGCCTTTGTCGTCTTGCCAGGTAACTCTGAAGGTGAAAATTCTGTCGGGCTCAACCAGTCTCTCAATGATTTTTGCTTTTTGAAACTCGGGATGCTGGTTGTAAATTGGCTCGATGGATTCCAGAACCTCGTGAACTGCTTGTAAATACTCTTTCTCGTGGCCATACTTTCTCTCAAGTGAAGCCATAATTTCTGCTACTTTCATGATAACAAGTTTTATAATGTTTTGGTATGTTGGTTATCTATTTTACCTCCCAGGTGGCACCGCTTCTCAGAAGCTCGTCCATATTGTGAATTTGCGCATGCTCTCGTGCGTCAATTACCTGATCCCTTACATTGTCGTCGTATGTTTTATCTTTTACGGCTCTGATTACTCCAAGAGCAACCGGTAATTCGGGATACTTCATATCTATAAGCATTGAGTGTATCCCAGGGTTCTCTTCGTGTGCGTCATGAACCAAAAGATCCTTTTCACTCACTCCATCTTGGCCCAATACTACAGATTTAATTTTATGTCCGTCCAGGATAAGTCCTTTATCTTTATTCTTGCCGTATATCATGGGCTCTCCATGCTTAAGAACTATTGTTCTCTCTGCCCTGAACTCCTTATCGGCAACCTCTGAGTGTGTTCTGTCGTTAAAAATAACGCAGTTAACCAGAATCTCCGTTACAGCTGTTCCATCGTGTTTAGCAGACTCAACCATAACATCCTGAGTAAGCTTCAGCTCTACATCTATGCTTCTGGCAAAAAAAGTTCCTCTTGAACCCAAAACCAGCGCTCCCGGATTGAATGGATGTTCAACCGTTCCGTAAGGAGATGTTTTTGTCACCATACCTAACTTAGATGTAGGCGAGTACTGACCCTTGGTAAGTCCGTAAATTTGATTGTTGAAAAGGATAATATTAATGTCAATATTTCTTCTGATTGCATGTATAAAATGGTTTCCGCCTATTGCCATAGCATCGCCGTCACCGGTAATCTGCCAAACAGTTAAGGTTGGATTAGCAACCTTTATTCCTGTTGCAATAGCCGAAGCTCTTCCATGAATACCATGAAAACCATATGTATCCATATAGTACGGAAATCTTGAAGAACATCCGATTCCCGAAACAAATACAAATCGCTCTCTAGTATAGTTTAGTGCTTCGCAAATCTCTGGCATTGCTCTCTGAACACTTGCCAATATTGCGTGGTCTCCGCAACCCGGACACCATTTAACTTCCTGGTTGCTCTTAAAGTCTTGTGGAGTATATTTCATAATCATTCTATTTACCGGGTGTATTAAAGAATCTCGTTAACTGCGTCAACAATCTCTTTTACTATAAAAGGCTGACCTTGTACTTTGTTTTTTTGATAGTAGTGAAACTTTTGGTGCTGGGTCCTTAAATAGTTTGCAAACTGACCGCTATTTAGTTCACATACAATAATTTTCTTGAAACCGGAGAATACTTTTTCTGTATTTTTCGGTAGAGGGAAGATATAATCGAAGTGAGCCAGACTCACCTTTTTACCCTCTGCCTGCAGCTCTTTTACGGCTGTGTAGAGATGGCCGTAAGTTCCTCCCCATCCAACTACTAGCACATCGCCACTCTCCTCACCCATAATTGATTGTTCAGGGATAAAGTTTGCAAGCCGATTTACTTTTTCTGCTCTTTCGGCTACCATCCTTTCGTGTACAATAGGGTCGGAAGATACGCTTCCGTCGTTATTTTTCTCAAGGCCACCTACTCTGTGCTCAAGGCCAGGAGTTCCGGGGAAGGCCCATCTTCTTGCCATTTTAACATCATCTCTCTTAAACGGCCAGAATGGAGTCTCATCGGGTCTCTCAATAATTGGAGGATTGATTGCCGGATAATCTTTCATTGAAGGAATTTTCCACGGTTCCGAGCCATTTCCTAAAAACCCTTCGGTTAACAACAGTACCGGCATCATGTGCTCCATTGCATATTTGGCAGAGTAGAAAGCCGCATCGAAACAATGCGACGGAGAGTGAGCTGCTATAACAGCTATAGGACACTCGCCGTTTCTTCCGTACAACGCTTGGTTTAAATCGGTCTGCTCTGTCTTGGTAGGTATTCCGGTAGATGGGCCCCCTCTCTGAACATCTACAATAACTATCGGAAGCTCTGTAATCATTGCAAGCCCCAGTGCCTCAGACTTTAAAGACAAGCCCGGGCCAGAGGTTGTAGTAACTGCCAGATTACCTGCGTAAGCAGCACCTATAGCAGTGCAAATACCTGCAATCTCATCTTCGCACTGAAGAGTCTTTGCATTCAGGTCTTTTCTGAGTGACAACTCCTCAAGAATGCTTGTTGCGGGTGTAATTGGATAAGATCCACAGAATAAAGGAATTCCCGATTTTTCAGAAGCAGCTAACAACCCCCAGGCAGTTGCCTGATTGCCGTTGATGTATCTGTATATTCCCTTCTCCAGTTTGGCCGGAAGTACTCTGTATGTATTAGGAATAGCGTGAATATTACCCGCATAGTTGAATCCGTCTCTAAGCACCTTTTTGTTGGCCTCTGCAATCTCGGGTTTCTTTCTGAATTTTGAGTCGAGATACTCCTCGGTAGTGGTAAGAGGCCTGTTGAACATATAGTAGCATATGCCCAGAGTGAAAATATTCTTTGATCTTAGAATTGACTTTGGATCTAGTCCGCTATCCTTTAAGCTCTCTTTGGTAAGAGATGTAATTGGAGCGAAAATTATGTGTCTGTCCTGGATTTTAAGCTCTGTCACAGGATCGTCTGTTTTGAATCCGGCTCTTTTGATTCCCTTCTCATCGAAGGTGTCTGAGTCCAGAATTATGGTTGCAGTTGGTTTTGCCCACTTTGCATTTGATTTTAGTGCCGCAGGATTCATGGCAACTAGAACATCGCAGAAATCACCCGGAGTTCTTATCTCACCACTTCCAATATTAACCTGGAATCCGGATACGCCCGCAACCGTCCCCTGAGGAGCTCTGATTTCGGCCGGAAAATCCGGGAAAGTTGATATTTCGTTCCCATACAGTGCAGAAGCATCTGCAAAGAGCGTTCCTGTGAGCTGCATTCCATCTCCTGAATCTCCTGTAAATCTGATAACAACTTCTTTAGTGTCTATAACCTTGTGTTGCATAAAAATAAGTTTAATTAAGCCGGTACCGTTGTGTGGTTTTTAAAAAACAATCCACAAATGTAGTCAAATATCCTTTTCAAAAAAGTTTTTTCTATCTTATTTTAAATTGACATCAAAATCCCGCATTTTTGACAATATAATAAGGAACGGCGCTTGCCAACCTTATAATCTATCAAATATAATATGCAATTTTTAAAAAATCAATTTAATCTGCTAAATTTTGATATTTAATAAACAAAAAAAGAGATTGTGGGTTAATTAAAATGGTTTAGCATAACAGATATAATCATATATTTGTCTTTTATTTTAATATCAATGGCTATTATTAGAAAATTAAACGGAATTGAACCTAAAATTGGGAAAAACTGCTTTATTGCAGAGAATGCGGCTATAATTGGAGATGTTACTATTGGTGATGACTGTAGTATTTGGTATGGAGCCGTTCTACGCGGAGATGTAAACCCTATTATTATAGGCGACCGTGTTAATATCCAGGATGGAGCGGTTCTTCATACACTTCATAAAAAATCAGTTGTTGAGATTGGAGACGACGTCTCAGTTGGGCATAATGCAATTATTCACGGGGCAACTGTTGGAAGCAAGGTTCTTGTTGGTATGGGAGCAATCTTGATGGATAACTCGGTTATACCTGACAACACAATAATTGCGGCAGGTGCTGTGGTGCTGAGCAATGCGGTACTTGAGCCGGGTATCTATGCAGGTATCCCTGCCAAAAAAGTTAAAGAGGGCAGCGATGCTGTTGGAGAATCTGCTCTTAAAAATGCAGGTGGATACATGATGTATAAAGAGTGGTTTCTCAATAACTATGAGAGATCTGATTTAGAAAGCAACTATTAAAATTAAAAACTCAAACCAAATATTACAGATGATGAAAAAACTATTATTTATGTTGGTTATGCTGGCTGTATTTGCCTGCAAACCAAAGCACGACGGCTATATTATTGAAGGGACCATCTCCGGAGACAGCATAACCGACGGCAAGGCATATTTATCGAACTCCTCTTCTAGAGAGCCAATCAAGGATACAGTAGACTTTACTGGAGGCAAATTTGAATTCAGAGGCAAGGTTATAACTCCCGAGAGATATACTATCTCTGTGGAGGGGGTGAAAGGAAGATTAATCCTATTCCTTGACAATTCAACCATTAAAATTACTGCCGATGCAGATGATTTTACCAATGCAGTTGTTACCGGTGGTGTGCAGAATGAGTTGTACAAAGCTCTGAACGACAAAAAAATTGAGGTTAGAAACAGATATAACACAGACTCTCTGGAGACTGAGTTTTACAAAGAGGGTGTAACACAAGAGAAAAAAGATGAGATAATTGCAATTTTTGAAAAAGCTCAAAAAGAGATTGCCGATATAGAGTCGGCCTTTATTACAGAAAATCCGCTCTCTTTTGTTACCCTTAACATGATGCTTGAAAAGGTAGAAGATACACCTATGGCAGTTGTAGAAGAGAGAATTTCTGCATTCAAAGCTGTGCCTGCAAATCTAGAAAACAGATACTTAAATGAGCTAGAGATTGCCGTAAACACCTTAAAAACGCTTGAAGAGGGTATGATAGCACCCGAATTTACCCTTAACGATCCGCAGGGAACACCTGTTTCATTATCTAGTGTTTACACTCAGAATAAGATAACCATGATTGATTTTTGGGCCGGATGGTGTGGACCTTGCCGCAGGTTCAACCCAAAACTTGTTGAGATATACAACACGTTCAACAAACAAGGTTTCGGAATTATTGGGGTATCTTTAGACAGTGACGAAAATGTTTGGAAGAACGCCATAAGAGACGATAAATTAACATGGATTCAGGTATCCGATCTTAAATACTGGAATAGCGATGTTGCTAAATTGTATTATGTAAGATCTATCCCTCAAAACATATTTGTAGACAGTGAAGGAAAAATTATTAAGCGAAAAGTTGAGAAAGATGACATTATTCCTTTCTTAGAAGAGTATCTTAAAAAATAACATATTTTAACTTTTATCTTACATTTTATAATCAAAAGATTTAATTATTTAAGAGACTGCACCAGAGGCAGTCTCTTTTTTATTTTTCAAGAATTTTACTACTGTTATATATCAAATATTAATAGATTAAAACCTATTAATTGATAGATTGATAATCAATTCCAATCAGGACCCATAAAACACTTAAAAACAGAAGTTAAAATATTTGAACAACAATAACATTTTTTTATTACATTTGCTTTAACCCGAATCTGGGTACTTAAATACATAACAAAACTAAACTAACCAAAAACTGATTTATGAATGCAAAAGAGCATTTATTGCGGAGAGCAATATTTATTGCTTTCTCAATTGTTCTCCTGTTAACAGGAGCTACTTCTTGGGCGCAGTCGCAGGTTACCGGTAGGGTAACAGATGTAAACGGCCAACCATTAGGTTTCGTAACGGTTATTGTGAAGGGCACAACCACTGCCACAAACAGTGCCGACAACGGAACATTCATCCTCAACAATGTTAACTTAAACGGAACTCTTGTCTTTAGCTCCATCGGCTATAAGACTATGGAGGTACCTATCAACGGAAGGAGCGTTGTAAATGTGACATTGCAAGAGGAGTCCCTGGTACTTGAAGAACTGATTGTTACGGCACTAGGTATCTCAAGAGAGAAAAAAGCTCTAGGATACGCAGTTCAAAATGTAAAAGGAGACGAACTTCAAAAAGTGAGGTCCGCCAATATTGTCTCATCTCTCTCCGGTAGAGTTGCCGGTGTTCAAATCAAGGCCGCCAGCGGACAGATGGGAGGGGGAGCAAAAATTAATGTAAGGGGAAATACCTCATTAACAGGAAACAACCAACCATTGTTTGTTGTTGACGGTATACCTATAAGCAATGCAGACTACTCATACGGAGCTACCGGGGGAGGTGGATACGACCTTGGTAATCTTGCCGGAGATTTAAATCCAGACGATATTGAGTCTATCTCTGTCCTTAAGGGGGCCTCTGCTTCGGCTCTCTACGGTTCAAGAGCAGCTAACGGTGTTGTGATGGTAACAACTAAAAAAGCAAAACTTGCAGCAAAAACATTTGGTGTAAGTGTAAACTCCTCGGTAACTGTAGATAGAGCTGCATATATGCCTCAACTTCAAAAACATTATGGAGGAGGTTTTATATACGAAGGAGCCGGAACACTTGACGGATTCCTCACCGCAACAATCGGTGGAAAAACGTATAGAACGGTTGACTATGGCACCGACGAGAGCTGGGGTCCTAAATATGATCCAAATATAAAAGTGCTCCATTGGAATGCATTTGACGAGTGGGATACTGCTAACTATCTTGTAGAGAGACCATGGATCTATCCTAAAAACGACTATAAAAGCTTTTTTGAGAATGGGATTAACCTAACCAACAATATTCAATTCTCAAAAGCAGGAGACGACGGATCGTTCAGAGTATCTTATACAAACAGTGACATTACCGGTATCACTCCTAACAGTAAACTAAAAAGAAACACTATAAGCTTTAACGGAACTACAAGGTTAAACAAGTATCTTGAGACTTGGGTAACAGCTAACTATGTAAATAATAACGCTGTAGGTCGTCCGGAAACAGGTTATGGCGATAGAAACCCTATCCAGAAGATGTGGCAATGGTCACAGACTCAGATAGATTATAAGGATATGAAGGCATATCTTAATCCCGATGGAAGTCAAAGAACATGGAACAGGTCTTCTTACGACGACCCTACTCCAATGTACACCGACAACCCATACTGGTCGGCATACAAAAACTACCAAAACGACAGGAGAAATCGTCTGTACGGAAACACAGGACTGATAATCAAACCTTTTAGCTGGATGAAATTCACAGGTCGTGTTGGAGTTGACTACTTTAACCTCTCAATGGAGGAGCGTTTTGCCGTTGGCTCTCAAGCCACATCGGAGTATTACCTCGATAATCGCGAAGCTCTGGAGCTTACATCGGAGTTCTTTGCTGAGTTCAATCGCAGGTTTATGGATGATAAAATGGGGATTTCTGCGCTGGTGGGAGCTGCAAGCTCCGATAGAAAAACATGGCGCACAGGTGGTATTACTGTTGGTGGACTTGTAATTCCTAATTTGTACAATCTATCAAACTCACAAACAAAGGCAACTGCATACGACAGCAAATCTCACAAAAGAATCAACTCGGTATTCGGAAACATAACTTTCGACTATAACCAAATATTCTATTTGGATATAACAGCTCGTAATGACTGGTCTTCTACACTTCCTGCAGAGAACCTCTCATACTTCTACCCTTCTGTTAATCTGAGTACTGTTTTAACCTCTATAGATGCGTTAAAAACATTGGGTTGGTTAAACTTTGCAAAGTTCAGAGCAGGATGGGCACAAGTGGGTAATGACACCGATCCTTACAATCTGGAGTCGTACTACGCCGCCTCTACAGGTGGGGCATTTGGAAGTAATCCTAGGTATAACCCCCCAACAACCATGTCTAACCCTAATCTTAAGTCGGAATCTACCAAATCATGGGAGATTGGTCTCGAAGCTCTATTCGTAGACAACAGAATTGGCTTCGACATCTCATATTTCCAGAAAGACACCTACGATCAGATTGTTCCGGTAATGGTATCGGGTGCTACCGGTTATGCAAGTATGTATATTAATTCGGGACATATGTCTAATAACGGAGTTGAACTTACTCTAAACTTAACGCCCATTAAGACTAAAGAGTTTAACTGGGATATGCAGCTCAATATGGCAACTCTGAACAATAAAGTTAAAGAGATTGCAGAGGGTCTATCGTATCTTAACCTTCAGAATGCTCCTTTTAGGGTAAAATCGGGAGCATTTGTAGGGACCTCCTACCCTGTTATCTGGGGAACCGGATTTGTTTATGACAATGACGGAAATAAGCTGATAAATCCGGCTACCGGATACTATGCAGCAACTCCAATAAAAAATATTGGTAATGCCACCCCATCTTTTACAGCCGGTCTTACAAATACATTTACATATAAAGGTATAGACTTTAGTATTTTACTTGACATGCAGAGAGGTGGTAAAATGTACTATACTTCTCATATGTGGGGTATGTACTCGGGACTATTGGAAGAGACCGTTATGGTTAACGGAAAAGATATTCGTGAAGAGGGGCTTACAATTGAAAGCTACTATGGAAAATATGATGCTGCAACCGGTAAATTCCTTTACACCGACGCTGCAGGAGCAACAGTAACTACACCGGTAAAAAACACTAAAGTACTAAATGCAGAGTACTATGGTGCATATCACTACGATAGATGTGATGAGAAGAACGTGTTTGACACAGATTACATCAAGATTAGAGAAGTTAGATTGGGATACACTTTCCCTGCAAAATGGACCGGTCCTATTAAACAATTAAGGGTATCTGGCTTTGGCAGAAATCTGGCAATTTTCGGGGCTGCTACTAAGCACTTCGACCCTGAATATCTGCAAATGGCAGGTTCAAATGCCCAGGGTATCGAAGGTGGATATATACCTTCTACCAGAACTTACGGATTTAGTGTAAGCTTTAACTTTTAATTAAATAGGAGATGTTATTTATGAACTCAATAAAAAAATTATTTATAGCTCTTTTGGCACTTCCTGTTCTTATTACAGGGTGCGATAAAGAATTTGAAGAGATCAACACCAGCCCCAACTCAACAACGAGTGTACCTACGCCATATATAATGACATATGCTCAAAGAGAGCTGGGATATTACCTTTACGATGTCTGGAGGTCGGGAAGACAGTCTAATCTGGCTTGCCAACACTGGGCTCAGAGAAACTACACATCGGAAGACAGATATCTGTTCAGACAAGAGGTTACAGATGGATTCTTCAGAAATACCTACTTCATAAACCAAAGCTTCCAGGATATCATCAATCTGAATACCAACGATAAGACCAAAGGCGATATGAGTGCATATGGAGACAATGCCGTACAGGTTGCTACTGCAAAGCTAATGCAGATCTGGTCTGTTCAGTTGCTGGCCGAAACTTTTGGAGATGTACCATATACAGATGCTTGGAAGCCTTCACAAATTGTTCAACCTAAATACGACAAGCAGAGTGAACTGTTTCCTAAGCTGCTTGCAGATGCAAAAAGTGCAGTAGATGCTCTTAAAGGTGCCAATAAAGGTTGGGTTCAGGGAGATGTCATTTTTGGAGGAGATATAAATAAATGGATAAAATTTGGTAACTCCATAAGACTCCGTCTTGTAATCAGAATGTCAAATGTAAAATCGGACTGGCAAGCTGCAGCCAAAGCTATTATTGCTGAAGGCGTTATGACATCTAATGCCGACATTGCAAGAATTAAATTTTCCGGAGCTGGAGCACCAAATGAGGCCCCTCTATACAATGGATTCATTGTAGGTAAGCGTAATGACTTCACTCTTACTAAGCAATTTGTTGGACTCCTAAGGGGAGTAAACGACACTCATAAGGGTTATGTAAATCCTTTTGCAGGGCTAGAAGATCCAAGATTCCCAATCTATATTGGCGATGCAAATTACTCAACCGGCAGAATTACAGGTGTCCCTTACGGAATGAGCGATGCGCAGACAGGAGCATTCGTTGCAGCCAACTCTGCAACGGTAATAAATTTAACCCGAACTCCTTATCCTCTTATTATTCAAGCAAACTTCTGGTCGGTATTTCTTGACTATGCAACAGTTTGCTTTATGAAGAGTGAGGCCTACGATTGGGATAGAACATTCTTTGAGCAGGGTATTCGTGCCTCTTTGGAACAGTGGGGAGCTCCATCCAATGAGGCGTATATATCTGCAGTACTAGCACGATTCGATGCTGCAAACACAGAGGGTAAAAAGGAGATGGTACTTACACAAAAGTATATTCACCTATTCCAACAGGGGTTTGAAGCTTGGGCCGAGTATAGAAGAACTCTTTACCCTAAATCACTAGTTAAACCGGGTGAGGTAACCAACGACGGAGTTACATTTGTTGTTGCCAATCCTACCGGGACCGATATTGTTCCTCGCCTTAAATATGACAGTAATGAGTATACACTCAATAAAGCCAATGTAGAGGCAGCCGCAACAAGTATTGGAGGTGACCTGTACACTACCAGATTGTGGTGGGCTAAGAAGTAACAAATAGTTTTTTAAAAGTAGAGGATGACCAATATAAATAGGTCATCCTCTTTTTTACATGAAGCTGAACGCAACTGTAAGGCCGGCCATCACAATGGAGACCATGCTCATAAGTTTAATCAGAATATTTAATGATGGCCCCGATGTATCTTTAAAAGGATCTCCTACAGTATCTCCAACAATATTTGCTTTGTGGCAATCGGAGCCTTTCCCTCCAAAATTACCCTCCTCTACATATTTTTTGGCATTATCCCAGGCACCTCCGGCGTTAGCCATAAACACAGCCAAAACAAATCCGGTTCCCAGCCCTCCAACCAGCAGACCCATCACTCCTCCAACTCCAAAGATGATTCCGGTTATAACCGGTACAACTATAGCCAATATAGATGGTAACATCATCTCCCTCTGAGCCCCTTTTGTAGATATCTCCACACACTTTGCATAGTCGGGTGTTGCTTTCCCCTCCAATATTCCCGCAATCTCCTTAAATTGTCTTCTAACCTCCTCTACCATCTTCTGCGCTGCTCTTCCTACGGCATTCATTGTCATCCCACAAAACAGGAAAGACATTGCCGATCCTATAAATATTCCGGCCAACACTTTTGGATTCATCAAAGTCACTTGATAATACTCCATGAGGTCGGGGATTGTTGCTTCGGAGACAGCAACTACTCTGCCGGCAATTTCCAAGGTTGTCATTCCAATATGTGAAAGTCCTATTTTAATCTCTTCTAAATAAGAGGCCATTAAGGCCAAAGCTGTAAGTGCTGCCGAACCTATTGCAAATCCTTTGCCTGTGGCTGCAGTTGTGTTACCCAAAGCGTCCAATACATCGGTTCTTTTTCTCACTTCGGGTTCCAATTCGCTCATCTGAGCATTTCCTCCGGCATTGTCTGCAATAGGGCCATAAGCATCTGTTGCCAGTGTTATTCCCAAAGTTGAGAGCATCCCAACTGCAGCAATTCCAATTCCGTATAGCCCCAGACTTAGGTTAGATGCTTCAGTCATATTGGCTACATCAAATTTAATTGCAAAAAGAAAAGACAGTATTATTGCAGCTGCAATTGAGAAGACTGGAATAGCAGTAGAGACCATACCCTGACCCACCCCGGCTATTATAACTGTAGCAGGGCCTGTGTTACCACTTTGCGAGATCTTTTTTGTTGGCGAATAAGAGTGAGATGTGTAGTATTCAGTAGATTGACCGATTATTATTCCGGCTACCAAACCTGTTATAACAGAGCAAGAGATGCCTGCCCAATTATCCAGTTTTAAAATATAGAGAATTCCAAAAGTAGAAAGTGCAATAAGAATTGAGCTTACGTTAACACCCTTTCCGAGCGATCTTAGAAGCTCTTTCATTCCTGCCTTTTCATCTGTTCTTACAATAAATATTCCTATTATAGATAGAATTATTCCCACTGCAGCAATTAACATTGGGGCAAAAACAGCTTTAAGCTGCATTGCAGGATCTAAAAAAAATGCCGAAGCCCCTAATGCTGCTGTTGCAAGAATTGACCCACAATAAGATTCATAAAGGTCTGCCCCCATTCCTGCAACATCGCCTACATTATCACCTACATTGTCTGCAATTGTTGCCGGATTTCTAGGGTCGTCTTCGGGTATACCCGCCTCTACTTTACCCACTAAATCGGCTCCTACATCTGCTGCTTTTGTATAGATTCCCCCTCCTACTCTGGCAAATAGAGCTTGGGTAGACGCCCCCATTCCAAATGTAAGCATAGTGGTTGTAATTACAACCATCTTTTGTGAATCACTAATCTCTTCTACAAAGTAGTTAAGTACTATATACCAAACTGAGATGTCCAATAACCCCAGCCCTACAACCACCAACCCCATAACCGCTCCTGAGCGGAATGCAACTCTTAAACCGCTGTTGAGAGAGCGTCTCGAGGCATTTGCAGTTCTTGCAGAGGCATAGGTAGCAGTTTTCATTCCAATAAAGCCGGCAAGTCCCGAGAAAAAACCTCCGGTTAAAAATGCACCCGGCACCCATGGATTTTGCACTCCAAAAACATAAGCCAGGAGAGCAAAGAATAGACTCAGTACAATAAAGACCTTGAATACAACCCGGTATTGCTGCCTTAAATAGGCCATAGCTCCCTGCCTTACATAGGATGCAATCTCTTGCATTTTTTGAGTGCCTTCGCTCTCCTTCATCATCTCTTTAAAGAAATAGCGGGCAAAACCAAGTGCGGCAAGGGATGCTAGCGGCACAAGGTAAAAAAGTAGTTCAGTTTTCATAGTATTTTCTGTTAATTAGGTTCGGTTATACCTCAATCTCAAGAAACAGATTATCGGGGATTTGAGGAATTATGCTTCGGGCCAAATTCTTTAAAACAGTTATATCTCCTGTGGAATAGAAGGTAGTATCGCAATAGCAGCTTTTGTAAAGGTCTATGCCGGATAGTGGAATCTCTCTGTAGCCCTTGGTCTCTGCGATCTCTTTAACGACGCTGTAAACCCTTCTTGCAACTGCCGGAGCAGGGTCTACCAAAGTTACCCCATCTCCTGCAATTTTTTGAATACTCTCCTTTAAAAATGGGTAGTGCGTACAGCCCAATACAATGTGATCTGCTCCTCTCTCAACCATAGGTAAAATATAGGATTTTAACAGTCGCTCTGTTTCACCTCCCTCCAGTTTTCCTTTCTCTACCAATGGGACCAGCCCTTTACCCACTCTCTGAACAACCTCTATGTTTTTTGCATATTTTTTTAATGAGCTATTGTACATCTTTCCCTCTAGTGTCCCTTTTGTTGCAAGAACACCTATAACCCCTGTTTTTGTTAGGGATGCAGCCGGTTTCACTGCCGGTTCCATTCCTATAAAAGGAACTGTAAACTCCTCTCTCAAACTTGCGATAGCCGCCGAGGTTGCTGTATTGCATGCAACAACAATGGCCTCTGCACCTTGTGCTATAAAGAATTTTGTAATTGCTCCGGCTCTCTCAATTATCTCTTCCTTTGTTTTTGGCCCATAAGGGCAATAGGCGCTGTCTGCTAAGTAAAAGAATCTGTTTCCAGGTAGAAGTTTTAGCATCTCTCGCCAAACAGAAAGACCCCCGACACCCGAATCAAATATTCCAACAGGTATAGTTTCGGTAGATTTGAACATAAAAAAAGTCGCTTCTGAAGTGAAGCGACAGTAAAGTTAAAAAAAAAGTTACAATTTAGGAGCTTCGCCGCCCAATTGCATTGGTTTTTTGTCAAGTGGAATTTTTAGAGCCGCTTTAGCCAGAGGCAATATATCTTCACTAATATCTGTATTGATAAAAGGTATTGTGCCCGATGCCGTATCGAAGATATAGATAAGTCCTCTCTCTTTACCTATTTTTGTAATGGTCTCGTTTGCCTTTTGCAGTACTGGCGTAAATAACATCTGTTGCAACTGCTGATACTCCTGAGAAGCGGTTTGTTGATACTGTTGTATACGCGCATCCAGCTCCTGCAGCTCTTTTGTTCTTGCCTCTAGAATTGCTGCTGTCCAGGTTGCCTGTCTCTGCTGATAGGTGTTCAATTTTGATTGGAACTCACCCTGAAGCTCTTGTAAAGTGGCCTCAAGCTCATCGGCATGCTTTTCAAGCTTAACCAATGCGCTGTCTCTTTCGGGCATTACAGATATCAGCTCCTGTGTATTGATATGTCCAAATTTTAACGACTGTGCAAAACCGGTAGAGGATACCAGCAGGAAAAGAGCTAAAAGAATCTTTGAAAAATGTTTCATACTATTTTTTTATTATTTGGTTTACCTGTTTAGTCCCATTTTATCAAGCACCCTGTTGGTAAGGTCTGCCTTGGGATCATTATAAATTACTCCTTGTGTTGCAGATATATCAAATATCATACCCACTCCGCTCTCCTTTGCAACACTTTCAACTGCCTTTAACACCAAATCCTTTATCGGTTCAAGCAGCTCTTTGCTTCTTGCAGCCATAACACCTTCGTTTCCAAACACCTCCATCTGTCTCTCCTTTAGAGTTCTCTCTCTTGAGATAATATCGTTCTCTCTCATCTGTCTCTGCATATCATTTAGCTGAGCCTTCTCCTGTTGGTATTTTGCAAAAAGGTTCTCTATCACTTTCAGCTCACTCTGGAATTGAGTGTCGTATTGGCTCTTAAGCCTCTCTAGCTGTTGCTGGGCTTGATTATACTCCGGGATTTTGCTAAGAATAGTCTCTGTATTAACATATCCCACGGTCTGTGCCAAGGCAGTTACAGCCATTACTGTAATCATTGCCACAATTGTTACTAGCTTTTTCATGACCCTAATCTTTATTTATTCGAATTGTTCTCTTTTATTAGAATTGTTGTCCAATTACAAAGTGGAAGTTACTTCCTCCTCTGGCCTTGTCCTCTACAGGATCGAAACCATATCCCCAATCTATACCCAACATTCCAACTATAGGAAGAAGAACACGTACTCCAAATCCGGCAGATCTCTTTATTGAGAATGGATTGAAATCTCTAATGTCAGACCAGCTGTTACCTCCTTCAAGGAAGACCAAAGCGTAGATAGTGGATTGCGGTTGAAGTACCAGAGGATATCTTAATTCAAGGGTGAATTTATCATATACATTCCCTGCATAACTGTTATTTATCCTTGGTGTAAGAGAGTTGTTAGGATAACCTCTCAAACCCACAACTTCAGAACCATATGTGTTATATCCCGACATACCATCACCGCCAAGAATAAATCCTTCAAATGGGGAGTAGCCCAATTTTCTGGAATAGTAGCCAAGATATCCAAAGTTTGCTCTGGTCATCAGTACAAGATCACCGGCTAGTCTGTTAAAAGTAGATGCCTTAAATGTCCATTTATGATACTCTATCCATTTATATTTCTTTGCATCCGTCATGTTTTTATAATCGGTATCTGCAGATCTGAACCAAGAGTATGGCGGAGTCAACTGTAAACCGAACTGAAAATCAGAGCCCGATCTTGGATAGATTGGTTGGTCGGTTGAGTTTCTCTGAAGTCTGATTTTCCAGCTGAAGTTATTGGATATACCATCTTTAAATATGAAGTAATATTGCCAATCGGTAAGTTTATATGTTTGTGCACTTAACTCGTTATATAGAACGAATCTGTCATCGGGCCACTTTAATCTTGTTCCTATACCTGCGGCAAGACCAAATACCTCCATACTCTGTCCTGTGTTTTGGTAGAAGTAGTATGAATTTGTTTGTCTTGTGTAGTACGTTGAGAAGCTGAATGATGTTGGTTTGTTACCAAAGAGCCATGGCTCCGTAAAGCTGGCCGATAGAGCAGTGTAGTATGTTCCGTTGGTCTGAAACCTTACGGATAGCTGCTGCCCGTCTCCTAAAGGAACAGGTCTCCATGCTTTTCTGTCAGAAACTTTTCTCAAAGAGAAGTTGTTGAAGCTGATTCCGAGAGTACCCACAAAAGTGTTTCCTCCCCATCCTCCGGCAATCTCAAACTGACTGTTAGATTTCTCCTCTACATTGTATGTGATGTCTACGGTATTTGCTGCCTCGTTTGGAACGATGCTGTAACCGGTTGGAGACATAATTTTTTCCGGGTCAAAATGACCCATAGAGGCAAGCTCTCTCAGGGACCTCTCCAGAGCAGTCTGGCTAAATAGATAGCCGGGTCTTGTGAAGAGTTCTCTTCTGGCAACTCTCTCGTTCGTTACATTGTTGCCGTTTATAACTATTCTGTTAAAAATAGCAGGTTTCCCCTCAAACATCCTCATCTCAACGTCTACAGAGTCGCCAACAATCGCCTTTTCAACAGGCATAACTCTAAAAAACAGATAACCCTGATCTCTGTACATCTTTGAAATGTTTCCATCTTCTGCATCGAAAAGACGTTTCTCCATGGATACAACATCGTAGATATCACCTTTCCCTATTCTCAGAACACTGTTTAAATCTTCTGCCGAGTAGATGGAGTTACCGGTCCATGTGATATTTCTAAAAAAGTACTGCTTCCCTTCATCTATCTTTATATCTATTCCAAGTCTTCCATCTGCGAGGTAGAAAATGGAATCTTTAACAATTCGTGCATCTCTGTAACCTCTCTCGCTATATTTTTGAAGTAGAAGACGTTTATCGTTCTCAAACTCTTTTTCGTTGAATTTTTTGCTACTGAAAAAATTCCTCAAGCGCCTATCTTTGGTTTTCTTCATTGCTGAGGCCAACTTCGAATCTTTGACGCTCTCGTTACCTTCAAAGTTGATCCTTTTTATCTTAACCTTACTTTTTCTGTCAACTACAAATGTCACCTTAACAGTATTCGTGAAAAGTGTATCGTCCTCCTGACGAGCTGTTACCTCGGTTTGTAAAAATCCCTTCTCTATGTAGTACCTTCTTATGATATCAGACGAAGAAGATATCACGTAATCTGAGAGTTCGCCTCCTCTTCTTAGCTTCAATCTCTCATTAAGATCGCTCTTCTCTCCACTTCTTACCCCCTCGTAGTCCCATCTGGACACCCTTGGTCTCTCCTGTAGATAGATGTTTAAAAATGCTTTGTTCCCAACAACCGAGTCAATAAAGAATGAGACATCAGAAAAGAAACGTTGCGACCAAATTCTTCTAATCATTGATGATAACTCGTCACTCGGAACGGTTATCTCATCCCCTATATTTAGCCCTGTATAGGAGAGCATCTGCTCTTCGCTCAAATGCTTAATCCCGGAGACCCGTATGCCTCCTACAATATATTTTTGGGGGTTATTGTAATCTACAACAGCTGTTCTGGCTTTTGTTGTATCTTGTGCTGCCACCCTAGTAAGGGGAGATATTAATAACGCTAAAAGGATCAGTGGTAATGACTTCATCTGCACTCTTCGACTGTAAAACTGCAAAGATAGGTTTTTATTTGTATCCAATGTCTGTTTAATTGATTTTGTTAATCTGATCACCTGTTTTGCCATATCTGCGCTCCCTTTCGGTGTATGTATCAAGGGCAGCCTTAAAGTCATTTTTGCGAAAATCAGGCCAAAGTACATCTGTGAAATAAAATTCGGTATATGCACACTGCCACAACATATAGTTGCTTATTCTTTGCTCTCCGCTGGTTCTAATTAAGAGATCGGGATCGGGTATCCCCTTAGTACTAAGCCACTGCTCAAACATTTGAGGTGTTATAGTGTCGTCAACAGATCTCTTCCCGGCTTTTATCTCTTCTATGCAAGAGTTTACAGCATACATAATATCCCACTTTCCACTGTAACTTAAAAATACAATTAGTGTAAGAGTAGTATTTTTACTGGTAGAGTGCTCCAGCTCCTCAATCTTGTGATTTAGTTTTTCTGATAACTTAGATCTGTCTCCTATTACTCTGAAAGATATATTATTCTCTTTCAATGTTTTTGTTTCGTTTATAACTGCATCTATCATCAACTCCATCAATCCAGACACTTCGCTTTGAGGGCGGCTCCAGTTCTCCTCCGAAAAGGCAAAAAGACTTAAAAACTTGATCCCGTTTTCTGCAGCAAACTCCACTGCTGCCTTCACAGACTCTACACCGGCCTTATGCCCCTCCAGTCTTCCAAGTCCTCTTCTCCTTGCCCACCTTCCATTTCCATCCATTATAATGGAAACATGTTTTGGAATATTATCCATTTTGGTTCCTGTTATTTTAATGATATTATTTATTTCTCTTGTCCTCTCCCCACATAAGTTTTTCTCTCAATGCCGCTATAAAGCTTTCAGATGTAAAAGTTATGTATTTGAGGTTAAACTTTGCTTTATAAATCTTTACAACCTCTCCGACAGGAATAGTAAAAGACCTGTTGTCAAGACTTATTATTGCCTCTCCCCACCTTGAATCGACATAAATCTCTATAATAGAGTCATCTGATACAACTAACGGCCTAACATTAAGATTATGAGGCGCTATAGGGGCCAGAATAAGAGCTTTTACCCCGGGAAGAGCTATTGGACCTCCCACACTAAGAGAGTATGCAGTAGATCCTGTAGGGCTTGCCAGAACCAATCCGTCTGACCAGTACGGAGGCAGAGTCATCCCGTTTATCTTCACATGAACAGACAGCATAGATGGATCTCTACGTTGAAATGTAACTTCATTCAAAGCATACATACAAAAACCTTTTGGCATCGACTCTGCAGAGACAGACAAGACCCCCCTCTCTTCTACCCGATAGTCTCCCGATAATAGTCTGTCAATCCACTCATCACCCAAAACCGAATCTACGCTAGTGAGAAAACCAAGCCTTCCAAAGTTTACTCCGGCTACGGGAATATTCCTATCTTTTACTATTGTTAAAGACTCCAGAAATGTTCCGTCTCCTCCAAAACAGAGTAGAATTGCGGTATCGTCGGGCAGGTCGGCCTCACCTGAAAAAAGTGCTCCCTCCGGAATCTTCATATAGTCGTAATTGCACATTTGAAGATAGAATGGCCTATAGTATGTTAGCTCTACCTCTCTATTGTGTAAAGCATTAAGTATGCCGGAAAGTCTCTTTCTCCATTTGTCGCTTACTTCTCTTGCGTAAATTGCTATCTTCATTCCAAGGGTAAAGTGTAATAATTGTCAAAAATAAATAAATTTGCATCCATTATGACAAAACTGAGCGTAAATATAAACAAATTTGCCACACTTCGTAATGCAAGGGGTGGCAATCTGCCGGATGTAATCAAGGCAGCTTTGGATTGTGAAAGATTTGGTGCAGAGGGCATTACTGTTCATCCCAGACCAGATGAAAGACATATAAAATACAGTGATGTTAGGGAGCTTAAGCCGATTCTAACAACCGAATTCAACATAGAGGGCAACCCCACAGACTCATTCATAGAGCTGGTTCTGGAGAACCGACCTGCACAGGTGACCCTTGTTCCCGATGCTCACGATGTTATAACATCTAACAGCGGATGGAATACTAAAACCAATAAAGATTTTCTAAAGGAGATATGCAGAATCTTCTCGAGAGAGGGAATCAGAACCTCAATTTTTGTGGATCCCAACTTGGAGATGATAAAACATGCAGCCGATACGGGTTGCAACAGGATAGAGCTCTACACTGAGTCCTATGCATTAATCTACGCCGGAGGAGAGAGAGAAAGAGCCATCGAACCTTATGTGAGCGCAGCAGAAACAGCAGTTGAAATGGGTCTTGGAATCAATGCCGGCCACGATTTAAACCTTGATAATCTATCATATTTCAAAAAAAATATCCCTTTTCTATTAGAGGTGTCAATTGGTCATGCTCTAATTTGCGACGCCATCTATCTTGGTCTCGAAAATACAATACAATCATATCTTAGGCAGTTAAAGAATTATTAATTATATTTGTAGTTTAAATTGAAAAACCAGATGAAAAACGCATCATTTATCACAAACATCGTTCTATCAGTAGCTGTTATTGTACTGTTTATCCTGCATTTCACATCGAATGGCTCCTCTGTTAAAAACACAGACGAGACAACTGCCGGGGAGGTTACCGCCACAGGTGGTATTGTGTATATTCAGATAGACTCTCTTGTTAGCAAATACGATATGTTCAACGATTTAAAATCGGAGTTCGAGAGCAAAGCACAGACAATTCAGAATGATCTGAACAAGAGGGTGCGCACTTTCGAAAATGATTTCAAAGATTTTCAGCTTAAGGTTCAAAAAGGTCTCATTACAAGGTCTCAGGCCGAGGCCCAACAACAACAACTCGCAATGAGAGAACAAGAGTTGCAAAATTTTACTCAGCAAAAACAGATGGAGATGTCTGAAGAGGAGGCAGTTCTATACAGAAGAGTATTTGATGCTTTGAATACATACTTAGAGAAACTGAATCAGGAGAAGAGGTATGCAATGATTCTAAGCACCTCTGGGGCATCTAACTCAATTCTAAAAGGAGACTCTTCACTCAATATTACCAACATGGTTGTTAGTGCAATGAATGATGAGTATATAAAAACCAAGTCAAAAAAATAGTCTAATACAAAACTATAACGGGTGAAAATTGCCATTCTATCATGTTTTTACCCATATCGTGGTGGAATTGCCCAGTTCAATGCTAATATCTACAGTGAACTGGGCAAGTCGCATGATGTGAGGGCATACAACTTCACTCGACAGTACCCGAGTTTGCTTTTCCCCGGTAAAACACAATATGTAAGCGATAAAGACTCTGCAAAAGCCATCCCAGGTATAAGAGTTCTAGACTCAATCAATCCCCTCTCGTACCATAAGAGTGCCGCCACAATCAATGAGTGGAATCCCGATATTTTGATAACACGTTATTGGAACTCATTTTTTGCGCCATCACTTGGGTATGTTGCACGTCACATGTGTACAAACACAAAAAAGGTTTCAATCGTTGATAATATTTTTCCTCATGAAAGGAGGTTTTTTGATTATAGCTTTGCCCGCTATTTTCTAAATTCAAATGATGGCTTTATCGTTCTCTCGGAATCTGTTAAAGAAGATCTTTTTACAATTAATCCCAATGTGCCGGTAAAAGTAATACCTCATCCTATTTACAACCATTTTGGTGAGAAAATTTGCCGAGATAGTGCTTGTCAAAAGCTTGGGATAGACCCTGCTTCAAAAAACATTCTCTTCTTTGGTCTAATAAGAGAGTATAAGGGGTTGGATATTTTAATAGAGGCATTCTCTAATCTGGACAGCTCATATAATCTTATTATTGCCGGCGAACCCTATGAGTCGTTTGAAAAATACAACAAACTGATTGAAAACTCCCCAAATAGAGCCAATATAAAACTCTTTACAGATTACATCCCCGACAGTGAGGTCTCTCTGTTTTTTTCCTCAGCAGATGTTGTTGTATTGCCTTACAAAACAGCAACCCAAAGCGGGATAAGTGCAATTTGCTACCATTTTGAAGTTCCTATGATAACAACCGATGTTGGTGGATTGAAAGAGGCAATAGAAAAACCGGGCACAGGAATTGTTGTGCAATATCCGGCTGCTGAGTATATTGTTCAAGGAATTAAAGAATACTTTGAAAGCAACCATAAAGAGTTATACACCAAAAATATACAGGTAGAGAAAGAGCGTCACTCCTGGACTAATTTCTCCAAGGAACTAATTAATTTTACTAAATCACTATAACCCATATAACACACTATGCAGGCAATAACCAGAACAGAATTTGATTTTCCGGGACAGACCGGTAAATACACAGGTAAAGTAAGAGATGTTTACTCAATTGGTGATGATTACTTAGTTATGATTGCCACAGATAGAATCTCTGCATTTGATGTTGTTCTTCCAAAAGGGATCCCTTTTAAAGGTCAGGTTCTAAACCAGATCGCCTCCCGATTTCTAGACGACACATCGGACATTGTACCTAACTGGAAAATAGCATCTCCCGATCCTGTTGTTACTGTAGGGTATAAATGTAAACCTCTCCCTGTAGAGATGATTGTGAGAGGATACCTAACCGGAAGCTCTTGGAGAACATATAAAAGCGGAGCAAGATCTATCTGCGGCGTTGAGGTACCTGATGGTATGAAGGAGCATCAAAAATTTGAGAAACCTCTTCTAACCCCTACAACAAAGGCCGAACAAGGAGCTCATGACGAAGATATCTCCAGAGAGGAGATTATATCCAGAGGGCTTGTTAGTGAAAGTGATTACATTAGACTTGAAGAGTTCTCACTTGCACTTTTTGAGAGAGGATCAAAAGCTGCTGCAGAGAGAGGTCTTATTTTGGTAGATACAAAATACGAGTTTGGTAAAAGAGGAGATGAGATATATCTTATAGATGAAATCCACACTCCCGACTCTTCGAGATACTTCTATTCAGATACCTATCAAGAGCTGTTTGATAAAGGGATGCAGCAGAGGCAACTATCAAAGGAGTTTGTAAGAGAGTGGCTTATGGATAATAACTTTCAAGGCAAAGATGGGCAGAAAATCCCTGAAATGACTCCTGAGATAGTGACATCGATATCTGACAGATACATTGAGCTTTTTGAAAAAATCACAGGAGACTCATTTACAAAAGCCCCTTATAGTGAAGATATTTACGAGAGGATTGATGCCAATGTAAGAAATATGCTCGCGCGTTTATGAGATACTTTAAGATAATTCTTATTGCGGCTCTATTACTTGGAGCAAAGGGTTGTCTGGCACAGTACACACCTGCCAGAGTTGAGATATCTAAAGAGGTTGTGAACATAGATGGAGTGCTGTTCTATATTCACAAGGTAGAGCAGAGACAGACTCTTTTCTCAATTTCTAAAGTATATGGTGTCTCTACAGAGACTTTGCTCAAAGACAATCCTCAACTCTCCGAAGGGTTAAAGGAGGGTGGCATTATCTATATAAGAAAAGGGAGCAATGAGAGTTCTGAACAAAAAGAGATTCGATATACAGAACACACAGTTAGATGGTATGAGTCTCTCTCCTCCATTGCAAAAAAATATGGGGTAGAAGAGTCTGCAATTGTTGAGCTGAATTCACTTAAATCCACCCGAATAGAGACAAGGCAGATTCTTAAAATTCCCGAACCTGCAAAGCAGATAGCTACTACTGATCTTAGGCGTGATACAGTAGTTATAAAAGAAAATTTCAATCAAGATAGGGAGAGTGAAGATAAACAAAAACCAAGATCTGTCTTCTCCAGAAAGATGAATGAGAGCATAATGGTATCTCTTCTTCTTCCTATTGGCGGCGAGTCTGATTTAAAAGGTGAAACTGCAATTAATTTTATTGAATTTTATCAAGGATTTCTTGTTGCTTTAGATGATTTAAAGAGAGATCTTCCGGGTATAGATCTTAGTATAAAAGTAATAGATACAGATAGACAGAGTATCTCGGGTATTCTGGATTCGGGAGAGTTGGATGGTTCAAATTTGATTATTGGTCCCATTTTTAGAGAGCAGATAGAGCAACTTGTTAGTTACTCAACAGAAAATAGGATCCCTTTAGTTTCTCCGGTAGACCCCTCCACAGAGTATCTGGTATCGGAAAATCCATATTTTTACCAAGTAAGTACACCATCTCAATATGTTCATAGTGACTTAACAAAAGATTTAAGTAGGTTTACCGAGGTGACGTTAATATTTGAAGAGGGTAACTCCTCTGATATGAGAATTGTAAATTTAACCAGAGAGAGGTTGAATAACCGGGGTGTAAAGTTTAAAGAGTTATCATACAGGATTTTGCAAGGCAGAAATATTATGCCGCAGATTGCTGAGATTCTTAGGAAAGATAAGCTGAACAATGTAGTTGTGGCATCGGAATCTGAGGCATTTGTTTCTGATGTTTTGAGAAACCTTAACCTTCTGCAAACTAGAAGCGGGTACACAATTACAATTTACGGAACGCCAAGATGGAGGAGTTTTGAGAGTGTAGACATAAACTACTATCATAGTATGAGACTTAATCTATCTATGCAGTACATTACCGACTACAATTCGAATGACGTAAAAAGTTTTCTTTCAAAGTTTCGAACTCTTTATAACAGCGAGCCGGGTCCATATGCATTTCAAGCATACGATGTGGCAACATATTTTATTGGTAATCTTTTAAAATATGGAACTGACGACTTTAACAACGCTCTACTTAACGAAAAGCGTGAGCTTTTGCAAAGTGGTTTTAACTTTATCCAAAGAGATGGAGAGAAGGGTTCTGTTAATAGTGCCGTAAGGAGAGTTTTGTACAAGCCCGACTTTTCAGTTGAGGTTCGAGGTCTTCTCCAGTAGCCACTTTTTGTGGTCTGAATCTAAATAGGGAGAGAGTTTTTCATACACCGAAGAGTGATACAGGTTTAGCCATTCGACACAATCCTGACCAAGGATCTTTTTGTCGATGGCTTTTTTATCTATCGGGATAAAATTTAGTGTCTCAAACTGATAAAACTCACCATGTCTGCTTAACATCCAATCCTTGCATAATATTGTGTTCTCTATCCTTATTCCGTACCTCCCCTCTTCATATACAGCAGGTTCATTGGAGATAACCATCCCCGGAGAGATGGCCACCGGGTTATCCTCTATTCTGATACTCTGAGGCCCCTCATGAACACATAATCTATGACCAATACCATGACCGGTGCCATGCATATATATTTTTGCAGATGAACAAATTGGGCCTCTAGCCAAGAAATCAAGCGAAGCTCCGCGAGTCCCTTTTGGAAATTTGGCCATACTTAATGTTATCATCCCCTTTAGCACCAGTGTATAATCTCTCTTCTGCTCTAATGAGAGTTTGCCAAGCGCTATGGTTCTGGTTGTATCTGTGGTTCCAAAACTATATTGTGCACCCGTATCTATAAGAAGAAATCCCTCTTTATGAATCACCACATCTTCTCCCTTAAATGGAGAGTAGTGAGGAAGGGCTGCACTCTTACCAAAAGCTACGATTGGAGAAAAGCTCTCACCTCTATACTCTGCACACTCACTTCTAAACTCAATCATTTTATTTGCTATGGATCTTTCTGTTAGAACCTCTCCATTCCCAAAAAGATTATCCTCTATATACTTCCAGCACTTTATCCACGCCGCGGCATCGCACAGCATTGCCTTTTTAAACCCATCTATCTCTGTACTGTTTTTTAAAGATTTAAGAAACCCAATAGCACCTCCTCTAATTACATCTGGTGTGAACTCTGCGCCCGAGGAGGTTGCTGCTTTATACAGCTTTGTGGATATTTTTGACTCAGGAGCTACTCTGGTAAACTCTTTTGGGTATGTCGCTATAAAAGATTCAAAACTATTGTAGTGGTGAAAAACTATACCCTCTTTTCTCAATCTGTTATCTATACCGTCTGTTATGGCCCCATCTCCAACAAACAAATAAATTGTATCTTTTGTAAAAGCTGCATATGCATTTGGTAAGGGATTGTAATCTATATCGCAACCTCTTATATTACAAAGCCATGAAAGATCGTCACATGTACTTAATATATAAAGATACGGCTTGTCTATTTTAAGTAAATTATTGATTTTTTGAAGCTTCTCCTGAGAGCTCTCTCCTGTAATTTCAAGCGGTAAGTGCTCTATTCTTTCACTTTTTAGATGTGGCCTATCTCTCCAAACTTCATTAAATAGGTCATGGGTTAAATTTAATCTTAATGGTTTTAGGTTCTGTTCCATCTGAATCGCCTCCTCTCTGGATATCAACGAGAAGTCGGCCCCAACAGTACCTCTCTCCATAAGTTGCTCTTTGAGCCAGTCTTGAATAGAGGGGGTTCCTTCCACTTTAATTCTCATTAAAGAGATATCAGATCCCTCAAGCTCCTCTGCCGCCTGTGTAAAGTATCTGGAATCAGTCCATAATGCAGCATCTGTTGGTGTTATTACAACTGTTCCCGCAGATCCTGTAAAGCCGGATATCCACTCTCGCGTGAGATAATGCCTCTGAACATACTCTCCAAAATGAGGGTCGCCGGAAGGTATTATATATGCGTCCAGATTTAACCTTTTCATATGTTCTCTGAACATTTGCACTCTATCTTTTACTCTGCTCATAAACCAAATATTGTTCTTTACAAATATAACAAGAACATTGATAATAGAGATTTTATGATTAAATTTGTGAAGAACTAACCTCTTAAATAAAATAAAATGGAAAAAAGTATCAAAGGGACAAGAACAGAGCAGAATCTACTAAAAGCGTTTGCAGGAGAGTCTCAGGCAAGAAGCCGATACGTGTATTTTGCTTCTGTGGCAAGAAAGGAGGGTTATCAGCAAATAGCAGCCGTTTTTGAAGAGACAGCCGAACAAGAGAAAGAGCATGCTAAGCGTTTCTTCAGCTTCCTTGAAGGGGGAATGGTTGAGATAACAGCTTCATATCCTGCCGGAATAATAGGCAATACGGCTCAAAACCTTGCAGCGGCAGCAGCCGGCGAGAATGAAGAGTGGACAGAACTCTACCCAGAATTTGCCGAGATTGCTATGGAGGAGGGTTTTCCCAAAGTGGCAACCGCCTTTAAAATGATAGCCAAGGTAGAGGCCGAACACGAAGCAAGGTATAGAACTCTTCTTGCAAGAGTAGAAGCCGAAAAGGTATTTGAAAGGGAGGAGGAGACCGAGTGGCAATGCCGTAATTGCGGTTATGTTCATAAAGGCAAGAAGGCACTCGAAAACTGCCCTGCTTGTCTTCACGCCAAAGAATATTTTGAGCCAAAGAAAAATAATTACTAAGACTCAAAATTAAATCTATCTTTGCAGATTATTTTGATATATGGAACAATCTGCAATTAAAAGATCTATAAATTCTATTAAAGAGATTATGCCAAAGACACTTAAAACATGTCTTTGGCTTATTCGTATTACGGTATTAATAACTCTTGGCGTTCAGCTTCTTGAATATTTTGATATTCTACCCTATCTCTCAATGTTCTTAAATCCTGTTTTTAATATGATGGGACTGCCGGGTGAATCGGCACTAGCATATGTTACCGGCTACTTTGTGAATGTCTACTCTGCTATAGCCGTAATTGCCACACTCAATCTGGATGTAAGAACCATTACCATCCTTTCTGTTATGATACTCTGTGCTCACAACATGATTACAGAGACTGCCGTTCAAAAGAAAACCGGCTCTTCTGCCGTTAGAATGGTAATAACCCGAACTCTAAGCTCATTCGCATTGGGTTTTATTTTAAATATGATAATGCCTCAGGTTGAGACCCCGGTACAGATTCAAGCAATTGAGAGTAACCCTCAGTTTTGGGAAATGATAGGTATTTGGGCTATTAAAACACTAAAGCTCATAGCTTTAATGAGCGTCCTTATCTTCTCTCTTTCAATTCTTCAGAGATTATTATCGGAGTTTGGAGTTATTAGGTGGCTCTCTAAATTTATGAGACCCATTCTAGCCATATTCGGACTGCCCGCAAAGACATCTTTTCTTTGGATTGTTGCTAATACTCTGGGGCTTGCATATGGTGCGGCCGTTATGATAGATGAAACAGAGAGCGGAAAGATTACAAAAGATGATGTAGACCTTCTTAATCACCATATTGGAATATCGCATAGCAATCTTGAAGATGTGCTTCTGCTAGGTTCTGTTGGAGCAGTAATCTGGTGGTTGCTCCTGGCAAGGTGGGCCTTCTCATTTATTCTGGTATGGGAGTTTAGACTGGAAATGGCTTTAAAGAAAAAATTTTTTAACTTTGCGGGTTGAATCACATACCTGTAAATACTTAAATATAAAATTGTAATTATGAACAAAGAAAAGATAAAGTGTCTTATCATTGGCAGTGGTCCGGCCGGGTACACTGCCGCTATTTATGCAGCTAGGGCCAATCTCTCACCGGTACTCTATGAGGGTATACAACCGGGAGGGCAACTCACCACAACAACTGAGATAGAAAACTTCCCCGGTTATCCAAAAGGTATAACAGGGCAGGAGATGATGGATGAGCTTAAAGAGCAGGCAACCAGATTTGGCACAGATGTCAGATTTGGAGTGGTTACCCAAGCCGATCTCTCGAAGAGACCATTCTCTATTACGGTTGACGAAGATAAAGTGCTGCTGGCAGAGACATTAATTATCTCCACAGGAGCTACAGCAAAATACCTTGGACTTGAATCGGAGGAGCGTTACAGGGGTCAAGGCGTATCTGCATGTGCAACCTGCGATGGGTTTTTCTATAAAGGGAAAGATGTAGCGGTTGTTGGTGGTGGAGACACTGCATGTGAAGAGGCATCCTACTTGGCCAACATCTGTAACAAGGTTTATATGATAGTGAGAAGGGATGTTTTAAGAGCATCTAAGGCAATGCAGGAGAGAGTCATGAACAATCCAAAGATTGAGATCCTCTGGCAATACAACACAAAAGAGATTGTGGGAACGCCTGTTGGAGGAGTAAATGGTGCGATTCTTGTTCATAGAGATGGTAGCGAAAAAAAGATAGATATTCATGGCTTTTTTCTAGCTATTGGACATCATCCAAACTCAGAGCTATTTAGTAAATGGGTTAAAACAAACGAAGAGGGATATATCATAACAGAGGGAAAGAGCTCTAAAACCAATGTCCCGGGAGTTTTTGCTGCCGGAGACGTTCAAGATCCGCACTATAGGCAGGCCGTAACGGCAGCCGGTTCGGGCTGTATGGCAGCATTGGATGCAGAGAGATTTCTTGCCGATAACAAATAACAAAAGATGAATAAGATTACAATTGCAGTTCTTTTTTCTGCCATTCTGTTTTTCTCTTCCTGCAAATCGCAGTATGAGGCCCTGCTTAAATCAACCGATGTTGATGAGATATACGCAGGAGCGTTTAAGTATTACAATGCAGGCAAATATGCCAGAGCAGCAGAGCTTTTCGACAGGATGCTTCTTGCGGTAAGAGGGACAAGCAAAGACGATACTGTTCAGTTCTATTTGGGTTTGAGCAATTATAAATTTGGAGATTTAACCATTGCCGAAGCAAATTTCGATCAGTTTATCAGTGTGTTCCCCCGAAGCCCTTTTACAGAAGAGGCAAAATATTTGAGAATTGAGTGTCTCTACGGATCTACTTATCGCTATGAGCTAGATCAACTTCCGTCATACAAAGCTATGTCTGCAATAAACATATTTATATATGAATATCCCCAGAGCCAGTATCTGAAGAGGATGAGAGACATGTTAGTAGATCTTCAGGAGAGGATAGACAAAAAAAGCTTTGAATCTGCAAAGTTGTACTACACAATAGAGGATTACAAAGCTGCTGCATTTGCATTGAAGAATGTTCTAAAGGAGAATGCCGACAATCAATATAGGGAGGAGGTGCTCTTTTATATTGTAGCTGCAAATTATCAATATGCACAAAATAGCGTACCCGAAAGGCAAAGGGAGAGATTCCTTACTTTGGTAGATGAATATTATAATTTTATAAGTGAATATCCCGATTCAAAGCTTAGAAAAGAGGCCGATCAGATGTTCCAGAGAGCTCAATCATTTTTAAAAAAATAAAAACAATATATGGAAATTAGTAAGAATGTACCCACAAATACGGTAACAAGGGATCTTTCAAAACTGGCGGCCCCAACCGGCAACATCTATGAATCTGCTATAATTATCGCAAAAAGGTCTAACCAGATAGCAGCAGAGCTAAAACAGGAGCTTAAGCAGAAATTAGAGGAGTTCTCATCATTTGCAGATACACTAGAAGAGACATTCGAAAACAGAGAACAAATTGAGATTTCGAGATATTACGAGAGATTACCAAAAGCGACATTACTTGCAATCCACGAATTTGAAGAGGACAAAATTCAGGTAAGAAAGATTGAGGGCTAATGCTCAAAGGAAAACACATACTATTGGGAATAACCGGCAGCATTGCAGCTTATAAAGCGGCAGTGCTGGTGCGGCACTTGGTAAAAGAGGGGGCAGAGGTAAAAGTGGTTATGACAGAGATGGCAAAGCAGTTCATCTCTCCCTTAACTATGGCAACTCTCTCAAAAAATCCCATACTCGTGGAGTTCTATAACCCCGAAAATGGTGACTGGAACAGCCATATTTCACTAGGTATGTGGTCTGATTTGTACATAATCGCGCCGGCATCTGCCAATACAATTGCAAAAATGGCTACCGGAGTTGCCGACAATCTTCTTCTAACAACCTATCTGAGTGCGCGTTGCCCGGTAATGATTGCTCCTGCAATGGATGTAGATATGTATCTTCACCCCGCAACTCAAAATAATATAAAAATTATAGAAGAGAGAGGTGCAGTGATTGTTGAACCCACCTCAGGAGAGTTGGCCAGCGGGCTAGATGGCAAAGGGAGGATGGAGGAGCCGGAGATTATTGTTAAGGCAATAAAGGATTTTTTTTTAACCTCTCGTTTAGATAAAGGTAGTTGCGGCAGTTGGGCGGGTAAAAAGGTTCTTATTACTGCGGGTCCAACTGTAGAAAAAATTGATCCTGTGAGATTTATATCAAACCACTCTACGGGAAAAATGGGATACGCAATTGCGAATGAGATTGCCTCCAGAGGTGCTTATGTAACATTGGTTAGCGGTCCTGTTAACCAATCTATAAACCATAAGAACGTAAACGTAATTGATGTTACATCTGCTGCAGAGATGTACGCCAATACGATAGATTGCTATAATAGAGGGTGTGATGTTGTTATACTCTCTGCAGCGGTTGCCGATTTTACTCCCGAAGTTTCCCACTCAGAAAAAATAAAAAGAGATAAGAGTGATTATACTCTTAAACTAATCCCAACCACAGACATAGCAGCGTCACTAGGAGAGATCAAGAGAGAGGGGTGCTTTCACCTTGGGTTTGCGCTTGAGACAGATAATGAAGAGAGTAATGCTATTGCAAAAATCACCTCTAAAAAACTAGATGCCATAGTGCTTAACTCATTGAGAGATAAGGGGGCCGGATTTGGAACCGATACAAACGTCATTACTATAATAAGTAAAAAGGGAGATAGAGAGAGACTACCCCTAATGTTAAAAACAGAAGCAGCAAAAAAGATTGCCGGTTTTATTGAAAGGTTTTTTCAATGCTAAAGTCACTTTCAATTGTGAACTATGCTCTCATCGAGAGTCTGGAGATCTCATTTCCGGATGGATTGATCATTATTACGGGTGAGACCGGAGCAGGTAAATCGATACTTCTTGGTGCCATCTCTCTGCTGTTGGGAGGAAAAGCCGACAAAGACATACTTAAAGACCCCGAGAAGAACTGTATTGTTGAAGCACTATTTGAGATAGATATAACACGGGAGACAGAAGAGCTGCTCTTGGAGCACTCATTGGAACCCCAAAGAGAGTTTACCATAAGACGAGTGATATCATCTAACGGCAGAACAAGATCTTTTTTCAACGACGAGCCGGTAACCAACAATTTTTTAAAAGATCTCTCGGAGAAAATAATAGATATCCACGCACAACATGAGCATCTACTTATTGGAGACAGCTCATTTCAACTCTCTGTTCTGGATTCTTTTGCAAATAACGGAAAAACACTGGAAGAGTATAGATTTTCTTTAGAGAGGTTTAAACAAAAGGAGAGAGAGATTGAAGATTTAAAAAGAAAAATAAGGAGAAAAGAGGAGGATTTCGAATATAGTAATTACAATTTCAAACAGCTGGATGAGGCGAAACTGATAGATGGTGAGCTAGAGTTATTGGAAGATGAGTTGAAGATATTGAGTAATGCAGAGGAGATTAAAAACACCCTTATATCTGTAGAACAATTTCTTAATTTAAATGGAATATCAACTGTTCAGGTTGTAAAAGATTGCGAACAGCTTTTAAATAAAATAACTTCCAACTTTTCTCCGGCAAGCCAGTTAGCACAAAGATTGGAGAGTTGCAGAATTGAACTGAAGGAGGTTGAAAGGGAGTGCGTTACACTGGCAGAGAGTGTTAATGTAGATAATAACAGGTTGGGCGAGGTTGAAGCAAGATTATCATTCATATATAATCTACTCTCTAAATACAGAGTAAAAGAGGTAGTTGAATTAATCCGCCTAAAAGAAGAGTTGTCTGGTTCACTTAACGAGTCTGATGAGCTTAAAGAGAAGTTAGTTAGAGAGTTATCTCATTTAGAGGATATAAGATTGACAACACGGGATTGGGCTGATAAACTATCTGAAAACAGGGCTAATGCTGTTGCTCTGTTCTCTTCAGAGATTGGAGGGAAAATCAGAGAGCTTGAGATGCCCGACAGCTGTTTTGAGGTTAGAATTATTCCACTACCCGAGTTAAATATTAATGGAAAAGAGAGGGTAGAGTTTTTGTTCTCTGCAAATAAAAATATAGCTGCAAGAGAGCTGGCAAAGATTGCTTCAGGCGGAGAGCTTTCCAGGATAATGCTTTGCTTAAAATCTATCATAGCAAGAGGTAAAGGAATGCCAACTCTTATTTTTGACGAGATAGACAGTGGAGTATCGGGGAGTATAGCAGATAAGATGGGGTCACTCATACAAGAGTTATCGATAAATATGCAACTCTTTGTTATCACACATCTCCCACAGATTGCCTCCAAAGGTGAGTGTCATCTGCTTGTTTACAAAGAGGAGGATAAAGAGAGACAAATCTCTACAAAAATCAAGAGATTAGAAGAAAATGACAGAGTTATGGAGATTGCCAGGATGCTAAGCGGCTCCTCAATGACTGAGGCAGCTGTAAACAATGCAAAGGTATTTCTTAATAATTAGAAACTTTAAAAAAATATATATGAGACTTATTATTCAAAATTCTTATGAGCAGATATCGCAATGGGCGGCTGCTTACATTGTAAAGAGAATAAGGGAGTTTAATCCTACACCCGAAAAACCTTTTGTTCTTGGACTACCAACAGGATCTACACCTTACGGAACATATAAAGAGCTTATCAGATACTACAGAGAGGGGGTGGTATCTTTCTCTAATGTTGTTACATTCAATATGGATGAGTATATAGGTATCCCAAAAGAGCATCCCCAGTCATACTTTACTTTTATGTGGGATAACTTCTTTCAGCATATAGATATAAAGAGGGAGAATGCAAACATTCTTGACGGAAATGCCCACGACCTCGACCTTGAGTGCGAAAATTACGAGAAGAAGATGAAATTTTACGGAGGGGTGAATCTATTTATGGGGGGTATTGGCCCCGATGGTCATATCGCATTCAATGAGCCCGGCTCATCACTTGCCTCCAGGACAAGAATAAAAAGTTTAACAACAGACACTATCATTGCTAATTCCCGCTTTTTTAACAACGACATCTCTCAAGTGCCCAAAACTGCACTCACTGTTGGAGTGGGAACCATTATGGACTCAGAGGAGGTAATGATACTGGTTAACGGACATCACAAAGCCAGAGCACTTCACCACGCAATTGAGGGATGCATTAACCATATGTGGACTATCAGCGTTCTACAGAGTCATAGGAAAGGCATTATAGTTTGTGACGATGCCTCTACGGTAGAGCTGAAAGTTGGAACCGTAAACTATTTTAAAGATATTGAAAGGGATAATCTAGACCCAAGGTCGTTGCTTCTATTCTAAACAAAAAAATTTGAGGCCTCGCTAAAGACCCTATCAAGCCATAAGCTATAATTTTCTGAATCCCCTTTCTTACGCTTTGTGCATGGAAAGGGGATTTCGTGTGAATATTCAAAAGGAAAGTCAAACTCCTTCAAACACTCGCTCCACACATCTCCAAGTGCACCTTTAATCCCCGAAGTTGGGATAACTATATCATTTTTAAGAGATATCACCCTGATTCTGTCTCGAATCTTCTTGTAAAACTTTATTCGCTCCTCCTTAAGAAACTCTCTGTCTATATGACATAGAAAAGCCATGTCTATCTCATCCGGTGGAGAGTCGCTATTTAAAGTGCTCTTAAGAAACTCTCCTCTGTAGTAGCTATTGAGAACCATAAAGGCCTCTTTATCCATAATCAGCTTGGAACTTCCATTCATCTCTCCAAAAAGAGAACCTCCACAAAACATAAATAGTCTACTGTTGCTAAAATAGCTATTTGGATTGGCCATTATCAAAACCTGAGAGAGGAGAGCTCCAATTGAGTATGAAAATATATCAAAATGGACATCGGCAGAGAGAACCTCTACTCTGTCACTTTTGGCCTCCTCAATAAATTGGCAAACATTATAAATTGTCTCTCTGCCCGAAATATAGAATCTATGTGGATCTGCTTTAATTCTTGAACTTAGCGCAAAATTTACAAAAGATAGATTCTCACTTTTTCCCTTTAGCTGGGTGTAACGCTCAACAAGCATCTGCATCTCTCTTGGGTTACTCCAAGAAACCGGAGATCTACCTATGTGCAAAGCAATCGGAAACATAATAATCGGGACACCCGTTTTTATAACCAACTCCTCTACCCAAACAGAGTACTTATCCCAAGTTCTCTCGTTAAGTCCATGAAACACAAAAATTGCACGGTTGAACTTACAATCGGCTTTAGGAGGTAGAGCAATTTTTATATCAAATTCTATGTTCTCTTTGTAATTCTCGTTTGAGTTATCCAACAGCTCGGGTTTAACCATTGTTCTCCTCTTTGAAAGAATCTCCTCATATCCTACCCTCTCCTTAAATTTGTAAACGTAATAATTCATGCTCTTTTTTTTACAAAAGAATCGTTTAATCAAACGCTTAACAAATAAATGGTATATAGAACTCCCTGTTGGTGCAAATTTGACAAATACGGGGTGTAAAGCTTGTGTAAGTGGCGAAATATTATCTACTTTTGTAATGATATGAACATCCCCGAATATATAAACCATAAAAAAAACATTGTCAGACAAGTTGTTTTTACAGCTTCCTTTGCACTGGTTTTCATAAATATCTACAAACCATTCAGCTCTTCAAGCTGGTATAATGTCTCTGAGTTTATGTTCTTTGTTTACTCATCGCTGATAATCCTCACCGGCGTCATGGTTGTGGTTATTAGCAGAGTGATTATGTACCTTTACAGCAGACAGAACTCAATATCTTACTATAAATACGGATTGTGGGTTTTTCTGGAGATCTTATTTATGTCGCTCTTCTACACAATATATACAATTTCTGTAAACAGAGAGAGGGATACAATGGAGGTGTTCGAATCATCAATAATTAACACAACTTTGGTTTTATTGCTCCCTTACGCCTCATTCTGGCTCTATTTGGGTTGGAGGGAGAGCACAGAAAAACTCAAAATGTTCCAGTCATCAGATAAGTTAAATATAGAAAAAGGAGGCAATATATCTTTCAAAGATGAGAGAGGAGTTTTACGTTTCTCTGTTGCAAAAGACGATGTTATATATATTGAGTCTAGTGACAACTATGTTACAATACACTACTCAAACAAAGGAAAGGTTAAAAATTATCTTTTGAGGAACAGACTAAAAAATCTAGAAAAAGAGCTGTTGGAATATAACATAATCAGATGCCACAGAACATACTTAGTCAATCTAGACAGAGTAAAAGTTCTTCGAAAAGAGAGGGAGGGTATCATTGCCGAGTTTGAACTGCCAGATGCCCGAGATATCTCTGTATCTAAGAGCTATCAAAAAAACATCAGCGAGAGATTTCTCTCCCGCTGATTAATCAAATTGTAATACTCTACTTAAGCTTTGAAATTATCTCATTGTCCATGGGTTTCACTTTTGATGGAAAAAACCCGATCAATCGACCTTTCTCATCAATAAGATACTTACCAAAATTCCATGATGGTTCAGTAGAGTTCCATCCGTTTTTAGATTTATCGGATAGCCACTGGTACACTCTGTTTTTCTCTGCCCCCTTAACAGAAGACTTCTCCATCATCATAAAAGTAACTCCATAGTTTGATTCGCAAAACTCTTTAATATCCTGATTACTACCCGGATCTTGAGCTCCAAAGTCATTGGAAGGAAATCCAATCACTACAAGATTGTCTTTATATTGACTGCTAAGTTCTTCCAGATCTTTAAATTGAGGTGTATATCCGCATTTAGATGCAGTGTTTACAATTAACACTTTCTTCCCTTTTAATTTATCGAACTTAAATGAATCTCCGGTTATCGTCTTAAAGCTAAGAGAGTAAAAATCTATAGGTGGTGTAACTACGTTCTGACCCGCTAAAGTAGCGGTGATACACAGTAATATCGACAAAAAAGCTGTTTTTATCATATTCTTATTATTTTATAACTAACCATAGAACAAAAATCCTGCCCTTTGGTTCGTTTATTCATCTCTCTTTCTATTTTCTGAATGAATTATAATTATTATATAAATTAAATTGATAGTAAAGACATTCAATACAAGTGCCCACATAAAAGCTTGTCCATAAAGGAAAAGAACAGATATAATTAAGAGAATAGAGTTGATTTTAAGTGCAGAAAACAGTGCTTTAGCCTTTGTAATTTGATCTATCTTCTCATTTTTTCCCCGTGAGAAAACAATGAGAGTAAAGCCAACAATCATAAATATAAATATAAGCTCATCTACAATATTTGTTGAGACAATTTTAAAAAAATCGGTCTCAATATAAGACGAGACAACCGCAACTGCAGGAATAGAAATTACCGCATCTAAAGTAAGATATACGATTAGTGTTGCAAGACCTAAGATTAAAAAGATAATACCTGCAAACCTGAATCTATAATTCAATGGTTTAAAAAGTCTCTCCATTTTTATTGTAAATATATTTGAATTTTGCGGCTTAATAAAAATTTACTCTCTATTATATACCAGGCACGTTTATTGAGAGAAATTATCTTCCATAAGCACCTAATCACTAAGTACTAACATTAACACCTCAGTCAAATGAAAAGATTTGTGCCCATTTTATGGGTAATGCAGTTTTTGTGCATTACTGCTATCGCCCAAAAAGGGCCAATTAATAAAACTACAATATCGGGTATTGTAAAAGAGAGCGGTACGGGAAAAACAATCGAATATGCTACCGTAGCTGCATTCAGCGACTCTCTCAAACCAATAAATGCGGTTGCGGCAGGAGCAGATGGAAAATTTAGTCTTGAACTACCCTCTCCGGGAAGATATATAATCTCTGCTTCTATGGTTGGTTACACAAATTCTAAGAATGAGATTATTCTTAAAGATGGTGAGAAAAGGTTAGATATTGGAACACTTGAGCTTACAGAGGGTGCTCAACTAAAAGAAATTACGGTAGTTGGTGTTGTCCCGTTGATTAAAGCAGAACCCGACAAACTCACATACAATCTGGATTCCGATCCCCAAACATCTACCAGTACCGTTGCAGAGATTCTAAGAAAAGTTCCAATGATAACTATAGATGGCGATGATAACGTAAGGTTGAACGGGGAGACAAACTACAAAGTTCTTGTTAATGGAAGGGCATCGGGTGTTATGGTGAGGAATTTTAAAGATGCAATAAAAGCTATGCCGGCTAGCTCAATCAAGTCTATAGAGGTTATAACCAACCCTCCTGCCAAATATGATGCCGAAGGAATTGGAGGAATAATCAATATTATCACTAACAGAAAGGCAATAGAAGGGTACAATGGCAGTATAAACACAGGTATGAATTCTCAAGGCGGATTCAACGCAGGTGGATACATCTCTGCACAAATAGGCAAGTTTGCAATAAGTACAAACCTTTATTCGGGGAGAAGCATCTCTCGTAAGAATAGTAACAGAATTGAGACAGAAAATTTTATCTCGCAAGAGTTCCGAAACTCAATTACAGAGGGGAACAACAATTCGGAACACAGCTACTTCTCCGGTAACATTGAAGCAAGCTATGAGATAGACTCACTAAATCTTATCACACTATCGGGTGGTGGACTCTTTGGTAGCGCAGAGAGTAGATCTTCATCTCTTTTCAACTCTTACAACATTAACAGTATTGCAACCAGAAGTTATTCTAACAAATCTGTGTCAAATAACGGATTTGGATCGGGAAGCGGTAGTTTATCGTATCAGAGAAGCTATAAGAAACCCGATAAAAATCTAACATTCAGCTACTCTCTCGATTACAACCCAATGGAGAGTGAGGTGGAGAGTACAATCATCCCATATCTCAACTACTTTGGATTCACACAACACTCAAAAAACAGAGCACTTGGCAGAGAGCATACACTTCAGGCAGACTACTACGACCCAATTACCAAAAACCACCAGATTGAAAGCGGGGTGAAGTATATCTTGAGGCAAAACACCTCAGATACAAAGATTAGAAGATTAGACGACTCATGGAGGTGGCAAGACGACCCCTCAAAGGTTAACGATCTCGATTACGATCAGCATATAGTGAGTTTATATGGAGGTTACGCATTTAAACATAAAAAAATGACTGCCAAAGCAGGATTTAGAGTTGAGTACACAATTAATGACGGCTTGTCAAAATCTTTTGAAGAGGAGGTGAGCTTTACCAACAAGCAGTTCGATATTGTCCCTTATGTAACTTTTTCATGGATGCTTAACAAAGGAAAAATGATTTCGGCATCGTTTACACAAAGGTTAAGCAGACCTGGAATATGGTATTTAAATCCATATGTAAATGATTCCGACCCTATGAATATATCTTACGGGAATCCCAATCTTGTGACTGTTAAAAGAAATACTGCCAACATTGCCTACAGAAAAAACGCACAAAGCTGGAATCTCTCTGTTAATATGGCTGGAAGCATGACAAGAAATAACATAGAGAGAATTACCAGAATAAGCTCCCTGGGGGTGAGTGAGAGCACTTACGAAAACATTGGCAAAAACGACAATCTTCGTCTAAATGTAAACTTCTCTTTCAGGGCAGGTCAAAAACTAAATCTCAATCTTAACGGGGCAGCGTTCTACACAAATGTAAGGTCGGATGCCCATAATCTAGAGAACGACGGATTCAGCTTTAACGGAGGTTTTGGAGGTAATGCAGTAATGTGGAAAGGATCGAGGGTCAGTTTTAATGCTTTTGTGCATGGCGGAGAGGTATCTCTTCAATCAAAAACACCAATTTTAGTTTTCACATCCTTCTCACTGAGCCAACGTTTGCTCAAAGATAAATTAACCCTTAGTATTGGGGTTGTAGAGCCATTCAGAGACAAAAAGATTATGGATTATAAATCTTTCGATAACACATACTCTATTAAAGCTCGCAATGAAATACAAATGAGGTCGGTACAATTCGGGCTTTTCTGGAGATTCGGAAACTACAACCCAATAATAAAAAGAGCACGCCGTTCAACAACAGACGATAAGATGTCCGGAGGCGGAACATCGGCAACACCTGCCACGCCGTAGAGGGTGTTAATAAGTAATATAAAACAAAAAAGTGCTGTAATTTTATTAATTACAGCACTTTGTCTTTATTAGTGGTGCCACCAGGAATCGAACCGGGGACACAAGGATTTTCAGTCCTTTGCTCTACCAACTGAGCTATGGCACCGTTTGTTTGGGAGTGCAAAAGTAGCACTATTTTTGGTTAATGCAAAAAAATATTACCCATTTATTGTATCTTTGCATCAAATAAAAAACTTTAATATGGCAACTACAGCTGATTTTAAAAACGGACTTTGTATTGATTTCAATGGGAAACCATGCTCTATAGTTTGGTTCCAGCATGTGAAACCTGGAAAGGGAGGAGCATTCGTAAAGGTTAAAATGAGAAATCTTGAGAATGGAAGAATCCTTGAAAACACATTTACTGCGGGAGAAAAAATTGACATAATAAGCGTAGAGAGAAGACCTTACCAGTTTCTATACAAAGACGATATGGGCTACAATTTCATGCATAACGAGACCTTTGAACAGATAAGTCTTGAGCCCGATATGGTTGATAATCCAGATCTTATGAAAGAGGGTCAGTACGTAGAGATGATGTTTCTGGCCGATCAGGAGAGGGTTCTCTCTTGTGAACTCCCGCCATTTGTAGAGATGGAGGTTACCTACACAGAACCTGCAGTTAAAGGAGATACCGCCTCTACCAATGCCATGAAGTCTGCCACAATTGAAACCGGTGCAGAGATTATGGTGCCACTCTTTATAAACCAAGGTGAACGCATAAAGGTTGACACAAGAACACGCTCATACTCAGAGAGATGCAAATCTTAATATAGATATAAATGAATAAATTTCTTATAGTACTACTCTCCACAATGCTAACTGCTTGTGGAGAGACTTTGTCTTACAAAACACCTGACAAAGAGTCAATAGAGAGAGCCATTCAGCAAGGCGAATTTACAGAAGCCTCAAAGATGATACGGCTTTATCTGCTATGCGACACACTTTCAACCTTAGAGAGGTACGATTTGAACTTTAAACTAGAGCTGATGGATAGAGTCAGAAGGGATTTTTCACAGAGAGACACCTCTGTTCTATCTTTTATAAAACGGCACCATCCTCAAGTTTCGATGGAGGAGATAAGATCATGGGAGAGAAGCAATGCCCTGGAGAATATGACCATAGATGGAGAGAAGCTCTATTTTCACTCTGCTGCAAGAAATCTTTTTAGAATTGATTCTGTTGCTGCAAAATGGTTTAAACATCCAAACGGTGGGCAAAGTGATAGTCTTAACCGTTTTTTGGCATGGCATATACCTCAGCTGGTAAATATCGCAAAAAAATCAAACTCAAGATATGTATCCCCTGTTAAAATGAAGGTAAAATATACTCTTACTGTGAAACCGGGTGAAGTGCCTACCGGAGAGATTGTAAGGGTGTGGATGCCGTATCCGAGAACAGATGTTAAATCTCACAGCAACATTAAGCTTATAAGTACTTCTGATCCACAATTTATTATCTCTCCCGACACCTATCTGCATAAGACTATATATATGGAGGGAGTTGCTAACGATTCTCTTCCATTAACTTTTTCGTATGAATTTGAGTATACATCTCACGCACAAGTTCTGCTATTTAAACCTGAGGAGATTAAGGAGTACGAAAAATCGGACGAGCTTTACACTCTGTACACACAAGAGAGAGCTCCCCACATTGTATTCAGTGATAAAATCATAAATATTGTAAAAGAGGTGGTTGGAAACGAAACCAATCCCTACAATAAAGTAAAAAAAATCTACGAGTGGATCGACTCTAATTTCCCTTGGGCAAGTGCACGAGAGTACTCTACTATATCAAATATCCCCGAATATGTACTTGCCAACAGACACGGAGATTGCGGCCAGGTTTCTCTTCTTTTTATAACCCTTGCCCGAGCAGCCGGAGTTCCTGCAAAATGGCAATCGGGATGGATGATGCATCCTGGCAATAAGAATCTTCACGACTGGGCAGAAGTGTGGTTTAAGGAGACAGGGTGGATACCTGTAGATCAATCATTTGGCAGAGTTAAAGAGAGCAAAGGAGACGATGACTCATACTACTTCTTTACAAAGGGTCTTGACGCTTATCGGCTTATAGTCAACGAAGATATCTCCGCCCCACTCTACCCTGCAAAGATTCACCCTAGAAGCGAAACTGTCGACTTCCAACGAGGGGAGGTTGAGTGGAGAGGAGAGAATCTCTACTTCGGTCGTTGGCGTTATAAAATGGATATAGAGTATCTTAATTAGTCTATGATAAATAGCCAGAGTTGTAGATGAAGTTATAAAAAGATCGTTGTATTATTTACAACTTTCTAATGATTGACAGCCCGTCTCTTATAGGAAGAATAAAACTCTCAACTCTGGTATCTTCTTTTACCTTTTGGTTAAACCGTAAGATCTCTTGGGTTTGGGCATCGCCGGGAGGAGGGTTCATAGCTACCTTTCCATACCATAAGACATTATCTGCCAATATATAACCCCCTGTTCTAACTAGATCAAAAACAGCGTCGTAATATCTACAGTACTCCCTTTTGTTCCCATCTATATATATAAGATCGTATGTTCGATCTTTAAATTTAGGAATTATCTCTAGAGCATCTCCATAGTGCAAAGAGATTTTACCGCTTAGCCCGGCTCTTTCGATTCCCTCTTTTATTAATGGTTCGTGTATGTCGTTTTTTTCAAATGCATCTAAATGCCCCCCATCCCTCAATCCAAGTGCAAGACAAATTGCAGAGTACCCGGTAAATGTACCAATCTCCATTACCCTAAGAGGGGAGATTATCTTTGACAATGTAATTAAAACTCTTCCAAGTATAGGCCCCGATAACATTTTTGCATGATTTGTTCTTAGAACAGTCTCATTTTCTAGCCAATCAAGAACCGGCGGAATAGGTGAAGAGTGATCTAATATGTAATCATCTATAGAGTTATCCATAACTAACTATATATTAATGTAAACATACCCGACTCTTTGAATACCTCAGCGGCAACCTCTCTAAGGTTTACCGAATCTATCGCAGATATCTTATCTCTGACTTGCTCAATCGGCTCAACCTTCCCGTAAAAAAGCAACGATTTTCCCATAGAGAGACACTGTGCCTCTGCATTATCTGTAGATATTGCAAGTTGTCCCAATAACTGTTTCTTTGCCGCCTTTAATGTAACAGGAGATATCTCTCTTTCAATAAGATTATTGAGCTCTTTTGTAATAAGGTCACTGCATTTTTGGATATTGGCTTTGTCGCAGCCAAAGTAGATTGTAAAAAGCCCGGTGTCTGTGTATGGTGTGTAAGTAGCATCTACAGTATAAGCCAAACCACGCCTCTCTCTAAGAGTTTGGTTTAATCTTGAATTGAGTGCAGGACCTCCTAAAATATTGGTTAAAAGAGCAAGATGTAACCTCTTTGGGTCGTACAAAGAGTAAGCAGTTGTTCCTACTACACAGTGTGCCTGGTATGTCTTCCTGGATATCTTTCTTACCCTCTCCCCCGCCGGAGAGAAGGTTATCTTTTTTTCACTCTCTTTTGATGAATTAATTGCCCTCTCTTTGAACTCACGATTTCCAAAATATCTGTCAACAAGAGCCAGACCTCTCTGCGGCGAAATATCTGCAACAATAGAGAAGCTCATATTTGAAGTGGTGTAATAACTCTCTGTGAACGTTTTAATATCGTTTGCGGTTATACTTTTAATGGTTTTTGGTTTCCCTAGTATGGGCATTGAAAGGGCATGACCTCCAAAAATTATCTCTTCAAAATCATCAAAAATCTGTTCCGACGGTGTATCTTTGTATGAAGATATCTCTTCAAGAACAATGTCTCTCTCTTTAGCCAACTCTTTAAGCGGATATTGAGAGTTAAATGCAAGATCTGATAGCAACTCAACTGCTTTTGAGAGGTCCTCCTTAAGTACTGTTGCATGAATAACAGTCTCCTCCTTGGTTGTATAGGCGTTAAGCTCTCCCCCTAACTTCTCTAAATAGTTGTTGATACTTATAGCGCCCCTTTTGTTGGTCCCTTTAAATAACATATGTTCGGTAAGGTGAGCTATCCCGTTTTTAAGCGGCTCCTCGTCTCGTGTTCCTGCCTTAATGCTCAAAGCACAATAGGCAACCGGAGAGGTAACTCTTTTAAAAACAAAGCCGATACCGGATATTAGTGTACTGGTATATATGTCCATCAGGTTTTAAAACTGAAAAGGTGCAGAAATCTTTCTTAAATCCTCTCTCGTAAAACCGGCAGGCATTCGTGAAGATATTCGGTGCCTTCTAAAAAACAGAAGTTCGTGGGTGCCGGTATCTATCATGAGCTTATAGCAGAAAGAACCCGCTGGATCTCCTTTAGGTAAAATTACTACTGCAACCACAGTATTTTCACGATTATTAACTACGGCGTCCTCTATATCGGAAGCAGTTGTAAGTTTTGCTTCACCTTTGAACATAGATGCAATATCGTAATCTCTAATATCGTAATTGATACTCTCTTTAGAAAAAAGAATGTTTTTTCCTTTGGCCTCCTTTACTCTTTCGGCGTAAAAAGAGTTTCCTTTGAATGCCAACGAGAGGTCTCTCTGGACTTTGTAAATATGATTTTGAATTATATCTACATAAATTGGAAGCAGATTGAGTGTCACCCCGGTAAGATCGTCACTCTGTTGAAGTGGTAAAGTAATGATATTATGACTGCTGAACAGCCCCCTTTTTACCTCGGGGCCTCCTTTAAAAAGAGTCAGATACTCCACTTTTGGCTCAAGGTCTCTTCTGTACATCCCATCTACTCTCATTAAAAAAAAGTAGTTTGTATCGGCTTTTATTCTATTGAACTCTTCTAACGTGCAAAATTCGAAGGGCGATATTCTCCACCCCCTGTTTACGGCATCTCTGAGCATAAGATCGGCAAGCGACGTAGATGGTATTACAACCTTTGTAATCTTAGAAGCAAACGTATTGAACGTATTTCTAGTATCTCTCAGGATTTTTTGTGAAAATAGGCTTGTAAAAAGAAACATAGCCAAAATCAGCAAGGTAAATCTTCTCATCTCTATACTTTATTAACAAGTGCAAAATTAGATAAAAATTTGTACTTTTGCCTGGTATGGAAAGATTTATTGTTTCTGCAAGAAAGTACAGACCCGATAGCTTTGAAAGTCTTATTGGGCAGTCTAATATAGCTACTACCCTAAAAAACTCTATACTCAGGAAACAACTTGCACATGCATACCTTTTCTGTGGGCCAAGAGGTGTAGGGAAGACAACTACGGCCAGAATATTTGCCAGAATCATTAACTGCACATCTCCCACACAAAATATGGAGCCCTGTGGAGAGTGCGAATCATGCGTTTCGTATGCTGAGGGCAGATCCTACTCTATTCATGAGCTGGATGCTGCATCGAACAACTCTGTAGACGATATACGTCAACTGAGCGAACTGGTTAGAATTCCTCCGCAAATAGGCAAGTACTCGGTTTATATAATAGATGAGGTTCATATGCTTTCGCAAGGGGCGTTTAACGCTTTTCTAAAGACCCTTGAAGAGCCGCCGGCACATGCAATTTTTATCTTGGCCACAACAGAGAAACATAAAATATTACCAACCATTCTCTCCAGATGTCAAACCTACGACTTTAACAGAATCGGCGTAGAAGATATTGTTAATAATCTTATTGATATCTCTTCAAAAGAGGGTGTTAAGTACCAGATAGAGGCGCTTCACGTAATTGCTCAAAAGGCCGACGGTGCAATGAGAGACGCCCTTACCATATTCGATCAGGTTGTTGCTTTCTGCGGCAAAGATGTAACCTATAAAGATGTAATTACCTCCCTGAATGTTTTGGACTATGACTATTACATCTCTCTTACCAATATGCTGCTTAAAGGAGATCATACCGCAGTACTGCTCCTTTTTGACGAAATTCTGTCAAAAGGATTTAATGCGCTCCATTTTATAGGGGGGCTGGGATCACACTTCAGAGACCTGCTGCTTTGCAAAGACAACTCTACACATAAACTACTGGAGCTTGCGCCGTCTGTTAAAGAGAGGTATATGGCTCAAGCGCTCTCCTGTTCTCAGAATTTCTTATACGACGCATTAAACATAACGTCTGTATGTGAAGCGGGTTATAAATCGAGCGGACATCAGAGATTGCATATAGAGATCTCACTCCTTAAACTTTGCAGAATCAACTCTCCCGAGTGGATTGAAAAAGAGACAAAGCAAGAGGTTAAGCAGGAGACCGCTACAGAGTTGAAGAGCCAGCCAAAACCGGAGAGAGTTGCCTCTATATCTATTAAAAAGCTAATCAGCAACGCCGAAAACAACGGTAGATCAACCACACACTCAACAAGGCAGGTTATAGGCAAAGAGCCATTAAATCAGGATAGTTTGAATAGTGCATGGGTAAAAATGGCGGATTCGGAAAGTGCACTACCAAGACTATCTACAACAATTTCTCAATGTGTACCTGTAATAAAGGACCAAAATACTATTCTCTTCAATGTAAAGAATGAGTTGCAGAAAAACTGGATTGAGCAATATTGCAAATCAAGATTGGTTGAGTTTCTAAAAAGGAGTCTCAATAATGGAGAGCTATCCCTTGAAGTTGAAGTTGCTCCCGACGATGAGGTAAAGGATACTAAAATGTACATGCCAGAAGAGAAGGCAAAATTTTTAATGGAGAACTATCCCGAGGTTAAAGAGATGCAGAAAGATCTCAAACTAGAGCTTAAATAGCTCTATTAACATTTAAAGAAATTAACTAAAATGCGCTTACACTGCAGTAATCTGGTAAAGAAATACGGGGCCAGGACGGTTGTTAAAAATGTATCTATAGAGGTAGAACAAGGTGAGATTGTAGGGCTTTTGGGCCCTAACGGAGCCGGAAAGACAACAAGCTTTTACATGATGACAGGGCTTATTAAGCCAAATGCCGGCAGAATATTTCTTGACAACGAAGAGATAACCGGCTTACCTATGTACAAAAGGGCACAAAAGGGGCTCGGCTATCTGGCTCAAGAGGCCTCTGTTTTTAGAAAACTCTCTGTAGAAGATAATATTATGTCTGTAATGGAGCTATCTTCACTTAATCGTAAAGAGAGAGAAGATAGACTTGAGATGTTGCTCGACGAATTTTCATTACACAAGGTTAGAAAAAATCTAGGCGTACAACTATCGGGGGGCGAGAGGAGAAGGTGTGAGATTGCAAGAGCGCTTGCCATAGATCCAAAGTTTATTCTGCTGGATGAACCGTTTGCCGGAGTAGATCCTATTGCCGTAGAGGATATCCAACATATCATAGCTAAGCTCAAAACAAAAAATATTGGTATAATTATTACAGACCACAATGTTCATGAAACTCTTGCCATTACAGACAGGGCCTACCTTCTCTATGAAGGCACTATTCTCGAAAGCGGTACGGCAGAGGTTCTTGCCTCGAATCCCGAGGTAAGAAGAAAATACTTGGGACAAAATTTTGAACTTAGAAAAGCTGTTCTTAAAGTGAGAAGAGGTGAAACAGCAAAAGTTGAAGAGGATAAAAAAGATACCGGAGCTACCTTAGCGGAGAGCAAAGCTGCAAACTCCAACGAGGGTAACTCCGGTACCGAAGATCTTAGCAACTATAACAAAAGAGCATCAGATCTTGAGAGGGGTAATTAATTAGTTTTAACACTTCTCATTCTTAGTTGCATTACCTTTGGTTCATTTACCATCTTACCATGGTTTCTACCTAATTTTTGTCTGTTCTTCATTCGCAAATCAAACTCCAGTCTCTGCTCTTCGCTTAATATAGACCTAATTTTTGCTCTATTGGCCGACACTGCCTTCATCTTTTTGTTTTGAAGGTTTGTAATCTCATCAATCTTTGAGTTGATGGCCTTTGTGTCTGGCTTATCTGTCTGCTCCAAAGTTCTTAATTGCGCTCTCTTTTCGTTTAACAGATTATTAATCTGCAACAGCTCTTTCTGCAACTCTGTTCTGAATCTCTTTATTGACTCCTGTTGCTCAGTTGTTAGTTTTGGCTCCAGCATACATGGATCTGCGCCCATGAAACCTCTGCCTTGTACTTGAATATTTTGGGCAGATACGCCAACTGCCATCAAAGCAATTACTAATGTTAAATAGATTTTTTTCATCATTTTACCTTTTTAAAATTTTACGGAATTCCGTTTTTGTTGTTCTGTAAATAAGACTAATCTATATCTAAAAGGTTTAAAATCGCGAAAGAATTTGTAGATTTGCGAAATTATTTTGATTATAACTCAATATATAAATAATACAGATATGGCAGAAAAACTATTTGCTGAGTTTCAACCTGTTCCCACACAACAATGGGAAGAGGTAATAGCAAAGGACCTTAAGGGGGCCGATTATGAAAAGAGACTCGTTTGGAAGACTATGGAGGGGTTCTCGGTTCGCCCCTACTACCGAGCCGAAGATCTAAATGAGCTAATGCACCTAAACAGCTCTCCATCTTCATTTCCCTATGTTAGAGGCACAAAAGAGGATAACAACTGGTTGGTAAGACAAGGTTACTGTGCATGGGAGAGCTTTAAAAAAGCTAACGAACAGGCGGTTGACGGATTAAAAAAAGGGGTTGAATCCATTGCTTTTTGCGTAGATGGAGCAAAGGAGATATCTGAAGAGAAAATGTCTGTACTCCTTAACGGTATAGATCTATCTTCAACCGAGGTTAACTTCGAAGGCTGCTCTTGTGCTACTCCAGTAATAATTACCTCTTTTCTTGCAATAGCGCAGAAGCAGGGAGCTAATCCTGCCTATGTAAAAGCGTCATTCGACTTCGACCCTATAAGGACACTCTCTACCACCGGTAGCTTTTGTTGCGGTGAGTACAAGGCAACATTAAAAAAATGTGTTGAGTTGGTAAAAGATTATCCGCAAATCAGAGTAGTAGGTGTTGAAGCTTACGCATTCAGTGATGCAGGATCTACTATTGTTCAAGAGCTTGGTTTTGCAATGGCAGCCGGAAGTGAATATCTGAATATCCTTACAGAGTTGGGATTCTCTGCAGATGAAGCTGCGTCTAGATTAAAGTTCACATTTGCTATAGGCCCAAACTACTTTATGGAGCTTGCTAAGTTCAGATCTGCAAGACTGTTGTGGGCAAATATTGCTCAACAGTATGGTGCAAAAGAGGAGAGAGCTCTTAAAATAAATATCCATGCTGTTACTGCACAGTGGAATATGACTGTTTACGACTCTTATGTAAATATGTTAAGAGGTACAACCGAGGCGATGAGTGCAGCTCTTGCCGGAGTAGATTCTCTAGAGGTACTCCCATTCGATTACATATATCGTGAGCCATCGGAGTTCAGCAACAGAGTTGCCAGAAACACCCAAATAATTTTAAAAGAGGAGTCGTATTTCAATAAAATTACCGATCCCGCAGCCGGTTCGTACTACATAGAGAACCTTACCTCATCTATATCTGTTGAGGCGTGGAGATTATTTGTAGAGACAGAAGAGAAGGGCGGCTATATAGATGCATTTACCCAAGGGCATATTCAAGCTCAAATAAAGTCTATAGCAAACAAGAGAGATCTTAATATAGCAACCCGTAGAGAGATTCTTTTAGGAACAAATCAGTATCCAAACTTTACAGAGAAGGCAGATAAAGATGTTACTCACAATGTTGTAACAAGAGGAGCAGATGTAGAGAAAAGCGATAATCCAATTGCCGAACCTTTGGAGAAATACCGAGGAGCACAAGCTTTTGAGTCATTAAGATTTAAAACAGAGACCAGCGGTAAAGAGCCAAAAGCATTCATGCTAACTTTCGGAAACCTTGCATTCTGCAGGGCAAGAGCTCAGTTTGCATGTAACTTTTTTGCAGTTGCCGGTTTTGAAACAGTAGATAACAATCGCTTCTCAACTGTTGAGGAGGGAGTCAATGCTGCAATGGAAGCAAAAGCCGATATTATTGTAGCTTGTTCATCTGATGAAGAGTATGCACAAGCTGTTCCTGAGATCAACAAACTGCTTGGAGGTAAGGCGATTCTGGTTGTTGCCGGAGAACCTGCCTGCAAAGAAGATTTGATTAAAGAGGGTATAGATAACTTTATCAGCGTTAAGAGTAACGTTTTAGAAACTCTCAAGCAATATCAAACAAAACTGGGTATAGAGTAGACATTAAAACATACAAGAAATGAGACCAAAATTTACAGATATAAAATATTCCGGTAGGGCTGCAGGCTCGTCGGACAACAACTCTGTATGGATGACACCAGAACAGATTGGAGTAAAAGGCACATACAGCGCTGCCGACCTGGAGGGTCTTGAGCATCTTAACTATGCAGCAGGTATCCCTCCTTTTCTTCGCGGTCCTTACAGCACAATGTATGTGATGAATCCATGGACAATAAGGCAGTATGCCGGATTTTCAACAGCAGAAGAGTCAAATGCTTTCTACAGAAGAAATCTGGCTGCAGGACAAAAGGGTCTTTCGGTAGCTTTCGACCTGGCAACACACCGTGGATACGATGCCGACCACCCAAGGGTTGTTGGTGATGTGGGAAAAGCTGGAGTAAGTATCTGCAGCGTTGAGGATATGAAGGTTCTGTTTAACCAGATTCCGCTAAATAAAATGTCGGTTTCCATGACTATGAACGGAGCCGTTTTACCTGTTCTAGCTTTCTATATAGTAGCCGGTCTTGAACAGGGAGCAAAACTCGATGAGTTATCGGGTACTATCCAAAATGATATCTTGAAGGAGTTTATGGTTAGAAACACCTATATCTACCCTCCCGAATTCTCTATGAGAATAATTGGAGATATTTTCTCTTATACTGCTGCTAATATGCCTAAATTCAACTCTATATCAATCTCGGGATACCATATGCAAGAGGCGGGAGCAACCTGCGACATTGAGATGGCTTATACTTTGGCCGATGGATTGGAGTATCTAAGAACAGGTATTGCTGCCGGAATGGATGTAGATCAGTTTGCCCCAAGACTCTCGTTCTTCTGGGCAATAGGTATGAATCACTTTATGGAGATTGCTAAGATGAGGGCGGCCAGAATGATCTGGGCCAAGCTCGTTAAACAGTTCAATCCTAAGAATCCTAAGTCTATGTCTCTCAGGACCCACTCTCAAACTTCGGGATGGTCCCTTACAGAACAAGATCCGTTCAATAACGTTGCCCGTACATGTATTGAGGCCATGGGAGCTGCTCTCGGGCACACTCAATCTCTACATACAAATGCACTCGATGAGGCAATAGCACTTCCAACAGACTTCTCTGCCCGTATAGCCAGAAACACTCAAATATACATCCAGGAAGAGACTAATATTACAAAATCTCTTGACCCTTGGGCCGGATCGTATTATGTTGAGAAACTAACTGCAGAGATAGCAGAGAGAGCTTGGAGCCATATTGAGGAGGTTGAAAAACTTGGTGGAATGGCAAAAGCTATCGAGACAGGGATTCCAAAATTGAGAATCGAAGAGGCAGCTGCAAGAAAACAGGCAAGAATAGATTCCGGTTTGGACTCAATAGTTGGTCTGAACAAATATAGACTAGAGAAGGAAGATCCTCTCGAAATACTTGATGTAGACAACACCAAGGTTAGAGAGTCTCAGATAATGAGATTAAAAGAGCTACGTGCAAACAGAGACGAAGCTAAGGTTAAGGCAGCATTGGAGGCCATAACAAAAGCGGCCCGTGAGAAGAGCGGTAATTTACTGGAGTTGGCTGTAGAGGCGGCAAAAGTAAGGGCTACTCTTGGTGAGATCTCAGATGCGTGCGAGGCGGTATCCGGCAGATATAAAGCAGTTATCAGAATGAATACAGGTGTATACTCAAGCGAGGTTAAAAACGACAACGAGTTCGAAAAAGCTAAACAACTTGTTGCCGATTTTGCAAAAAAAGAGGGACGTCAACCAAGAATTATGATAGCAAAACTTGGTCAAGACGGACACGACCGTGGAGCAAAGGTAGTTGCTACAGGTTATGCCGATTGTGGTTTTGACGTAGATATGGGGCCTCTGTTCCAAACACCTGAAGAGGCAGCTAAACAGGCAGTGGAGAATGATGTTCACATAGTTGGGGTATCTTCACTTGCTGCGGGACACAAGACGCTTGTTCCCCAAATTGTAAGCGAGTTGCAAAAATTGGGAAGAGAAGATATTATGGTTATTGTGGGAGGTGTTATTCCTGCACAGGACTATGATGCACTCTACAAAGCCGGAGCGGTAGCAATCTTTGGCCCCGGAACTTCTGTATCTGCAGCTGCGGTTAAACTCATGGAGCTTCTACTTCAGAAATTTGAGTAGAGATATCTCCTGCTCATAACTTAGGTTATTTTATTAAAAGGTATCTAATAGCTATTTAGATACCTTTTTTCTATAATTTAATTACTTCAAAACAACCCCTGTCTGCAACAGTGATATATGCCCTCCTCTCATTTTTATCAATTGCAATGTTAGTAGTATTCTTTCCCTTAACATAGTATTCACGCACCAACCTACCTTTAGGAGAAATTTTTACCACACTCCCCTTTCCATGACGGGTTATGTAAAGATTCCCTTTGGAGTCACACCTCATTCCGTCCATTCCATAATCTTCAAACTCATAAAAGAGACGTTTATTTACAGGAATCCCATGATGATTGATATCGTAAACCCACACCTTTCTCTGCACAGACTCATTAACATAAAGTAGTGTGCCTTCGGAATTTACCTCAATGCCATTGGTAGTTCCCATTCCATCTTCTACAAGCACTACCGTTCCATCTTTTTTAACAATCCATAGTTTTCCGGTGGAGTCACTCCAGTTAGGATCGCTCGCATATATGATTCCGGTTTTCATAGAGATTGCCAAATCGTTTGGTTGGTTCATCTTAGGTTCATGAGCAAAAACAGTAATTGATCTGTTCGACGGGTCTATCTTTAAGATATTATGACCCGTGTAGTCTGCAACATACATAAAGCCATCTTTTCCAAATCTAATTCCATTTCCCACCGAACCGTAGGGAAGGCTAACGTAAAGAGATACATTACCATCTTTATCAATAACTCCGATTGTTCCCTGCTTTTGGTAGTTTACGGCATATAGATTTCCGTTTGCATCAAATGACGGGCCCTCCATACCTTTTGTAAATGAGCCCTCGGGTAACAGATCTCTAACACCCCGGCTCTGAGCAGAGGATTGTGTCCCCAAAAATAGAAAAATAGCTAGAATATACCACATAGGTCCAAATTTTGAACCAAATATAGGAAAATATCAGATATACTTAATTTTCACTTTGTTCATAAATACCCTCTCAAGCAACACCTTCAACCTCCTTACGAGATTCCTGCGAATCTCCATCTCCACAGGAAGAGAGGGATCGTAGTGAGCTTCATTTATTCTTGTACCCATAAGGATATCTATCACATCCGACTCTAATATTAATTTTAAAATCTCTCCTGCAGGTGAGTTGTCGGGTTTGTCTCCCTCTCTGAAACTTTGAATAAGATCGGCAAGGTGGCCCAGAGTTAGAATTCCCTCTGTTACCAGTTGAGCACCCTCCATCTTTGCAGATGATGGTAAATTTGTTTTAACCTGCTGTCTTCCGTCTCCCTGAACTCTTCTGTTTAACTCCCTAGCAAGAATATGTGCTGTAGTACCTCCGCACACAATTTTTTTCCCGGGATAACTGTTAAAAAGCTGCGCCATTTCACCATCTTTTGCAGGGTCGAACGGAGGCCCGGTACAGATAAGCAGTCTTCGTGGAGCCCTAAGATATATAACTCCGCATGTGATGTCGTCTCTCGCCTCAAAGAGATCGTTATGAAGAGCTTTTTGCATAATCACCTTAGAGAGGTCTCTGGCAGATACATCGGGATGTTTAGTAACATAGTCCTGAACAAAATCTATTACATACGGTCTCTCCCATCCCATTGGAAGGGCTCTCGAACCCAGTCCGCTTTGAGTAACCCCATCGCTCATCATTATTATGCGATCGCCTTTGAATAGCATGAGTTTAGACTCAAGCATTATTCGCTCACCCTCCCGGGTGTTTAATTTTAGACTCTTTCTCCTGGGCTCTATATGGCGGTTCTCCCTTAGAAGAATAAAGTCGGGATTATCATACTCAACAATATGTGCTTCTCCCGAATAGTCTATATCTACTACCGAACAGGTTGCATAACTGATTCTCTTCTCTGAATCAACAGGTAATGTATCCATTATGCTTATGATAGATTCGGTAAGCGGTTGGTGTTGCATTCTGTAATTTACAGCCATTGAGGCACAAAGGGTGCTTAGAACGTTTGCCTTTATTCCACTACCCAAACCGTCGGAGAGCACTGCCACAAATCTCTCCTCTCCATCTATCTTTTTTGAGAGAAATGCGTCACCTCCAACAATCTGTCCCATTTTATATTGCTGTGAATGTGCAATCTCTATAAAGAACCTATCGTCTGTTTGATAAAACTCCATCCCCTATTTCTTCTCATTAACAATTACATCTTTAAGCACACTCTCTGTAAATGATGCACTCTCACCAAGGATGTATGCAATCCTCTGTACCGACTCTGCATTGTGCCTTATAACCTCCTTAATCTTCTCTGCAATCAGATCTTTTACCAACTGAGAGTCGTCTAGGTTCTGTACTATCCCGCACACCAGCTTGTTTGGTTGAATGCTTAAAATAGAGAGCTTTATACTCTTACCATCGTCACGTATATCAAATTCGGCATTATCCTCTCCACTGGTTAGTACAGACTGAAAATACTTATGATAGGATACTATTTTTTTTAGATCGGCTCCGGCCAATCCCCCTAATGCTTCAGAAATCATATGTATCTCCTCGCCCCCCTGCTCTATAAATTTTTCATTAGTATCTACAACCCTGAGATTCTCATCGGCAAGCACAACTCCGTATGGCATCTTTCTTAGCAGTACAGATGCTTTGTTCTGTGCCTCTTTCCTCATTTGAGATATGCACATCTCTCTCTCGGCCTTACCCTCAAGAACAGCAACGGCGTAAGCTCTGCAATTATCGTATCCGCAACCCGAACAGTTTAGCTCGTCACTTTTATCTCTTTTACCCATCGAGTTGAGAACCTCTTGAATCTCACGGTCGCTATACAGACAGTTTATCTTGTATTGAAGTTTGTACCCACTGTAAGATAGGTCAACCTCTTTGGTTGGAAGATTTGTTGAAAGTCCAGATTTTTTAAATATGTCATAATCATTTAATAGTCTGTTTCTCTTTGAAGCAATCCCCTCTTTTGTACTGGTGGCAGGTCCCTTTATGCAACCACCATCACAAGCTGTAAGCTCTATAAAGACTTTAGACTCGGGCGACCACTCGTGTAACTCCGAACACACCTCCATTACACTCTTCATACCGGAAAAGCTCATAAACCCTGAATCGGATGGTTTTGCCTCTTTACACATTGTGCTTATCATACCACTGTCTACAGGGAATAGACCTGCTCTTTTTGAGTGTCCAATAACAAATTTTTCGGGTAGAGTTACTCTCTCCATATCAGGAAAGAAAACCCCCTCTCTATCCATAAAATCTCTCAACTCATCAAATGTAAGCACTGCATCTGTCTCATCGCCATATATATCGCTCTCTCTCTTCTTGGCTATACAGGGACCGATAAAGACCATTTTATAGTTTCTGTACCCGCTCTCTCGCAACAATCTCACATGAGCAATCATTGGCGAAACTATGGGGGCTAAAAACCGCTCGTGTTCGGGATAGTATATTTTTATATAGTTCACTACAGATGGACAGCAGGTGGCAAGTGTAACTCTCTCCTCTGTGCCGTTAAGAAATCTTAGTGTCTCTTTTGCAACAATATCTGCCCCTATTGCAGTCTCTGAAACTCCAGCAAAACCAAGGCAATATAGAGCTTTTAACAGATTTTCAAACTTTTCGTTACCAAAATCCGAGATAAATGAGGGTGCAAGACATGCTATCATCTTGGTACCGTTCTCTGCCCACTCTCTTACAATATCGGTATCGTCTCTATACCTTTTTGCCTCGGCGGGACAGGCGTTGATGCACTTTCCGCAGAAAATGCAGGTTTCATTGATTACAGAGGCGCTAAAATCCTCAACTTTAATTGATTTAACCGGACAAACTTTAATACATTTATAACAATCCTGACAGTTTATCTTTTCGGTATAGATTACTAGCTCTCTATTCATTTGCCTATTTATTTAACTCTCCTCTTTCTCCAGCTGAATCAGCTGCCTTGTGGCAGTTTTGTAATTTACTATTGTGCTGCACCCGCTAACACAGCCCCCTTGGCACATCATTATCTCAACCAGATTATTTTCGCATTTACCTGTTGCTGCAACGGTTTTAAGATATTTAACACTCTCCCTGTCCAGTCCGTTTATAACCTCTGCTTTTAAATGGGAGGTATGATTCAAATATTTTGCCACAGATGCTGCTACTCCTCCCGATCGTGCATACTGTCGGCCGCTCTTCTCTATAGATGAATTTAAAGGTAAGTTGTCACACTCTTTGATATCAACCCTCTTTGCCCCCATCATAGCATCTAACTCTTCGAAGGTCATAACATAATCTGTGTTTTTATCATAAAAACCCTCCACTCTCTTTGCAAGACACGGACCAATAAATACAGTAACACAATCTCTGTTGGCGGTTTTTACAATCTCTGCAGTGTAAGAGGCAGGTGTTCTGGTATGTGATATATAGGGTTTTAGTGATGGGAGTTTTTGTTCTGCCCATCTGGTATATGAGGGGCAACAAGATGTTGTCATGAAGGGCTCTCCACCATCCAGAACCCTCTCTTTCCACTCTGCGGCTTCGTTCTCAGAGGTTACATTTGCCCCCATGGCCACCTCTACTACATCGTCGAATCCACACTCTTTGATTGCATTTAGTATTTTAGGAAGCGGCATCTGATATTGTCCGGCTATAGCAGGCGCTACCATTGCAATAACCCTCTTTTCTCTATTAAGTATATCTCTTATTATCTGAACCAGATAGGTCTTCTCCATGATTGCACCATATGGACAGGCCTCTTTGCACTGACCACAGAATACACATTTGCTCCAGTCTATGTGCTCAACTCCAAATCTATCTTTTGTAATAGCATTAACAGGGCATGCCTCTTCACAAGGAACGGGTGTATAAACAATTGCATTAAAGGGACAGGCAGACATACACCTTCCGCAATTTACACAAAGAGATTGGTCTATCTCTGCTCTGTTTGTAACTCTTATTGCCCCCTTATTGCAGGAGTAGGTGCAAGGGCGCCCAACACAAGCCCGGCACAAATTAGTAACAGTGTAATTGTGTTTAACACAAGAGCTGCAGGCCTCATCTACCACAGAAAGCATAACATCTGTAAACTCTTCTCTTTTGAATGCCATTTTAGCATACTCAGAGAGAGAGGTGAGCTCATCTGTTTCATCTGAAACATTAAACCCGAGGATTGTCATTAATCTGTACTTAATAACTGCTCTATCTTTATGTATACAGCACCGTGTTATGGCAGATGCCTTTGGCCTCATCTCTAGTGGTATTCTATCTATACCCTCAATCAGTCTCTCTTCATAGCACAATTCGCATACCCTTTTGAGTAAATCTCTTCTGATTTCAGTAGCCTGATGAAACATATAATAATTATTTATCGCTTGGAAAACAAGCTGTTATTCATTAGAAAAAACACTTAACCGGCGGCAAAGATATACATATTCTTATAATAATTTTGTTCCTTTTAATAACAATTCATAACTTTGCATCCGTTATAAGTGAAAATGGGCAAAATTCTTAACATACTAACCCTAGAGAGCATAGAGAAGAGTCTATGTGCTTGGTTTATTTGCCATTTCTCCTCAATGATGATGATGCGAATGCATCGCTCGATGCATATCTAAAGATTCTGGGCCATACGTTGGTCCTATGGGCCATGTCCATGAATTGAACAATTCTTGTTTTATCATCATCAAAAAAAATCACAATGAAATTTAAACATTTCGAGACTCTGCTGGTACATGCAGGTCGTATTCTGGGTGGATCAAATGCAGCATGTGCAACACCACTATATCAAACATCATCATTTCTCTTCGACAGCTCGGAACATGCTGCATCACTCTTTGAGCTAAAAACTCCGGGACATATTTATACCAGATTATCTAATCCCACTACAGATGTCCTTGAACAAAGAGTTGCCGCTTTGGAAGAGTCTACTGCTGCAGTAGCAGTCTCCTCGGGGCAGGCATCACAGTTTCTGGCCATTCAAAATTTGGCAGGAGCAGGAGATAATGTGGTTTGCTCCTCATCTCTATATGGAGGTACATACAATCAATTTAAAGTAAGTTTCAAAAAACTTGGAATCGATTTTAAGTTTGCACCAAAGAGTAATATCAAAGATTGGGAAAGACTGATAGACAGCAGAACCAAAGCTCTGTTTATAGAGACAATCGGGAATTCCGATTTTTATATCCCCGAATTTGAAGAGTTTGCCTCACTATCCAAAAAATATGACATCCCACTTATAGTTGACAACACATTTGGTGCTGCCGGATATATTTTTAAACCCGCCCATTTTAATGCAGCAGTAATTACCCATGCTGCCACTAAGTGGATTGGAGGACACGGTACTTCAATTGCCGGAGTGGTAGTGGATACCGGAAATTACAATTGGAACAACGGTAAATACCCTTCATTCACAGAGCCAACAGAGTCCTATCATGGATTGAGTTATTGGGAGAGTTTTGGAGAGAGTCTCCAAACAGGGAGCATTGCTTTTGCTGTAAAAGCAAGAGCAGAGGGGTTAAGAGACTGGGGGTGCTCACTGAGCCCTTTTAACGCATATCTTGTACTACTTGGACTAGAGACTCTTGCGCTTAGAATGGATAGAATTCTCGGCAATACTCAAGAGCTTGCAGAGTGGCTTAGTGCGCATCCAAAAGTTGAAAGTGTAAACTATCCCGGTCTCAAATTCAACCCCAATCACCAAAGGGCACTCAAGTATCTTAAAAAAGGTTTTGGGGGAGTTCTGTCGTTCAATATTAAAGGCGATAGGGTAAGTACATCTACATTCACGAACTCTCTCTCACTAATCTCACATTTAGTAAATGTTGGAGATAACAAAACCCTTATTAACCATTTTGCCTCCACAACTCATGCTCAGCTGGGCAAACAAGCTCTGGCAGCAGCAGGTATAGGAGAGAATACCCTTAGACTCTCTGTAGGGATAGAGAATATAGAGGATATCAAAGACGATCTTAATAGAGCATTCAATAAGATTTAATTCGATATGGAGAGAGGTGTTTATTCACATTACCGGCCATTTAAACTTGAAAGTGGCGAGGTACTGGACAATCTTGAAGTGTGCTATCATATCTCGGAAGGGTGTAGCAAAGGGAAAAAAGTTATTTGGATTTGTCATGCACTAACCGCCGACTCTAACCCCTCTCAATGGTGGAAAGGGATTGTTGGCAAAGGGAAACTACTGGATACCGATACTTACTGTATTATCTGTGCAAATATTTTGGGATCGTGTTATGGTAGTAGTGGTCCGGCAAAAGAGGATAGTACAGGAAGGGCTCCAATGTTAAAGTTCCCGTTAGTAACCGTAAGAGATACCGTAAATGCGCATAATCTGTTAAGATTATACATTGGTATAGATAAGATAGATCTGATGATAGGCGGATCTATTGGTGGCTTTCAAGCTTTAGAGTGGTCTATAATGTATCCCGATATTGTAGAGCGGTTACTCCTCATAGCATGCAGCGCAAAGGTCTCTCCTTGGGCAACAGCATTCAATGAGGCACAAAGAATGGCTATAGAGAGCGACCCTCTCTTTAGAGCACAGATCCATCCAAGTTGTCCAAAGAGAGGATTAGAGGCCGCAAGGGCTGTTGCTCTCCTATCCTACCGCTCATATCAAGGGTATGCTATTACTCAGGGGGAGGAGAGTAACAGCCCCCTTTACGCAACAAAAGCTTGCAGTTATCAGAGATACCAAGGAGAGAAGCTCTCATCTAGGTTTGATGCCTACTCCTACTTCTATCTAACAAAGTGTATAGACAGTCATAACTGCGCCAGGGGGAGAGAGAACTTAGATCACGCCCTCTCCAGGGTTAAAGCAGACACTGTAATCTGCGGTATTGAAGGCGATCTGCTCTTCCCGCAAGAGGAGCAACTTATACTTAGCAAAAAGATAAAAGGTGCTAAATTTGAGAAGTTATACTCAAAATTCGGCCACGACGGCTTTCTATTAGAGTATGAACAAACAGAGAGGGTTCTACTAAAGAGCTTCCCCAATTTTTTTAATATTAACCAGGAAATCTAATAATTAAACTATATGAAGGTTCTTAAATTCGGCGGAACATCTGTATCGGGGTCCAAAAATTTTGGAGTTGTAGCTACGATAATCAAGGATGCGTCAAAATCAGATAGTCTTATTGTTGTATCGTCTGCCATAGCAGGTTGTACAGACAAACTTTTAAATATTGCAAAAGCTGCCTCCGAGAGAAATATCTCCTATAAAATGATGCTAGACTCTATAGCCGAAGATCATTTTAAAATTATTGATGAAATCGTCCCTTTTGAGTTTAGAACGGAGCCAACAAATATCTGCAACAGATATTTAAATGAACTTAGTGGTGTGTGCGAAGGTATCTATCTTGTAGGGGAGCTTACACACTCTTCCTCAAATTTGGTTGCAGGCTACGGAGAGCTCTTATCAACAACAATCCTCTCTGCCAAATTGAGTTCAATTTCTGTTAATAATATATGGGCAGACTCAAGAGAACTTATTAAAACATTAAAACATAACTCACAAAACATTGTAGATACAAAGGAGAGTTACAACAGAATTGAAAAATTTATATCCTCGGGCAGAAGTAGAGTAGTTGTTGTTCCGGGCTTTATTGCATCTGATCATAATGGAAAGACCACAACTCTGGGAAGAGGAGGATCGGACTATACAGCATCAATATTTGCAGCGGCTGTTAATGCCCGTATTCTTGAGATATGGAGTGATGTTTCGGGTATGATGACTGCCGATCCGAGAGTTGTTGAGGATGCAAAAACAATAGAGCATATCTCTTATAAAGAGGCCCTTGAGCTTTCTCACTTTGGAGCAAAGGTAATCTACCCTCCCACAATACAACCGGCAATTGCTTCCGGTATTCCAATTGTAGTAAAAAACACATTCAACCCAAACGGCCCATCTACCATTATTGAGAGGAATCCCCCGGGGAGCAGAGGCAAGGTAAGAGGAATCTCAGGAAGCAATAAAGTTGCACTTCTCTCATTAGAGGGGAGTGGAATGGTGGGTATTCCGGGGTACTCATCCAGATTTTTCACAGCGTTGGCAAAAAGCAATACAAATATTATCCTTATTACTCAGGCCTCCTCCCTACACACAATGTGTGTTGCCATAGATGAGAGGAATCTCACAAATGCTGCAAAAAGCGTAGATGAGGAGTTTGCATACGAAATTTCATTGGAAAAGGTAAATCCTGTCATTGCCGAAAGGGGCTTTGCTATCATATCACTGGTTGGTGATGACATGAAAAACCAATCGGGGACAAGCGGAAAAATGTTCGAAGCTCTGGGACAATCCGGAGTAAATATAAGAGCCATCGCACAGGGATCATCGGAAAAAAACATCTCTGTAATAGTCTCATCTTCTGAATTTGATAAAGCAACAAAAGCGGTTCACAAAAGTTTCTTCGGGAACGGTTCAAAAAGAAGATTAAATATATTCATTGCAGGTTTCGGTAACATTGGCAAAGCACTGATTAAGATTATTGATAACGAGAAAAGAAAACCAAATAAAAATAAATACGAAATTGTCATTGTTGGAGTATCTAACAGCAAAGGGTTTATTATAAACAAAGATGGTCTTGATTACAACTCAATCGAGAGCTCTGTTGCAAATGGCTTACTATTAGACAACTCTCTATTTTTAAAACATATATCAAATGGAGAATATGAGAATGCAGTGTTTGTCGATTGTACGGCAGATGCAAAAATAATCTCGTTATATCCCGAACTTATAAACAGAGGGGTCCATATTGTTACTTGCAACAAAATTGCCCCCTCATCTGAAATTGGATGTTGGAACGAGCTTCAAGAGTTGAGTAGCTCTCTGGGGGTAAGTCTGCTGTATGAAACAACTGCCGGTGCTGCTCTGCCAATTATCTCCACAATTAAACGAATAAAAGAGTGTGGAGATCAGGTAATAGGAGTAGAGGCGATTTTATCCGGAACTCTCAACTATATTTTTAGCAGCTATAACTTAACACAATCGTTTGAGATGCTGGTAAAAAAAGCAAAAGAGTTGGGGTATACAGAGCCCGATCCTAAAATTGATCTTTCGGGAGCAGATGTTGTGAAAAAGTGCGTTATAGTTGCCAGGGAGTGTGGATTTAATCTTGAACAGCAAGACGTAGTGTGTGAAAGCGCCGATTTTTCTGAAGAGGATCTCTCTAAGCGATACATCGATTCTGCATCAAAGGGTTGCACCCTCAGATATGTTGCTTCGGTAGATAGAGAGGGTGCAAAGGTTTTCTTAAAAGAGATTCCAAGAGAGCATCCTTTTGCAAATATCTGTGAAACCGACAATAGCGTTCGTATTATAACAAAAAATTACCCAAATGGCATTACTATCTCAGGAGCAGGAGCGGGAAATACAGTTACGGCAGGAGGTGTCCTGAACGATATCCTGGCCTGTGTTAAATAATATTAATTATACAATGGTAAAAGTATGAAAATTGCAATCGTTGGAGCAACCGGATTGGTTGGGAGAAAAATGATACAGGTATTAGAAGAGAGAGCGTTCCCTCTAAGCGAGCTTATTCCTGTAGCTTCGGATAGATCTGAAGGGGCAGAGATAGAGGCATTCGGAAAACTGCTCAAAGTTACAACACCTATCAAAGCTCTGGAAAAAGGTGTCGATATTGCACTATTTTCTGCAGGAGCATCGGTATCTGAATATTGGGCACCAATTTTTGCCGAGAGGGGATGCAGAGTAATAGACAACTCCTCATTCTGGAGAATGGATAGCAATGTAAAGTTGGTTGTCCCTGAGGTAAACAGTACGGTTTTAACCAAAAGTGATATGATAATTGCCAATCCAAACTGCTCAACAATACAGATGGTAACAGCACTCAACAAACTTAATAAAACCTTAAAACTTAAACAGATTATTGTCTCTACTTATCAATCGGTAAGCGGAAGCGGTATTAAGGGGATAGAGCAGCTTAGTGCAGAGAGAGAGGAGAGAGAAAGCTCGTACGAGAAGGCATATAAATATAAGATAGACTTAAACGTTATACCTCAGATAGATAATTTTACACATAACGGATTCACCAAAGAGGAGATGAAGATGATAAATGAGACACATAAAATATTTAATGATAATAGTATTAAAATATCTCCAACAACAGTTAGGGTGCCTGTGATGGGAGGACACTCAGAGTCGGTCTATGCTGTTTTTCAAAACCACTTCTCTATGGAGCAGGTGTTCTCTATACTTAAAAATACTCCGGGTGTAGAGTTGATTGAAGAGGGTGAAGAGATAAGCTACCCTATGCCTCTCTACTGCAGCGAGAGTGATTCGGTTTTTATAGGAAGAGTAAGAAGAGATCTTTATTGCAAAAAAGCACTCAATATGTGGATAGTAGCAGATAACCTGAGAAAAGGTGCGGCAACCAATGCGGTTCAGATTGCAGAATTAATTTTAACTTTGCATTAAATACAAATGTAGTTTTATGAGTACATACACAGAGAAAGAGATTAAGACCCTGGAGTGGAACGAGCACATCAGAAAAAGACCGGGAATGTACATAGGTAAACTCGGTGACGGCTCCTCTCCCGACGATGGAGTATATGTACTACTGAAAGAGGTAATGGATAACTCTATAGACGAGTACGCCATGGGTCATGGTAAGAGTATCTTGATAACAATAGATAACAAAGTTGTAACAGTACGTGACTATGGCAGAGGAATACCCCTCTCATCTTTGGTTGATGTTGCCAGCAGGATGAATACCGGGGCAAAATACGACAGTAAGGCCTTTAAAAAATCTGTGGGGTTAAACGGAGTTGGTATTAAAGCGGTAAATGCTCTTTCTGTCTCTTTTTACATACAGTCATGGAGAGATGGGGAGAGCCACTTCGCAAAATTTAGCAGGGGCGACTTAATAGAGGAGCAGAGGATTATATCGGCTGAAAAAAACGGAACACTGGTATCCTTTACTGCAGACGATGAGCTTTTTGGAAACTACTCCTTTAACATGGAGTTTATAGAGAGTATGTTAAAAAACTACTCTTACCTAAACACAGGTCTATCAATAAAACTGAACGGAAAGGAGTTCATCTCAAAAAACGGCCTTTTAGACCTTCTAAACGAATCTCTCACAAAAGATCCACTATACTCACCGATACATCTTATAGGAGAGGATATAGAGATTGCACTAACACACGGCAATGAATATGGAGAGAGTATCTCCTCTTTTGTAAACGGGCAATATACAACTCAAGGAGGTACACATCTGGCATCTTTCAGAGAGGCGGTTGCCAAGACCATAAAGGATTTCTTTAAAAGAGACTTCGACCCTAGTGATGTTAGACAGAGCATGATTGCTGCTGTTAGTATTAAGGTTCTGGAACCGGTTTTTGAGTCACAGACAAAAACAAAATTGGGAAGCAAAGAGATTGCACCCGGAGGAGTAAGTATCAGAAATTTTATAGGAGACTTCATAAAGGAGCATCTGGATAACTTTCTGCATAGACGCCCCGACGTTGCAGACTCTATCCTTAAGAAGATTTTAGATTCCGAGAAAGAGAGGAAGGCAATCTCTGGAATACAGAAGCTTGCCAGAGAGAGGGCTAAAAAAGCAAATGTAAACAATAAAAAGCTTAGAGATTGCAGAATACACTATAGCGATAAGCATGAGAGAGCTATGGAGAGCACGCTCTTTATAACAGAAGGGGACTCTGCCAGCGGTTCTATTACAAAGAGTAGAGATATCTATACTCAAGCTGTCTTCTCTTTAAAGGGTAAACCAAAAAACCCATATGGAATGAGCAAGAAGATAGTTTACGAAAATGAAGAGTACAACCTTCTTCAAGCAGCCCTTAACATAGAGGAAGATATGGAGAACCTTCGCTACAACCAGGTGGTTATAGCTACCGACGCCGATGTAGATGGTCTTCACATCAGACTTCTCCTTATTACGTTTTTCTTACAATTCTTCCCCGATCTTATCAGACAGGGACATCTCTATATTCTTCAAACACCCCTGTTCAGGGTAAGAAACAAGAAAGAGACCCATTATTGCTACTCATCTGAAGAGAGAGAGAAGGCATTAAAAAAGCTTGGAACTAATTCAGAAATTACCCGATTTAAAGGACTGGGAGAGATATCGCCCGACGAATTCCGTAATTTTATCGGAGAAAATATACGTCTCGAAAGAGTAAGACTGGGGAATGACGATAACATACCGGAGCTTCTAGAATTTTACATGGGGAAAAACACTCCTGATAGACAAAATTTTATCAAGTCTAACCTTAGAGTAGATTTAGTTATGGAAGAGGCAGTATAATGTTAACAACAAGCCGCTACTCATTATTACTCTCGAATGCATTTACTATCATTGATACTATAGGGTGTCTCACAATATCGCAGTTTTCAAAATCTATCACAGCAACCCCCTTGATACCCCTTGTCATCTCTACTCCCTTTAAAAGTCCGGAGTCACTCTTTTTGGGTAAGTCAACCTGAGTTGCATCTCCTGTTACTATAAACTTAGAGTTGTTTCCCATTCTGGTCAAAAACATCTTTAACTGACCCAGCGTTGTGTTTTGCGCCTCATCTAAAATCACAAATGCACTCTCCAGAGTTCTACCCCTCATAAAGGCCAGTGGAGCAATTTGTATCACCCCATCCTCCATAAGTTCGGCAAGTCTTTTGGGCGGAATCATATCTCTTAGAGCATCGTAAAGGGGCTGAAGATATGGATCTAATTTCTCTTTCATATCTCCGGGTAAAAACCCCAAGCGCTCTCCAGCCTCAACTGCAGGCCTGGTTAGAATCAATTTTTTGACCTCTCTATTCTTCAAAGCTCTAACAGCCAATGCAATTGCTGTATATGTTTTACCTGTACCTGCAGGGCCTAAAGCATAGATCAGATCACTTTTTGAATAGCACTCAACCAGACGTTTTTGATTTTTAGTTCTGGCATAAATTACCTTTCCCTCGGTTCCGTATACTATTATATTCTCCTTTTCATCTTCGTCACTCCCGGTATTAAGCTCTGTTTGCTTTTCAAACAATCTGTTAATATCGTCTTCGTTGAGACTCCTCTTTCTCCTCCTGATTGTAATCAAGGTTTCTATTTTCTTCTCAAAACTCTCAATGTAAGAAGAATCTCCCTTTATGTAAATCTCATTCCCTCGAGGAACCACCTTTAACTTAGGATAGAATGATATTAATTTATCTATCAACTTATTGTTAACCCCATAAATATCCAGTGGATCTATCTCCTCCAGTACAATTATCTTATCTGTCATTCTTAAAAAATTTATTATAATAACTTCTTATCAGCCACTCCTCTCCATCAATCCCAAAATGTTTGGGGTTTTTAAGATACTGTTTCACCGGGATAATTGTATAATATCCCTTTGTTGAAGAGGGCCTCGATGTCCAAATAGGGTGAGCTGCGGGCTCTAAAATTGTTACTCTCCCATCTGCCCCTTTTACTAAATTTATCTCCAGCATAACCCCAATTCTGGTATTTTTTGCTGTCATGTTAGATATTGCATTTCCAAGCGAATAGGCCGTGATCCCTTTGATTTCACCTAATATAGAGTAGTAAACCTTTATCTCCTGCGGAACATGCGGATGTGCTCCAATAATTATATTCACCCCCTTTGCATATAGAAATCTCTCCCAATCCAATTGAGCTGCAGAGGGCTCCAACTTATACTCATCTCCCCAGTGAACACAAGCAACAATAATATGAGGATTGAATGAGGCCGCCCTTTGTATATCTGCTTCAACCTCCTTCTTTACAAGGTATTTCACAATTAATGGTTCTTTCACAACAATTCCGTTAGTCCCGTAAGTATAATTTAAGAAAGCCACTCTAACTCCCCTCTTTTCAATTACAACGGGGTACCCGCTAAGCTCATCCTCTCTATTAAGATAAATCCCGGCATAGTTTACACCTAATCGTTTATAAAGCTCTATCCCTTGTACAATCCCTTTAGATCCTTTGTCTGCCGAGTGATTATTTGCAGCAAAAAAAAGGTTAACCCCTTGAGCTGCACACTCCTCTGCCAAAGAAGAGGGAGAGCAGAACACAGGATATCCGCTATAGGGAGGTGCCCCAAAGGTAGTCTCCATATTTATAGCTACAATATCTGAACTCAGGAAGAAAGTGTTAAGGTGTTTAAAGTAGTTAGAGTAGCTGTAAGAAGAGGGGTTATCTCTTTTCCCACGCCCGGTGTAGGCGCTCTCCAACTGCTCTTTGTGTTGCATGAGATCGCCCAAAAACAGCATCTTAACAGTATCTGCCTCGGGAAGAAAGGAGGCAGTGAGTAGCTGTAAAGTAGGGATAAGAGCTTTAAACCATATCATCTTTAAATATGAAAATTTATCTCACTTGCTCTATTTTTACGTTCTCAACTTTTAGTCTTACAGATAGCCATTTTTGAAGTTTTAATACAGCTTCGTCACTTAACGGCTCTCTCCATTTTATTAAAGCAACTACCTGGTCTTTAGAACTGAAAGGCGCAGTTGAAATCTCTGCCCCCCTTGCAAGAGAGAGAGATACTATTCCCGGGTGCTGTGCCAGCATCTCCTCTGTTATCTGAGCATAAGGTATCTTAAGAGACAGAACAGAGTCGAGCTTAAGTTCCAACTCCTTGATCTGCTCCTCTCTCTTACCAATTTCTATATCGCTTCTCTCAAAAATGCTCTTTACAACATTTTGCTCCCTCTCACCGGCATCTATGTATGCATTCTCTTTAATCACCACCTGTGACCTAAAAATTCCGTACATCTCAACTCTCTGCAGTAAAAACTCTTTTTGCCTCTCACTCATCTTCTCGCCTGCAACAGATATCTCCAATAGAGAGGGCTTAACCTTATGGTTAATTTTGTAGTCATATATGTATCCGTTCTCCAAGCTCTTATTCTCAGAAATAAATCTTTTTACAGACTGATTAAAAGAGTTCTCTCTAATCACTATAAATCCTGTATATATGCTTGGAATTATCATAAGAAGGGTAAAAAGACTGATTGTGCGCCTCACCCTTCTCTGCTTTGCAGGATCGGCAAATTGCACAAACGGAAATTTAAGATATCTGATAATTATAAATGTTGAAAGTGCAATGAACAGAGAGTTTATTGTAAACAGATAGATTGCTCCACCAAAATAACTTATGTTGCCATTAGCCAATCCATACCCTGCAGTACAGAGAGGGGGCATCAAGGCTGTAGCAATTGCCACACCGGCAATCACAGTGCCCTTCTCTTTTCTGGAACTTTCAACAATCCCTGCCAAACCACCAAAAAAAGCGATAAACACATCATAAATTGTTGGTCTTGTTCTTGCCAGTAATTCGGTTGGTTCGGCCAATGCCAAAGGGGAGACTAAAAAGTACGCAGTTGAGGCAAGTATGCTTATCAGAACCATAATTGAGAGATTCTTTAGGGCTTTACGCAGCAACTGGGAGTCATTGATTCCTATTGCCAGTCCGGTTCCCATTATTGGGCCCATCAACGGAGATACCAACATGGCGCCTATGATAACCGGCACAGAGTTAACATTGAGCCCTACCGATGCTATGATGGTAGCAAAGGCCAGAATCCACACATTGGGGCCTTTGAAAATAATACTCTTCTTGATGTTTTCTGTAGTACCTTCTATGTCTACATGGTCGGTGAAATTTACAATCGACTTAAACTGTTCGTACAATGTGGGCATATCTCTCTTCACTTTTAAGTATAGGCACCAAATATACATTTTATTTTTCTCTTTTGTTCAAAAATGTTACTTTTGTATTGATACAAAAATCCTTAACACTAATCAATTATGAGAACGGCTAAAACAATAATATCTCTCATGGCTGCCATAATGGTAGTTACAGGCTGCGACTGGGTAAGATCTCAGCTGGGAATGGCCACCTCCCAACAGTTGGAGGCAATACGCAAAGAGCAGGAGAGGCTTGAGGCCGAACGTAGAATAAATGATTCAATCGAAAAGATTATCAGTGATTCTCTTGAATTGACCCGCAAAGATACTCTTAAAACTCCGGAGCAGAAGGGGAGCTCTACTGCAGCACCCTCAAGAGACGAATCTCCTGCAAAAGTAGACACTCAGAACAGATACCATGTGATTGTGGGTAGTTTTAAAGATTACACAAACGCAACCCGGATGGTAGAGAATCTGAGAAAAAAAGGGTACTCTCCCTCCACAATGGATTTTAAAAATGGCTTCAGAGTAGTCTCTGCTGCCGGATATCCAAATATCTCAACAGCTTTAACAGAGATGTACAAACTTATAGACCAGGGATTTGGAACAGACGATGTTTGGGTATACGACACTAATCATAATTTGCACATTAAAAACAATTAAAAGATAATGAAAACAACTGCATTTACTGCCAAACACATTGAGTTGGGGGCAAAGATGGTTCCTTTTGCAGGATTCAATATGCCTGTGGAATATTTTGGAATCAATGAGGAGCACAATCACGTAAGAGAGAAAGTAGGGGTGTTTGATGTATCCCATATGGGAGAGATTTGGGTTAAAGGTCCTAATGCTTTGGCATTTCTCCAGTATACAACCTCCAACGATGTATCTGTACTTGCACCGGGAAAGGTGCAATACTCATGCTTTCCAAACGGAAATGGAGGAATTGTAGACGACTTACTAGTATACTGCATAGATAGCCAAACATATCTGCTGGTTGTAAACGCATCAAATGTAGATAAAGATTTTAATCACCTCTCGTCAATTGCTCCCCGTTTTGGGCTAACACCCGGCAAAGAGCTTTATAACGCATCAGATGAGATATGTCAGCTTGCGATTCAGGGCCCATATGCTTTAAAGGCAATGCAAAAGATTTGCGATTCAGATGTAGAGAATATGGAGTATTATACCTTCAAAAAGTTAAATATTGCAGGTATTGAAAATGCTATTTTCTCTATCACAGGATACACCGGATCTGGAGGATGCGAGATTTATGTCTCAAATAAAGATGCCGACACTCTCTGGAGTGCCGTATTCGAAGCCGGAAAAGAGTTCGATATAAAACCTATCGGATTGGGAGCACGTGACACACTGCGCCTTGAAATGGGATTCTGTCTTTACGGAAACGATATCGACGATACCACCTCTTCAATAGAGGCCGGATTGGGATGGATAACTAAATTCAGTGAAGCGAAGGGAGATTTTTTAGACAGAGAGACACTTCTAAAACAAAAAACAGAAGGTTTATCCAGAAAACTTATCGGGTTTGAACTGTTAGAGAGAGGTATTCCAAGGCACGGATACTCTGTGTGCGATTCTCATGGCACAGAAATTGGTGTAGTAACCTCCGGGACTATGGCTCCTGCCCTTAAAATACCTATTGGTATGGCATATGTAAAGCCCGAGTTCGCAAAAACAGGAACAGATATCTATATCAAAGTTAGAGATAAGCTATTAAAAGCACAGGTGGTTAAGACACCTTTTTATAAAAAATAGTATGTTTAAATTCGCTCATAATAACATAAATGTTAAAGATTTATCATTAAGTCTTGCTTTCTACAAAGAGGCATTGGGGCTTCAGGAGGTAAGAAGGATAGTGCCGGAAGATGGCTCCTTTATCATTGTATACCTCTCCGACGGCAGCTCGGCTCATCAATTAGAATTGACATGGCTTAGAGACTGGGACAGAGCATACAATTTGGGTGACAATGAGTTTCACTTAGCATTCAGAGCAGACGACTACCAAGCTGCTCACAAAAAACATTCAGAGATGGGTTGCATTTGTTATGAAAACCCAACTATGGGCATCTACTTCATAAGCGACCCCGATGGTTACTGGCTAGAGGTACTGCCAACCAGAGTATAGACCATGAGAAGAAAATTGATAACCTTAATAGCACTGCTCGCAACTATGCCTGCAGTGCTATTCTCACAATCAGAAGCTGTGAGAAGAATGACAGAGAGTGTAAAAATTCTTACGGCCGACTCCCTTGGAGGAAGAGCTACAGGCACTATCTACGAACAAAAAACGGCTGCTTACATTCAAAAAGAGTTTGAGAAAAGAGGCATAACACTTCTTTACCCCTCACCGGGACAAGACTTCTCTCTTATTGTAGGTTCGGGAGACACAATTAAATCCCAAAATGTTGTTGCCATTGTGGAGGGGTGGGATAAGGTTCTCAAAGATGAGTACATAGTTGTAGGAGCACATTACGACCACCTTGGAAAGAGCTCGATTACCGTTAATGGTAGAGACTCTACAATTATATACAGAGGTGCAGACGATAACGCTTCGGGCATAGCCGTTATGCTGGAGGTGGCTTCTATGATTCGTGAAAGTGCTTTCCAACTGAAGAGATCTGTTATGTTTGTGGCATTTGGTGCAGAGGAGAGAGGGATGGTAGGTTCGTGGTATTTTGCTAACCGGGCCTTTGCCCATATCAATAAAATATCACTAATGGTAAATCTAGATATGGTTGGAAGAGGGTTAAACAGAGACAAAGTGAGTGCATATACTGTAGTTCCACACACTCAATTAATAACAATGCTAAGAGATGTATCCGATTTGCCGCTTATGATTACGCCGCAGATTCATGCAACAGACTACTTCCCGAGCGATCACCAGGTGTTTGCATCTAAAGGCATACCTACTGTACTTTTAACTACCCAAATACATCGGGATTACCACACCCCTAAAGACACCCCGGATAAGCTAAACTTTTCTCTTATGGAGGAGATAGCAAACTATGTCTATAATCTGGTAAAGAGTTCCGCAAACACAGAGAGTATGCTGGAGCGAACGGTTTTTGCCAATGATTCGGTTAAAACATTGGATAGTAAAAGAGTCTATAACCGAAACCAGGTAGACAAGGTTGCATCTTTTATGAAAGGCGATGAGACAAAATTCCTCAACAGCTGGATTTACCGTTACCTGAAATACCCCACCTCTGCAATAGATAAAGGTATTCAAGGACGGGTAATAGTATCGTTTATTGTAGAGAGAGATGGAGAGGTGTCCAATGTAGAGATTGAAAAATCTATAGACGAAGAGCTGGACGCCCAAGTTGTAAAGGTAGTAAAGGCCTCCCCAAAGTGGAAGCCGGCTGTTTTAAAAGGAGAGCCGGTAAGATCCAAAATATCTCTGCCTGTAGAATTTCGTCTTAGAAGATAGCTTTTTTTATTACTTTTGTGGCTGTTTTAAAAGTTACAAAATGGAGTATAATTTTCTTGAGATTGAAAAACACTGGCAAAGCTATTGGGCAAGCAATCAAACATTTAAAGTAGAGACAGATAGTTCCAAACCAAAATATTATGTTTTGGATATGTTTCCCTATCCTTCAGGAGCGGGGCTTCATGTGGGGCACCCTTTAGGATATATTGCCAGCGATATATTTTCTAGATACAAAAGACTCAAGGGCTACAATGTGCTCCACCCCATGGGATACGATGCATTTGGACTCCCAGCTGAGCAGTATGCAATTCAAACAGGGATGCATCCTGCTATTACAACCGAAAAGAATATCCTCAGATATAGAGAGCAGTTAGACCGAATTGGCTTTTCATACGATTGGGAGAGAGAGGTAAGAACCTGCGATCCCTCATACTATAAGTGGACTCAATGGGCATTTATTCAAATGTTTTCACACTGGTACAACAACAAAACCAATCAGGCAACCCCAATAGAGGAGCTTATAAATATATTTGAAAAACAGGGCAACAGAGATGTTCCTGCCGCCTGTGGAGAGGTTCAATTCTTCACGGCAGAGCAGTGGAGAGAGATGAGTGAAAACGCCAAGGCAGATGTTTTAATGCAATACAGAATTGCATACCTCGGTGAAACATCGGTAAATTGGTGCCCAGCACTTGGTACTGTACTGGCAAACGACGAAGTCAAAGAGGGACTCTCACTAAGAGGAGGCCATCCTGTTGAACAGAGAAAGATGAGGCAGTGGCAGTTAAGAGTTTCTGCATATGCCGAGCGTCTATTAAATGACTTGGAGACACTTGAGTGGTCGGATTCTCTAAAAGAGATGCAGAAGAACTGGATAGGAAGATCGGAGGGTGCAGAGATGCTCTTTAGGGTCTTTAATGGTAGTACCGAATATAGTATTGAAATTTTCACAACAAGGGCAGATACAGTATTTGGAGCAACCTTTATGGTATTGGCGCCCGAGAGTGAGTGGGTTGAAAAACTAACAACAAAAGAGCAGAGAGGGTGTGTTGCAGAATATCTGGAACAGGCCTCCCGAAAAACCGAAAGGGAGAGGATGGCCGACACAAAAAAGGTGAGCGGAGTTTTTACCGGAAGCTATGCAATCAATCCATTTACAAACGAAAGAATTCCTGTTTGGATTGCAGAGTATGTTCTTGCCGGTTACGGTACAGGAGCAATCATGGCAGTCCCTGCTCACGACAGCAGAGACTATCTCTTTGCAAAACACTTTAACCTCCCTATTATTCCTCTTATAGAGGGTTGCGATATCTCCAATGAGAGCTTCGATGCAAAAGAGGGGGTTATGTGCAATTCGGGATTTCTTAACGGACTAACAGTTAAAGAGGCAATCCCGGCAGCTGTGAGAGAGGTAGAAAAGAGAGGTTTAGGCAGAAAAAAGATCAACTATCGTCTAAGAGATGCCATCTTCTCCAGACAGAGATATTGGGGAGAGCCATTTCCAATTTACTACAAAGATGGTATAGCAACCCCACTAAGTTTAGATGAACTACCTTTAGAGCTACCCGAAATTGATAAATTTCTCCCAACAGAGAGTGGAGAGCCACCACTGGCAAGGGCAAAAGATTGGGACTACAACGGTTATCCTCTGGAGAAGAGCACTATGCCGGGTTTTGCGGGCAGTAGCGCATATTTTCTTAGATATATGGACCCCTCTAACAACAGCTCACTTGTATCTAAAGATGCAAATGAATACTGGAGAAGTGTAGATCTCTATATAGGGGGTACCGAGCACGCTACCGGTCATCTTATTTACTCAAGATTCTGGAATAAATTCTTGTTCGATCTTGGACATATATGTGAAAACGAACCTTTCAGAAAGCTCATAAACCAAGGGATGATACAAGGGAGATCGAATTTTGTTTATAGAATAAAGGGTACAAACACCTTTGTTTCACATGGACTTAAAGATCTGCACAACACAACAGAGATGCACGTAGATGTTAATATTGTCTCTAACGATCGTCTCAACTTGGAGGCCTTCAAAAAATGGATGCCGGAGTTTGCAACTGCCGAATTTGTTCTTGAAAATGGCGAGTACATCTGTGGGTGGGCTGTAGAGAAGATGAGTAAATCTATGTTCAATGTTGTTAACCCAGACATAATCTGCGACAACTACGGAGCAGATACATTAAGAATGTACGAGATGTTTCTTGGCCCACTGGAACAATCAAAACCATGGGACACTAATGGCATAGATGGAGTGCATAGATTCCTAAAAAGGTTCTGGAGACTATTCTTTAAAAATCAAAACTTTGAAGTATCTCAAGAGACTCCTGCACCGCAAGAGCTAAAGATCCTGCACAAGCTTATTAAGAAGGTGCAGGACGATATTGAAAATTTCTCATTCAACACAAGTGTGAGTGCTTTTATGATAGCACTCAACGAGCTATATGAGACAAACTGCAACAAAAGAGCAATTCTTGAACCAATGGTTGTCTTGCTCTCTCCGTTTGCACCACATATAAGTGAAGAGCTCTGGCATAGGTTGGGCAACAGCGGATCTGTTTCTCAGGCGGCCTTTCCTCAATATAATCAGGAGTATACTACAGAGGACTCGTTTGAGTACCCTGTGTCATTTAACGGCAAACTAAGGTATAAACTTACCCTTCCAAACACTCTTAGCCCATCTCAAATTGAGCAGGCAGTAAGGGAGAATGAGAGCACAGAAAGATACCTTGCCGGCTCCTCAATTAAAAAAGTTATTGTTGTCCCAAAGAAAATTATTAATATAGTTTGCTAATGATACTGGAGTCATTTCAGGTAGATGCTTTCACAACCAGGGTCTTTTCAGGAAACCCTGCTGTTGTTGTAATGTTGGAAGAGAGTCTTCCCGACTTCATGCTCATGAATATTGCCAAAGAGAATGCTGTTCCCGAGACGGCCTTCCTACTCAAGGAGGGAGAGGCGTTCAGACTTCGTTGGTTTACCCCCGACATAGAGATGGATCTCTGCGGCCACGCAACACTTGCCTCTGCCCACGTTCTATTCAGTGAATATGGGGTAAATCTGGATAGCGTAGTATTTAAAACAATGTCGGGCGATCTTAAAGTAGCTGCAGAAGACGGCAAATATCTTCTTGACTTCCCAATAAGAGAGGGGGTAAAATCTACCCTTCCGATTGAGATCTACGACAGCTTGAGTCTTAAACCTGCAGAGGTATACAAAGCCAGAGACTACATGCTTGTCTACAACAAGAGAGAGGAGATAGAGAACATAGAGATAGACAGAGGTATATTCGACGAAATCAATATAAATCCAGGAGGGGTAATTATCACAGCTCCGGGAGACGACAGTGACTTTGTATCTCGTTTCTTTACCCCACAAGCCACAATTCTCGAAGATCCCGTTACAGGTTCTGCTCACTGCACACTTGCCCCCTATTGGTCAAAACGACTTGGCAAGAAGGTGATGCTTGCAAAACAACTCTCAACAAGAGGTGGAACTCTTCAGTGTGTTTTGAAAGACGAAGAGGGGCGGGTTATAATTAAAGGATCTGCCGTTACATTTTCCAGAGCCAGAATATTTCTAAATAATCTATAATGAACAGTATGGTTTTTAAAACAATAAAGTCCTATTTAATAATGACAATAGGGCTATTCGTGTTTGTTTTCAGCTGGACGGCTTTCCTCATACCTCATCAGATTGCCGGCGGAGGGGTAAGTGGTCTTGCATCCGTAATAAACTATGCAACAGGATTCGAAGTTGCCTACTCATATATCATTATCAACGGAATTCTTCTTCTGATTGGCTTTCTTATACTTGGCAAAGCTTTTGGATTCAAGACCATATACTGTATAACTCTGGCTGCGTTGATGTTTGAATTCCTGCCACTCATTCCATGGGTATCAGATATAGAAGACAAGTTAATCAATGCTCTCATCGGAGGTACAATGAGCGGCATAGGAATAGGAATGATCTTCATGCAGGGAGGAAGCACCGGAGGTACCGATATCATAGCCCTTATAATTGCAAAGTACAGAGAGACCTCTCCGGGAAGAGTGTTTCTTTATTGCGACCTCATTATCATAGGGTCGGTTTATTTTATTCCCGGGAAAGAGCTCTCAGATGTAATTTACGGATATATCGAGATGGTCTCTTTTTCATATGTAATAGATATGATTCTAACCGGTAATAAGCAATCTGTTCAGGTGATGGTCTTCTCATCTATGTATGCTCAGATTGCAGAGAGGGTAAATAGAGACATGAAGAGAGGAGTAACAGCACTCACATCTATGGGCTGGTACTCTCAGAACGAAAGCAAGGTTCTTGTAATAGTAATGAGAAAATCTCAACTACCAGAGATTACCGAGATAATCAAAGAGACAGACAAGAATGCATTTATGACAGTGTCTACCGTTACAAGTGTTTACGGTCAAGGATTTGACCAGATAAAAGGAGGAAAAATATCATGGAAGTTAAAACAAAAACACTCCTCAGAGGGATAAAGGAGTACACAATAATAGCTTTTGGACTGCTCGTCTACTCACTTGGATGGGTTATGTTCCTTATACCTAACGGATTAGTAGGGGGAGGGGTAACCGGTATCTCTGCAATACTTTACTATGTAACCGGGTTTCCCGTTAGCTACTCTTTTTTCTTGATTAATGCTGTTCTGCTAGCAATAGCACTAAAGGTACTGGGAAAAGCATTCGGACTGAAAACAGTCTTTGCCATTATTGCAGGAACTGTATTTTTGAAGGTTCTCCCAGACGTTATCCCTGCCGAACTGATACAAGATATTGCTGTTGGCAACGGAAAGCTTTTATCTGCAATAATTGGCGGAGCATGTGCAGGATCTGGGATAGCAATAACATTCACTCAGGGGGGAAGCTCGGGTGGAACAGATATTATTGCACTCATTATTAATAAGTACAGGAATATCTCTCCGGGTCGCCTAATATTGATGATGGATATTCTTATTATTGCCAGCTCTATAGCAATGCCGTCTCAAGAGACAATCGGGCAGCGGGTGGCAATCATTATATACGGCTATGTTCTCATAGCAGTAACAAGCTACACAATAGACCTAATTATTTCCGGAGCAAGACAATCTATCCAAATATTTATCTTTTCAAGAAAATATGAAGAGATTGCCGAGAAGATCACCTCTATAGGTAGAGGAGTAACAGTAATAGACGGAATGGGTTGGTTTACAAAAAGGGAGGGTAAGATACTAATGGTAATAGTAAGGCGTACCGAGAGCAATTATGTATTCAGAGTCGTAAGAGAGGTAGATAGAAACGCCTTTATGTCTGTAGGTAACGTAATGGGTGTTTACGGAGAGGGATTTGAGCAGATTAAAAAGTGATTAGAAAAATCAACAAAAACTAATTTTGTAAAAATAATAATCTATAATAATACAATCCACTTATTAGTAGGTTTTTAATTTGTTAATCGATAAATATTGTTTATGTTTGAAAGTGAAAACTTCAAATTTATCACTATGATTAACAACTCATTTTTTAGCGAGATCTTCTACGGAGCAGGTTCATTTGTGGCAGTAATCTCACTACTGTTTGCTCTCTACTATCTATTTTTAATTTACAGACGAAAGGAGTTTCCGGAATTTCCAAATTATGCAAACTCACTAAATGCCCCACTCTCTGTATCATTTCTCTCAATAACTATTCTTATTCTAGTAAAACAGGCTTTCCCCGAAAATACCGAGTATTTTACAGATGGGGTTAAGTACCTGTTAATATTTAACTCTACACTTATCTATCTTCCTATTCTGATATATTTTTTACAGACAGACAATTTACTTAAACTACCAACAAAAAAAGCCCTTTGGGTTGTGCTCACAACTCTTATAATTAATGTATCTGTTATTCTGCTTAGCAGAGTTAATCAAATTAATCACACAAAAACCTTCTACGCTGTTGCATTAGCTGTAGCATTAGTAATCTCTGCCGGTCACCTTTTATTCTCTTATCTTGTGCTCATCAAGAGAGAAGAGAGGAGCGACAGGTTTATTCTTTTCTCTTCAATATTGATTTATCTGTTATTAATCTCTCTGATTTTAATTGATAAGGGGGCTCTCAGAAGAGAGGCAATGAGAGCACTACTTTACATTGCAAATATTATTATCTTCATTTTAACCATAATCAGAGAGCAAATCGAAGATAATAGAGTACCGAGCTTTTGCTCAATCGGCGACTCAGAAAATATGTTCAAGGCGAGAGATATTTGGAGCGAGAAAAAGAGTGAAGCAATTAAAGAGAGACTTATTTCATACTTCACTCAAGAGAAGCCCTATCTTAGAAAAGATCTCTCAATTAATGAGGTATCCCTATACCTATATACTAACAAAACATATCTCTCAAGAATAATTAACGACTGTTTTAACTGTAATTTTAATCAGTTTGTAAACCATCATAGAGTTGAGGAGGCAAAGAGGATTTTTATTTCAGACACAGAGCTCTCTATAAAACAACTCTGTCAAATGTCGGGATTCGGCTCCATGGCCACATTCAATATTGCATTTAAATTCTTCTCGGGTAAATCTCCGGCTGAATGGTGCAAAGAACAATTAATTAAAGGGAGATGAGGTTTTTAAACTTTATAGGATCGCTGTTTATAAAGGAGAAGAGCTTTGAGCTCTCAAGTGATGAGAGCAGGAGAATTGTAAAAAAGTCCGATGAAATAATCAAGAGGAAGCAGCTCTTCTCTCAAAGCCAATTAACTCTTGATTGTGTTGCCAGAGAGGTAGGTACAAACAGAACCTATCTTTCAAAGGCGGTAAACAGTATAAAAAGGGAGTCTTTCCCATGTTATATCAACTCGCTTAGAGTTGATTTCGCAAAAGAGATTATTGAGAGAGATCCCACTATGGGGGTAGAGGATTATGCAATTGCCTGCGGGTTTGGCAGCAGACGAAACTTTGTAAAGAACTTTAAAGAGAGGGAGGGCATTACGCCCTCCCAATATAAACGATATGTTTCAGTCTCAAAAAAGCTTAAGAGCGATTGAATTTTAAAACACCTCCGCCCGACTCTCCGGTTGCTTTACCGTTTGAAACACTCCATACTCCATTAACAAACACATCACAAATACCTTCGGCAAACCTGTGAGGATTGTCGAAGGTTGCTTTATCTTCAATTTTTAATGGATCAAACACAACAATGTCGGCAAAGTATCCCGGAATGAGAGATCCTCGCTCTTTTAACCCTATACGCGATGCCGGTAATGAGGTACACTTTTTAACCGCCTCTTGGAGAGAGATAATATTTTGATCTCTACAATATTTTCCTAAAAATCTAGGAAATGTTCCATATGAGCGCGGATGGGGCATTGTGTTACCTAACACACCATAGGGAGAGTATACACTTCCGTCCGATGCCGGCATTCCAAGTCTGTGTGAAAGAAATAATTTTACATTATCTTCTGTCATTGCAAATCCAATTATGCTCACAGACACATTCTCCTCTATTAGTAGATCTCTAATAAAATCCCAAACACCCTTAGAGCTCAAAGAGGAGCACTCCTCAAGGTTTTTCCCTATGTACAACTTGTTGCTCTCTTGCTTGCAAGATGTAACAACAACATTTGCAGGCCCGCCAAGGCGATTAATTCTAGATATTGCGTACTCGCCAATCTTTTGTGAGGTACTCTTATCTTTTAGACGGGCAATGATCTCATCTTTTGTTCCCTGCCTCATATCAAGAGGTATAAAAGAGGACATCCCGGTAGAAAATGCAGTGTAAGGGTACCTGTCGAATGCTATGTTCACACCCTCACTCTCTGCCCTCTCTATAAGTTTAATCAAATTTGGTGCCTTATGCCAATTGGCAGCATTTTGTGCCTTAAGATGTGATATCTGCAGACGCACTCCCGAGCTTTTTGCTATCTCTATTGCCTCTGCCACAGACTCCTCTACCCTATCGTCTTCATTCCTCATGTGAATGGCAAATAGACCATTATATTGGGCAACTACTTTGCATAGTTCTGCTATCTCCGGGTTGGTTGCGTATGACCCCGGAGTGTACTCGAGTCCGCACGAGAGGCCAACCGAACCCTGCTCCATTTGAATTGCAAGAATCTGCTTCATCCTCTCGAGCTCTTCAATAGAACACCTTACATCGTTGTCGCCCACAACAAACTGCCTTAATGAGCCCTGACCTGTAAAGGTTCCATAGTTTATACCCAACCTTTTTTTTGATATCTCTTCATAAAAAGAGTCTAAATCTTGGTACTTTTTACCCGGGAATGGCCCCGAACCGCAGTTTCCCCCTATATCTGTGGTAACGCCCTGAAATATTCTGCTATCTCCCAAAGGTGCTTCAATCAAGTTATCGTCTGTATGAGTGTGTATATCTACAAATCCCGGCGACACGGCCATCCCCTCTGCACTCACAATCCTGTCTGCACTCTCTCCTAACGAAGATGCAATGGCCTCTATCCTACCCTCTTTAATCCCAATATCTGCTTTGTATGGAGTTCCACCCTCTCCGTTGTAAATAACTCCCCCTCTGATAATTGTGTCAAATCTGGAGTTGGCTTTAATAAATCCATGCGTGGCAAAACCCAGCCCTAGAGATGCACCAGCAATTACAGAAGAGCGGATGAAATCGCGACGGTTTATTTTACTGCTCATATTATTTAATTATTAGGTTGTTTCAATACTTACTCCCTGTTTCTAACCCTAACTCCGGGGCTTTTATACACTTTAAATTCTCCATCTTGAGAGTAGATGAGATAACCCTCTATACCCTCACTAGACTCAATAATCTCTCTTGCCCTCTCCAGCCCTACAACCATAAACCAAGTGGCATAGGCATCGGCCGTCATTGCATCTTGCGCTATTACCGTTGCGCTTAAAAGGTTATGCTTTACAGGATATCCCGTTTTAGGATTGATTGTATGAGAGTATCTCTCACCATTCTCTTCGTAAAATTTTCTATAGTTGCCCGATGTTGCCAGTCCTCCCGATGAAAGAAGCAACACATCCTGAAGCTCTGCCCCTTGAATCATATTTCCGCTTTCGGGTTTATCTATCCCCACGCTCCAGCTCTTTCCCTTTGGATTCATACCTTTGCAAACAATCTCACCTCCAACCTCTATCATATAGTTTTTAATCCCTAACTTATCGTATTCAAAGGCAATCACGTCTGCCGTATACCCTTGGGCAATGGCGTTGAAATTTAGCGTAACCCCCGGAACAGATCTAACTACAAAACCATTCTCCATCCAAATTTTGTCCATACCTGTAAGCGCCAAAGCAGAGTCTAAAACTTGAGGAGTTACCCTCTCTCTGTTTTTAAATCCAAATCCCCAAATATTAAACAGAGGCGCAGCAGATACATCAAAAAGCCCCTCACTGATATCGTAAATCTCTCTCGATCTATTGAATACATTAGTAAAAAGAGTGTCGGCCTCTATCTGCTCACCATTATTAATTCGTGTTATGAGTGAGCTCTTATTGTAAACAGATAGTGAGTTATCTATTTGGAAAAGAATCTTCTCTGTTAGGGTGTCCAGTTCAAAAGGGACATCTGCCGAATAAACAACATGATATGTTGTGCCTTGTGTAAAGCCGTCTACTGTCTTATACTCAATATTATTGCATGAATTTATTGAGGTTAGTAGTATTAGGGCCAATGCTACTTTATAGATTACACCCTTTTTTAGTGAATTTATCGACATAATTAAATATTTAGCCATTAACCGAAGGCCGTTGTTCATTTTGGCACAAATTTAGAATAAAAAAACATATCTTTGTCTCTTAATTCTACCTCAGATAGCATAACATGAGAAAGCATAAAGTTATTATTCCGGCAATAGCCCTATTACTGTCAACTATAGTACTCCCTTCGTGTAAGAAAGATGATAAAAAATCAGATAAAACCCAGTATATGCAGGGAACTCTCACTTACACCATACCCGGATACTTAATTGCAGGTCAGGAGATAAATCTTGAGGCATCGGGCATAACCGAACCTCTTACAGGGTTAACCTACCGATGGGGAACTACCGGGTTCAGTGCCGACTCCGTTTTTGGGAAAACAGTGAAGATCTATGCCCCTATAAAACATGGAGATTACTCTGTGACTCTTACTGTGAAACATGCCGATTATGCCAATAAAGTTCTTACAAAGAACGTTACCGTAATAAACCCCGGATCGCCTGAAAGCTTCTCCGGATATATAACTAGCGTCGACTCAGTAACAGACTCAAGGGACGGCAAAAAGTACGGATACAAAAAAATAGGAAAGCTATACTGGCTAACATCTAATTTAAACTGGAAGGGTGCTGGAAAGCCGTACAACTTTGAAGAGGCGCTATCAGAAATTTACGGACGTCTGTATACATGGAACGAGGCAACCGGTGGAACATCCGCATCGGGGCTTGCGGGGGGTCCTCAAGGAATTTGTCCTCAGGGTTGGAGGGTACCCACAAGAGAAGATTGGGAAGATCTGGCAGCTTCAATAGGGGGTGCCTCTATAGGTTTCGACAATAGTTGGAAAGGGCTGGGCGAGAGATTGGCAGCTAATGCAAAGCTAAACGGCAGCTCAATTTGGAAGTATAGCCCAAACAACTCAAGGTCAAACACTGCGGGATGGAATGCACTTCCGGGCGGAAGCTCTTCCAATAATTTCAAGAGCTTTTCTAACGTCAACAACTTTGGGTTTTGGTGGAGTGCATCGCAAAGAGATTCGAACAATGGAGAGTATAGGTTTATCCACTTCGACAGTTCAGATTTTCCATACAATTTTGGAGAGAAGAGCTTCTTTGGGGCATCGCTCAGATGCGTCAAAGCTGCCAACTGATAATAATCACATTTAATTTATAAAATATGAAACTTTCTAAAGGTCTCATTACACTGTTAATAGTAATCGGTGTAGTATTATTGGCATTTTTATGGGTAAAGAACGGCTACAATAAAATGGTACAACAAGAGGAGCAGGTTACAACGGCCTGGTCTCAAGTAGAGAATGTATACCAAAGACGCGCCGATCTTATTCCTAATTTAGTTGCAACCGTTAAAGGTTATGCCTCTCACGAACGCGAAACACTTGAGGGGGTTGTAAACGCAAGAGCAAAAGCTACTCAAACTACTGTAGACCCTACCAAAATGACTCAGGAGAGCATGCAAAAGTTCCAGGAAGCTCAAGGGGAGTTATCACAAGCTCTCGGCAGACTAATGGTTGTAGTTGAGAGATACCCCGATCTTAAAGCCAATCAGAATTTTCTGGAGCTTCAGGCACAGCTTGAAGGGACCGAAAACAGGATAACCGTTGAGAGGCAGAAGTATAACGAAACTGCACGAGTTTACAACACTACAATAAGACAATTCCCGAAGAATATTTTAGCCGGGATGTTTGGATTTGAAAGAAAAGAGTATTTCGAGGCAAAAGAGGGTGCAGATGTTGCCCCTGTAGTAGAATTTTAAGCGGTGGCAGCCCGGGATTTTTTAACAAAAGAGGAGCAGACTCTTGTGGTAAAGGCAATTGAGTCTGCCGAACTGCGTACCTCCGGTGAGATAAGGGTGCACATAGACTCTATATGCAAAGGAGACCCTATTGAGAGAGCAATTAAGGTGTTCAACCTCATAGGTATGCACAAGACAGAGGAACGTAACGGTGTACTTATATACATCGCGTGGAGGTCTAGAAAGTTTGCTATAATTGGAGATCTGGGTATAGATAGGGTTGTTCCGGAAGGATTTTGGGACTGCGAAAAAGATATCTTAATGAGTCACCTTAAAGAGGGGAGTGCAGCAGCCGGACTTGTAAAAATAATAGAAATCGCCGGGGAGAAGCTAAAAGAGTTCTTCCCCCTAAAAGAGGATGATAAAAATGAACAGAGTAACGAAATATCTTTTGGCGAGTAGAGCAAAACTTCTAATAGCAGCTCTTCTCATACTGCCGCTAACATTGCTCTCTCAGACCCCTCCTAGGCCCTCCCCTCCACGCCTTGTAAACGACAATACGGGAACCCTAACCTCTCAGCAAACAGCAGAGCTAGAACAAAGACTTGTAGATTTCTCCCAAAACACATCCAATCAGATTGTTATTGCAATACTCCCTACTCTTAATGGTATGGACAAAATGCAAATGGCTTACCAAATTGGAGAGGAGTGGGGAGTAGGAGACAAAAGGTTCAATAATGGGGTGGTTATACTCATAAAGCCCAAGAGTGAAAGTGAAAGAGGTGAGGCGTTTATTGCAGTTGGTTATGGCTTGGAGGGAGTACTACCCGATGCCATCTGCAAAAGGATTGTAGAGAACGAAATGATTCCCTCATTTAAAAACAACGACTACTACGGAGGTATAACCCTTGCTCTTGGTGTGATAATGCCCATCGTAGCGGGAGAGGTGAACCATAAAGAGTACTCATCGGGAGAAGAGGGCTCGGCAATAGGAGCCCTGGTGGTTCTGTTCCTTGTATTTCTTTTTATACTATTTCTTAGCAAAAAAGGTGGCGGCACACATATGGGAGGAGGCGGAAAGAGGGGTCCCAGTGCACTCGATCTGCTTATATTGGGTTCTCTGTTAAGCTCCGGAAGAGGTGGAAGATCGGGTGGTTTTGGTGGTGGCGGCAGCTTTGGCGGAGGAGGATTCGGAGGATTCGGTGGTGGCAGCTTTGGGGGAGGCGGTGCTGGTGGGAGCTGGTAGTTTTACTCTATGTTCCACACTCCCATAGCCGACTCCAGTCTAACAAGAGCTTGCGATTTATCATAAATTGCTCCATAAAATGAGAGTAAAAGGTTGTCGTAACTCCTTTGAGCATCTAGAACTTCAATCAGGTGTATCTCTCCGTTGTAGTACTCTTCTCGCTT
>CAYYAM010000003.1:0-17616 GCA_964469965.1 uncultured Muribaculaceae bacterium | reverse complement strand
AGATCAAATTCGGGAATCCTCTCTTTTTTTGCAGAATTAATAATTCTGTCTGCAACTCTAATTTGGCTCTTTGCAGCAAGAATATCTGCACGGTTTTCTACTGCAATATCCACTATGTTTTTTAGAACAAACTCTTTGTTATTCCATATATTTCTCCTCTCGGGAATATAAATAGTATCTATCCCAACAACCCCACAAAAAGCTGTTAGTTGCAAATAGAGAGCATTCAGCTCATTCTCTGTATCAATGATATCTCCAAAAAGTATTCCTGTCTCAACTTTATTCTGTTTTATATCCAAATCTCTGTTATAATCGTGTCCTCTGTTTAAGCTGTCAGACTCCATCATCTTTATCTGATCTCTGTAACTGTTTCTTCTTATCTCATAAATCTCTCTCATCTTTACAGTCTCCAGCCATGTAACTGTTGCCTCCTCTCTCAGCAATCTAAAGAAGTCTGCCAATACCGCAACCGAAAGCTCCTTTTGACTATATGCAAGTTTGATGGCTGCATCTCTCCTGCCCGGAGAGAAAGTTCTGCTGATCTCGGCAACACCGCCATGACCCATCTGCATATTTTTCAACTCATTGTTATAATATCCAAAAGAGAATACAGGGTTGGCATATACAGAAGCAGAGATTATCTCGGCATCCGAAATTTTTATATTTAATCTTTCGGCGGCATAATCAACATTACCCTTTCTAACCTTCTCCAGATACTCGTTTAACGATAGTTGAATATAAACCTGTGCATTAACAGTCGGTGAAAATGAGATGGAAAATAGAATAGCAAATAGCAGGGTTACTTTTTTCATAATCAGTCTATTTTAAAATAATAATTATTTTTCAATTTAGTGGCAATCCGTTGCCTGAGATCTCAATCAATACTATCTCTGAGAGTGTTCCGATCCTAAATTTTGGACCCCATAAACCAATCCCCGAAGTTACATAAAAATGGGTATCCCCCCTCTTCATATAACCATATGGAAGTTCGTACATACTTTTTACGATTTTATTTACCGGCCAGAACTGCCCATTATGAGTATGCCCCGAGAGCTGAATATCTACCTTGTTAGATACTGCTTGGTCTAATTGATAGGGCTGATGATCCAGAAGAATCAACGGGAGATTAACATCTCTTTTAGAGAGAATCTTCTCCAGTGAGTCCCGTTTGAAGTTGGTCCTATCCTCTCTTCCCGCAATCTCAATTACTCCGGCAACATTCACAAGCGAGTCTAAGAGCATATTTATACCCGATGAGCTTAAATAACTGTATATCTCCTCCCTCTCTCCTCCGTAAAATTCATGATTTCCACTCACAGCATAAACTCCGTAAACCGATTTTAACCTCCTCAAAATTGATTGTGCATCCCAATCCAGTAATGGTTTAAGATTTCTGTCCGCAATATCTCCTGCAATGAGAACAATGTGAGGATTTTGAGAGTTAGATAGCTCTACAAATCTTCTAAGATCATCTCCATTTATGTACGAGCTTAAGTGAATATCACTCATCAATACAACTCTAAGACCCTCCTGGGGCATTGGTTTATCTACTTTAATTGAGAGGCGCGTAACTTGAGGGTTATGGAATTTATAGTTTCCATACAGTAATACTAAAGAGACTGAAGTGGCAATAATAATAGCGCTTAAATATTTAACTGTGTAAATATTCTCTCTTACAAACGCCGGAAAAATTCCAAAAAAGTGGTTTAATACCCTCAAGAGGTCTATAAAGAGAAGCGCTATAGCAAAATATATAACAGCAATAAACCAAGTAAAAGCAATTGAAGAGATTAAATACGATGTAGCGGTATTAAAGGTATCGCCGTAAACCATACGTATAATAAAAAGAGATGTAAGAGCCCAGAAGATAAAAGAGTAGATAAATCTTACATAAGTTGAGGGTGGTGTTACCTGCCATCCTCTTAAAAATACATACCCATTTACAGACAATATGAACGAAAAAACCAGTACAAAAAACATATATTTCATATAAAACTTTACAAAATAAACATATATCTTTACCTTTTGTTTACACGATCCAAGCCAATGAAAGATAATCGGACAAAAATAGCAGAAAAGGTAACTTTAATCGGCTTTTTTGTAAATCTTGTTCTTACCGTGGCCAAGATTTCGGCCGGAATAATTGGGAAAAGCTCTGCAATGATTGCAGACGGAGTTCACTCGCTATCAGATTTTGCTACAGATATTGTGGTTATTGCCTTTGTTAATATCTCCGGAAAAGAGAGTGATGAAAATCATAAGTATGGTCATGGAAAGTTTGAGACATTCGCAACCCTAATTATCTCACTGGTTCTATTTGGGGTGGGAATAGGGGTTCTTATAAACGGAAGCAAAAGTATAATGGCAGCCCTAAAGGGAGTTCAACCCGAGGCCCCCGGTTATATTGCCCTGGCAGCTGCAATAGTATCAATAATTTCTAAAGAGATACTTTTCAGATACACAATTGTTGAGGGAAAAAAAATTAACAGCGATGCTGTAATTGCTAACGGCTGGCATCACAGATCCGACGCCTTCTCCTCTTTTGGAACTACTATTGGGATAGGAGGAGCCATTTTTCTTGGAGAGTCTTGGAGAATTTTAGACCCTATTGCAGGTGTAATCGTGAGCTTTTTCATTATGAAGGTAGCTATAGACCTTGCCATGCCCAGCATAAGGGAGTTACTGGAGAGCTCTCTTCCCCCCGATGTTGTTGAGGAGATAGAGGTTATTCTTACCAACCACCCCGATATTCAGGCCTATCACCATTTGAGAACAAGAAAAATAGGCAGCATCTACGCAATAGATGTGCATATCAAATTAAACAGAAGCATCACATTTGTTCGATCTCACGATATAGCTACAGAGATAGAGTGGTCATTAAGAAAGAGGTTCGGTAATGGAACTCAAATAATTATCCACACCGAACCACTTTAGATATTACAGAAGACCCTTAAAGAAGTCGTTCCCCTTATCGTCTACCAATATGAAAGCAGGGAAGTTCTCTACCTCAATTTTCCAGATTGCCTCCATTCCAAGTTCGGGGTACTCAAGAAGCTCTACTCTCTTTATATTCTCCTTTGCTAAGATTGCTGCAGGGCCACCAATGCTGCCGAGGTAGAATCCACCGTATTTTTTGCATGAGTCTGTAACCTGCTGGCTTCTATTGCCTTTGGCTATCATTATCATACTTCCTCCGTTGCTCTGCAGAAGATCTACGTAAGAATCCATTCTACCTGCCGTTGTTGGACCAAAGGAGCCGCTTGCATATCCTGCAGGTGTTTTGGCCGGCCCTGCGTAGTATATCGGGTGGTCTTTAACGTATTGAGGAAGCCCCTCTCCCGATTCAATTCTCTCCTTAAGCTTAGCGTGAGCTATATCTCTGGCCACAACTATTGTTCCGCTTAATAACAAGAAGGTAGAGACCTTATACTGCGAAAGCTCCTTTAATATCTCGCTCATAGGTCTGTTTAGATCTACCTTTACTCCTCCCGCATGAGTTGCATTTATATTTCTGAATTTCTCGGGAATCAATCTAGATGGGTTAGAGTCTAGAGTTTCAATCCAGATTCCCTCTCTGTTTATCTTGGCCTTAACGTTACGGTCGGCACTGCAGGATACGCCCATCCCTACAGGGCAGGATGCACCGTGCCTTGGGAGTCTTATTACTCTAATATCGTGTGCATAATACTTGCCCCCAAACTGAGCACCTATACCAAGAGAGTTTGCCGCCTTTAAGAGCTTTGCCTCCATCTCCAAATCTCTAAAAGCATGCCCGGCGTCACTCCCTTTTTTAGGCAGTTCATCTAAATATTTTGCAGAGGCAAGCTTCACAACCTTCATACACTGCTCTGCAGATGTTCCTCCAATAACAAATGCAATGTGGTAAGGGGGGCACGCCGATGTTCCCAGAAGCTTCATCTTCTCTATAAGATACTTCTCCAAGGTAGCAGGGTTTAACAGAGCTTTTGTCTCCTGAAAGAGATAACTCTTATTGGCCGATCCACCACCTTTTGCAACAAAGAGAAACTTATACTCCTCGCCATCTGTTGAATAGATGTCAATTTGTGCAGGAAGGTTGTTTCCTGAGTTCTTCTCTGTATACATATCCAGAGGAATCGTCTGTGAATATCTCAGATTGTCTGTGGTATAGGTGTCAAAAACTCCATGAGAAAGCGCCTCCTCATCTCCTCCCCCTGTCCAAACTCTATGCCCCTTTTTGGCAACTATTGTTGCTGTACCTGTATCTTGGCAGAATGGGAGAACACCCTTAGAAGATATATCTGCGTTAAGCAGCATTGTGATTGCAACAGCTCTGTCGTTGACACTCGCCTCGGGATCGTTTAGAATCTGTGCTACTTGTTCGTTATGTTCGGGACGAAGCATAAATGCTATGTCGTGCATTGCCTGTTTTGCCAAAACTCTAAGGCCCTCTTTTTCTACCTTTAGTATCTCCTCTCCCTCAAAGTTTGAGACAGATACATAGTCTTTAGTAACTAAGTGATACTCTGTTTTCTCTTTCCCTAAGGGAAACATCTCATTGAATTTAAATTCCATCTCTCTCTATTATTAAATTATAGACTATTTTGCAGCAGAATTCTGCATAAGAAACTCCTTCATAAACAGATTAAGGTCGCCATCGAGCACCGATTGTGTGTCTGTTGTCTCGTAACCTGTTCTTATATCTTTAACCAATTTATAGGGATGCAGTACATAGCTTCTAATTTGCGATCCCCACTCAATCTTCATCTTCTGACCCTCAAGCTCGGCCTCTCTCTCTCGGCGTTTTCTCAACTCCAACTCATACAGATGCGACTTTAGAATTCTAATTGCATTTTGTCTGTTGTCCATCTGAGATCTCGTCTCTGTGTTCTCAACCACAATTCCGGTTGGCAGGTGTCTCACCCTCACCCCGGTCTCTACCTTGTTCACATTTTGCCCTCCCGCACCACTAGATCTAAAAGTGTCCCACTCCAGATCTCCTGCATTTATCTCTATGTTAATTGTGTCGTCTACGGCAGGATAGACAAAAACAGAGGAGAAGGTTGTCTGTCTCTTACCCTGAGCGTTAAATGGCGATATTCTCACCAGTCGGTGTACGCCGTTCTCTGTCTTTAAGTAACCGTATGCATACTCTCCCTCAAACTCAATAGTTACAGATTTAATCCCGGCCTCTTCACCCTCCAAGAGATCGTATATATGCACTCTGTATCCGTTCCTCTCTCCCCACCTTACATACATTCTCATTAACATAGAGGACCAGTCGTTACTCTCTGTACCACCCGCTCCGGAGTTAATTTTAAGAATAGCTCCCAGATTATCTCCTTCATTACCCAACATACTCCTAAGTTCAAGAGCGTCTACCTTTTCGCTAAGCTTTTGTAATGTTATCTCTGCATCTCTAAGTGCCGATTCATCCTCTTTGGCAAAGTCGGCTAAAACACCCAGATCGTCGCAAAGAGAGGTGATTTCGTCAAAAGATTTTACCCAAAATTTTATAGATGATACCCCTTTTAGAAAAAGTTCGGCCTCTGTTGGATTATTCCAAAAACCCTCAGAGAGTGTTCTCTCTTCACCGGCTTTTAGCTCTGCCCTCTTTTTTTCGATGTCAAAGAGACCTCCCCAGCGCAGTAATCCGCTGACGGATCTCTTTGTATTGATCCGTAGTAAACATATTCAATTTTTATTTATTCAGACAAAGTTAACCATTATTTTGTTTACTGCATCTATCACTTTTTGGTACTCAAACCCTCTGGAGAGACCGAATCTGATAAGCTTTGTCTTAAGTCGTACTTTGTCTATATCTCTCTTGGAGGACTCCAGCTTTCTAAGCAACAATGCAGTAATCCTCTCACTATCATCTTCTCTGAATTCAAAAAGTGCCTCCTCTATATACTCCTCCTCAACCCCTTTTGAACGCAACATCCATCTCACCTTATCTCTTCCCCACCCTTTTAGTTTTAAACTATCGTTAGTATAAGCTTTGGCATATCTTCTGTGGTCTATAAATGAACTCTCAATAAGGGTCTCTATAATTTTATCAATTTCAATTGATGTGAGGGGATATCTCATAAGTTTTTTTCTGATATCCCCCACGCACTGCTCTTTTTGAGAGCAGATTATCTGCATCTTATCTAATGCTCTGTTTTTATCCACTTCCCTTCTCGCCTACTCGGCAATTAAGCTCTCTATGAATTTAGTAAACTCTTCTACATAGTTTGTATAGTGAATCCCTGTTCCTGGGCCCGAAAAGCCCGAGTGAATTCGCCTTACAACGCCCTTTTTATCAATTATAAGAGAGGTAGGAAATGCTTTAAAATTGTCCAACTCGGGGAGAGCATCTTTTACCTTGGCAGGGGTGTGAGCAGTAATTAGCACATCGTACTCAATTCCTGCTACATCTACCAGCTTCATCGCCTCTCTTTTTGCTGTTTCAAAATCGTCCGATCTCTCAAAAGTGAGACATAAAATTTCAAGCTCCCCTTTGTATTTGTTATACATCTCCATAAAAAACTTACTCTCATCTAGGCAGTTAGGACACCAGGAGCCACTAATTTGAACAACAGTTACCCTGTCTTTGAACCTCTCATCACTTAAACTTACCGGCTCTCCCTTTAGATTTGGAAAGGAGAAACCTAATGTTGAGTAGCCCTTTTTAAGGCCTGTAACAGAATATGCATCGGGCAGTTTTGCCTCTTCGTTTCTCACTCCCCATCCCTCCTCTATAGTTGAGAAGCCCGAATGGAGCTTTATATCTCTCAAAGAGTCTCCATCTACCTTACAGCTAAAAAGACGTATGAACCCTCCATCGAAGCAAGACATCATAAACTCTCCCGTTTCACTTACAACTCCTTCGAAAAAGCGATAATCACCCGATGGGGACAAAAACGACCCCGTTACGGCATTACCATCATCGGTGAACTCACCTATCAACTCCTTATCTCCAAGGAAAATCTGCCATCTTCCCGTTACATTCAACATAGGATTGTGTTTTGTAAGAAACCTCCTCTCCTCGCCCTGAACGGCGCTAAAAGGCATCTCATAAGACGATCTGATAAGCTTACCTACCATCTGCTTCGGGCTAAATGCCAACGAAAACTGCGAACTGAATAGAGGCATTTTTATGGTAATTGAGTCTCCCGATGCAACAACATCTCTCACCTCATATCTGTAATCCCCGGTAATTATCTCAATAATAGTATCTGATTCACCGAGTTTAATCTCAAAGTTAAACGGAATCTCCGTTGAGTCCGATGTTAATAAAACACCTCTCCAAATACCGCTTTCCGGAAAGCTCTCTTTTTTTGAGCACGACAAAATTGTCATTACGGCAATTGCCAGAATAATTCTGATTTTCATAATTATCTATTTTTGTTTAGTTTATACCACAGGAATCTTATCAACTCTCCCACTATCAATACAGGAGATGTATATATCAATATCTTAATCCAGTCTTTAAACGAGATGGGAACTGTTCTAAAGAACTCCCCTCCAAACTCAACTATAAGAATCTGACCAAGAACTATTATCAGTGCAACCATCAGAAAAGCACGTGAACCAACCAGGTTGGCTAAGGCACTTTTTCCTGTTAAAAAAGCTTTCGCATTAAAGAGGTTCCAGAATTGCATTATAACAAATACGGTGAAGAAAACAGAGAGGTCGTATGACGATAGATCTCCCCCCCTACTCTCTAAAACCCCCAGAAAAGCCATCATTATAAATACAAAAGATATAGCAGTGCCAAAAATGGCGTACATCATACTCTTAGTTACTATAAAGGCATCAGATCTTCTTGGCTTATCTTTAAGAACGCTTCTGTTGGGCGGGAGAGATGCCAAAGCCCCTGCTGCAAAAGTGTCCATTATAAGATTTACCCATAGCATCTGAGTTATGGTAAGTGGTATCTCCTTGCCAAATATCGATCCCAACAGTACAACAGAGAGTGCAGTTACATTAATTGTAAGCTGAAAAATAAGAAACCTTTGAATATTTATATACAGAGATCTTCCCCAAAGGACCGCATTTACAATAGACCCGAATGAGTCGTCTAAGAGAGTTATATCGCTCGCCTCTTTGGCAACTGCAGTACCCGAGCCCATTGAGAGACCTACATTGGCATGGTTTAGAGCCGGAGCATCGTTAGTTCCGTCGCCTGTAACCGCTACCACCTCGCCATTTCTCTGTAGTAGCTTTACAAACCTCTCTTTATCCGACGGACGTGCTCTGCACATAACATTTATTGATTCGCACCTGCTAAGAACCTCTTCATCGCTCAAGGAGGCAAATTCCACTCCCGATATCACACCTGATATCTTCTGTTCATCTGTTAAAATTCCTAATCGCAAAGCTATCTCTCTTGCAGTACCGGGTGTATCTCCTGTTATCATCTTTACTTTTATCCCGGCAGATCGGCACATCTCCACAGCACTGCCGGCATCCTCTCTTAATGGATCCTCAATTGCCACCACTCCAAGAAATGAGAATCCTCCCTCTTTAACAATCTCCTCAATGTTCTCTTCACTGCAAACCATATCTGTAACTTTAAAGGCAAAGCCCAAGGTTCTCATTGCCTTTGCCTGATAGTTACTTAGCGTTTGAGTTGTCTCCTCTCTATAATTGTTACATAAAAGTGCAACTATTTCGGGGGCGCCCTTCAAATAGATAACCTGTTTGTTTAGCTGGTTAGAGAAGGCGCAGGTTGCCATATATTTTCTCTCTGTAGAGAAGCTTAGTCTGGCATCTACATTACTTTCCAATCTGAATTTAGTGTAATCAAATCCATTCTGGCTCATCCATAGCAGGAGTGCCGCCTCTGTAGGATTTCCCAATGATTTAATTTCGCCCTCCTCTTTCAATTGGAGATGTGCGGTTGTGTTGAGGGCTATACTCTCATAGATGAGGTTATCTGTCTCTGCAAAGGTGTGCTCGGCAACCATCATTCTATTCATGGTTAAAGTACCTGTCTTGTCTGTACAGATAACTGTTGTGGCCCCCATAGTCTCTGTTGCATGCATTTTTCTCACCAGATTGTTGGTAAGGAGCATCTTTCTCATACTAAGGGCAAGTGACAGTGTGACTGCCATTGGAAGCCCCTCGGGTACAGCTACAACAATGAGCGTTACAGAGACCATAAAATATCGAAACAGGCTCAGTGCGTGGGTTGCGTCAATCCAAGAGCTCATCTCAAAGATTCTCACTCCCGCAGCATACCCTGCTCCCGAGAGCAGAAGGGCTGTAAAGAGAGAGGCAAGTGTTGTACTTTTCCAACTTAAATAAGCCGATCCGGCAGCCCTCTCCCAAACAAGCGGTAACCATACAACCGTCAGAAAAACAAAGAGAGTGATCATCACAGACATAAGTGTCCACAGTTGAGAAAAGTTGTATTTTACCGACCCTAGAAAAATATCCTTTACAAAAAGCACTAAAAAAGTAAGAACAGCAATTACAAAGCCCACCTTGCCGATAACCCCTGCCAAACCCTCTAACTGCCTGTTGAGAGGTGTTTTTTGATCGGTCATCTCTGCAGATTTCCTCGCCACCTTGCCATACTCCGTTGAGTCACCTACGGCAGTTACACTGTATACAGCATTACCCTCCAGCACCGAGGTGCCTCTATAGAGCATGTTTACCGGATATGTATGTTCTCCCATCCGGTAGCTCCCCAATGTGCCTTTTCTGGTTTGAGGTTCACCTGTAAGTGCCGACTCGTTTACTGTGAGGTTTACCGACTCAAGAATCTCCCCGTCGGCCGGAATCTCATCTCCTGTATCAAGCACTATAACATCGCCCTTAACAACCTCTCTCTTCTCAATAGAGATAACCGCACCATCTCTTATAACCTTCACCGCTACAGTATCATTCACTTTGTTTAGAAGGTCAAATTTTTTCCCGGCGTCGGCTTCAAACCAAAAAGAGATCCCTGTTGCCAGAAATATTGCAAACAATATTCCCAAAGTCTCAACTAATTCGCCTGTCTTTACAGACATAAGTAGAGATAGTAGTGCCGCGAATATTAGTATTCTAATAATGGGGTCTTTAAATTTCTCTATGTAGAGTCTCCAAAGTGGAGTCTTTGGCGGCGGTGTAAGAATATTACTGCCATTGATATTACGGCTTTGCTCTGCCTCTTGTGAGGTTAGCCCTCTGTAGGACTGACTCTTAGTACTCATCTCTTTTATATTCCCTTTTTACTGCTTAACATTCCACAAGCGGCAAGAATATCTTCGCCCCTCGAAGCTCTTATTGTTGTTACTATTCCAAACTTATTGAGTTTGTCTCTGAAATTTTCAATTATATGCATTGGAGAGGTTGTGTACTGAAAGTTTGGTATCTCATGGAATCTTATAAGGTTTACACGGCATTCCAAACCTTTGAGCATACGAATTAGTGCATCGGCGTGTCTTTTGGAATCATTCCATCCAGAGAACATAATGTATTCAAAACTCACCCTTCTTTGTCCTGTAAAATCGTAGCTTTTAATAAGCTGTAGTATCTCATCCAGAGGCCACGCCTTCTGCATGGGCATGAACTCAACCCTCTCATTATTGAATGGATTGTGCAAAGATAGAGCCAGATGACACTTAGAGCTATCGAGAAAAGTCTTAAGATGGGGCATCACACCAATTGTAGACACCGTTACTCTTTTGGGACTCCACCCAAATCCCTGCTCAGAAGTTATTATCTCTGTGGCCTTTAAAACACTCCTAATATTATCCATCGGTTCACCCATCCCCATAAAAACAATGTTTGTAAGAGCGTCTCTCTCCTGAATATTCATTATCTGAGACAATATCTCCCCCGTGGTTAAATCTCCTCCGAAACCCATTCGTCCGGTCATACAAAACCTACAGCCCATCCTGCATCCTGCCTGAGAAGAGACACATAAGGTTGCTCTCTCAGAATCGGGGATAAGAACCGCCTCTACTTCGACTCCGGTGAGTGATGGAAAAAGATACTTTTTAGTACCGTCGGCCGATTCTGTAACAGTTATAGGGGCAAAGCCGCCAACCTCATACTCCTCTGAGAGTTTTTCTCTAGTGGCAAGCGAGAGGTTGCTCATTTTATCTATTTGGTTCACCTTTTTAACATACAGCCAATGAGCTATTTGTTTGGCTGTATATTTTGGAAGTGACAACCTTTCCGTTATTTGTGCAAGCTCCTCTTGAGTGCACCCTAGTAACCATTTTTTCATTTGGCAAATTTAGAGAAATTTGAAAATCATTTGTTACTTTTGCATGAATTTAAAACTATATCATTATGGCAAAGGAGAGTGAAGATGTAAAAATGGGAGCCGGTATAAGCCCCGAAAAACTGAAAGCCCTTCAGGCAACCTTAGATAAGATTGAGAAGGACTACGGCAAGGGCACGGTTATGAAGATGGGAGATCAGCCAAAATGGGAGGTTTCAACAATCCCTTCGGGTTCAATAACGCTAGATTATGCTCTGGGAATTGGTGGATACCCAAGAGGGAGGGTTATTGAGATTTATGGCCCGGAATCAAGCGGAAAGACAACACTGGCAATACATGCCGTTGCCGAGGCACAGAAGAGCGGAGGAATAGCAGCAATAATAGACGCCGAGCATGCATTTGACCGTACATATGCAAAGAAGCTGGGAGTAAACGTAGATACACTGCTTATCTCTCAGCCGGACAACGGAGAACAGGCCCTGGAGATTGCAGATCATCTTATTAGAAGCGGAGCAATAGATGTTATTGTTATAGACTCGGTGGCTGCCTTAACTCCAAAAGCAGAGATTGAGGGAGAGATGGGAGATTCAAAGATGGGGCTTCAGGCAAGATTAATGAGCCAGGCGCTTCGTAAGTTAACTGCAAACATAAGCAAGACAAATACATGCTGCATTTTTATCAATCAGCTTAGAGACAAAATTGGTATTATGTTTGGCAACCCCGAGACCACAACAGGCGGTAACGCATTAAAGTTTTACGCCTCTGTTAGGGTTGATGTAAGAAGAATTACCCAGCTCAAAGATGGAGAGGAGGCCACGGGGAACAGAGTGAGAGCCAAAATTGTGAAGAACAAGCTTGCTCCACCATTTAAAAAGGCCGAGTTTGATATTGTCTTCGGTGAGGGTATATCTAAAATTGGAGAGATAATAGACCTGGGGGTAGATTTTGATATTATTAAGAAGAGCGGATCGTGGTTCAGCTACGGCGACACCAGACTTGGGCAGGGAAGAGATGCGGTTAAGCAGATTATATTGGACAACCCTACTCTAATGGAGGAGATTGAACAGAAGATACGTTTGAAGTTATTAGAAAGCAACGATTAAACAGAGTCATTCAGAGATGGAGATAGTACTGAGCGGTATACGTTCCACCGGACACTTGCACCTTGGCAACTACTACGGAGCACTTAGAAACTACATTAAGATGCAGGATAACTATAACTGCTTCTTTTTTATAGCAGACCTGCACTCATTAACAACCCACCCGCACCCTGCCGATTTTCATGCGGGAGTTAAAACTATTCTTGCAGAGTATCTGGCCTCGGGGCTAGATCCCGAGAAGTCGGCAATATTTGTTCAGAGCGATGTCCCCGAGATTATTGAGCTGTATGTTCTTCTCAATATGATCTCGTATAAAGGTGAGCTTGAACGCACCACCTCCTTTAAAGACAAGGTGAGGTCGCAACCCGACAATGTAAATGCGGGTTTGTTAACATACCCGGTACTGATGGCTGCAGATATTCTCATACACAGGGCCAATTTGGTTCCCGTAGGAAAAGACCAGGAGCAGCATCTTGAGATGGCCAGAGTTTTGGCCAGAAGATTTAACACCTTTTACGACGCCGAAGTTTTTCCCGAACCAAAGGCCTTTAATTTTGGAGATGAACTTATTAAGGTTCCGGGACTTGATGGCAGCGGAAAGATGGGTAAGAGCGAAGGGAACGGAATCTATCTTTGCGACGATGAGGCAACCATTAGAAAGAAGGTCATGAAGGCAGTAACCGACTCAGGCCCTACAGAGCCAAACTCACCAATGCCCGACTCCATAGCCAATCTGTTTACTCTTTTAAAAATTGTCTCTGATCCGAATACCGTAGAGAGATTTAAAGAGAGCTACAACAACTGCTCAATCAGGTACGGCGATCTTAAAAAACAGCTTGCCGAAGATATTTGCCGCCAGACTCTTCCAATAAAAGCTCGTATAGACGAGATATATAAAGACGATGACTACCTGGCTAAAGTTATCACAAGAGGTACCGAGATTGCCAGAGAGAGCGCGTCAGCAACATTGAAGGAGGTTAAAAGAGCTGTTGGCTTTAAAAGCTTCCTTATGAAACATGATAAGTAAAGAGACCATAGACAGAATTCTAGATGCTGCTTCAATTGTAGATGTAATAGGAGACTTTGTAGCACTTAGGAGAAGGGGAGCAAACTATACCGCCTGCTGCCCTTTTCATCATGAAAAGACTCCCTCGTTTTCTGTCTCCCCCTCGAAGGGTATTTTTAAGTGCTTTGGCTGCGGAAAGGCGGGCAATGTGGTGAACTTTGTTATGGAGCACGAACAACTGGGGTATGCCGATGCTCTTAAATATCTTGGAAAGAAATATGGAATAGAGGTTGCCGACCGAGAAGAGAGCCCAAGAGAGGCCGAAAACAGGTTGAGAGCCGAGTCGCTCCTTGCCGTCACCCAATTTGCTCAAGAGTTCTACTCTGAAACTCTCTTTAATACCCCCCAGGGAGCATCTGTGGGGCTGGGATACTTCAAAGAGAGAGGATTCAATGAAGATATCATAAAGAGGTTTAAACTGGGCTGGGCCCCGTCTGGAAGAGACACATTTAGCAAAGCTGCCATAAAGGCGGGTTACAAAAAGGAGTTTCTCATAGCTGCAGGTCTATCTATAGAGCGAGAAAGCGACAAGGAGCTCTTCGACCGTTTCTATGAGAGGGTGATGTTTCCTATACACTCAATATCGGGGCGAGTTATTGCCTTTGGCGGAAGAACACTGCGTACAGATAAATCTATTGCAAAATATATCAACTCTCCAGAGACAGAGATATATCATAAAAGCCGAACCCTCTACGGAATTTTCCAATCAAAAAGTTCGATATCTAAACAGCAAAAATGCTACCTTGTTGAGGGATACACCGATGTACTCTCATTTCATCAAGCGGGAATTGAGAATGTAATTGCCTCCAGTGGAACATCTTTAACTGTGGAGCAGATTAGACTTATACGAAGATTTGCTCCCGAAGTAACCGTACTTTACGATGGCGATCCCGCAGGCATCAAAGCATCGCTGAGAGGGGTAGATATGCTGTTAGAAGAGGGCCTTAGGGTTAAGGTTGTACTGTTTCCGGGGGGAGAAGATCCCGACTCCTTTGCAAGAAATAGGAGTAGAGATGAGTTGCTCACCTTTTTAGAACAGAACGAAGAGGATTTTATCTCATTCAAAACTAAACTTCTTTCTGGAGAGATAAGTAAAGACCCTATTAAAAGGGTTCAACTGATTTCAGACATAGTCTCCAGCATTGCCGTAATGCCCGATGCAATCAGCAGAGCGGTTTATATAGAAGATTGCTCTCTGAGACTTGGAATATCAGAAGAGATACTGGCCTCAGAAGTCAAGAAAATTCGAAAAAAACGTCAATACGGTGCATTTTCAGGCGAGGAGAGAGCTGTTCCCGAACCCGGATTACCAAAGTACTTTCCGGTGCTTGAGACAGGAGAGAAGCTCCCTCAATTTATTACAGACACTTACTGCGAACCGGCCGAGAAAGAGATACTCTACTATCTGATTAAGTTTGGTGAGTTTCCCCTTTACGGTGCCGATTCAGATAATTTAACCCCTTCAACTGTATCGCAGTTTATACTCTCTGAGCTTCATAACGACGAACTTGAGCTGCAGAATCTGGTATATAAAAGCATTTTTGACGAATACTTCTCTATAAAAGAGTTGGGACAGGAGAAAATTCAACAGCACTTTATAAACCATTCAAATCCCGACTTTGTACGGGTTGTGCTAGACCTTCTCCACCAAGAGCACTCACTTTCAATAAAGCAATTTATAGAAGAGATACCCCCGGAAGAGCAGATGCTCTCTACGGTTGTTCCAAAATCTATTCTTATCTATAAAGCAAAGATCACATCTATTGCCTACCAGAACCTATGTTCTCAGCTGGAGGAGGCAGAAAAAGAGAGAGAGACGGAGAGACAAAACCAACTTATGGAGCAGATTCATATACTTATGAAAATAAGAACCTCATTTTCAAAAGAGCTTAAAAGACTCACCATTTAACATTTTTCTTAACTTTGACGCCTGAATTTTTTAATTAATAAATCTCTAAACCTTTAACAACATGGAGAAAAGCAAATTTAAAAGACACCTCGTAACAGCAGCCCTGCCCTATGCTAACGGAGCAGTTCATATAGGGCATCTTGCCGGAGTATATATCCCCGCCGACATATACACCAGGTATCTTCGAATGCGCAACGAGGATGTTAAATTTATTTGCGGTTCAGACGAGCATGGCGTTCCAATCACCATAAAGGCAAAACAGAATAACTGCACCCCACAAGAGATTGTAGACAAATACCACTTAATAATAAAAGACTCCTTTGAGAGACTTGGGATAAGTTTTGATATCTACTCCAGAACAAGCTCATCTATACACCATAAAACAGCATCCGAATTTTTTAAAAAACTACACCAAGAGGGGAAGTTTATTGAGAAAGAGAGCGAGCAGTACTACGATCCCGAAGCTAACCAGTTTCTTGCAGACAGATACATAACCGGAACCTGCCCCAAATGCTCTGCCGAAAATGCCTACGGCGATCAGTGCGAAAAGTGCGGAAGCACCCTAAGCCCTACAGAGCTAATTAATCCAAAATCTACGCTTAGTGGCAGTACGCCGGTAATGAAGCGCACCTCTCACTGGTATCTCCCTCTGGATAGATACGAGCCTTGGCTCAAAGAGTGGATTCTTGATGGGCACAAAGAGTGGAAAGTAAATGTATATGGCCAATGTAAATCTTGGATAGATGGAGGTTTACAACCAAGAGCGGTGAGCAGAGACCTAGATTGGGGGGTTCCTGTTCCGGTTGAAGGGGCCGAAGGAAAGGTGCTATATGTATGGTTTGATGCGCCCATAGGATACATATCCAACACAATAGAGCTAATGCCTCAAGAGTGGGAGAGGTGGTGGAAAAGCAGTGATACAAAACTGGTACACTTTATAGGCAAAGACAACATAGTGTTTCACTGTATAGTTTTTCCATCTATGCTTAAAGCATACGGCGATGGTTATATCCTTCCGGAGAACGTACCTGCAAATGAATTTCTAAACCTCGAGGGTGATAAAATCTCTACCTCACGAAACTGGGCAGTTTGGCTGCACGAATATCTGGATGAGTTCCCGGGTAAAGAGGATGTATTGAGATATGTACTATGCGCCAATGCTCCCGAGACAAAAGACAATGACTTTACCTGGAAAGACTTTCAAACCAGGAACAATAGCGAGCTGGTAGGTATCTTTGGAAACTTTGTTAACAGAGCCGTTGTTCTAACCCATAAGTACTTCAACGGAGAGGTTCCCGCCAATGTTAAATCTAATGCAACAGATCAAAGTGTTCTTGATGAGATCCCTCAAATAAAAGCGTCTATAGAGGAGAGTCTGCAGAGTTATAGATTCAGAGAGGCGCTTAAAGAGGCAATGATTTTAGCCCGCCTTGGCAACAAGTACCTTACCGATACCGAACCGTGGAAGCTTGCTAAAACAGATATGGAGAGGGTGGCATCCATTCTAAACACCTCACTTCAGATATGCGCCAACCTATCTGTAGCATTCGAGCCGTTTCTTCCTCACACAACCAACAAACTGAGATACATTTTAAACATAAAGAGCAGTAACTGGGAAGACTTTGGAAGCAGTACCATTCTCTGCCCGGGTCACAGAATTAACGAAGCCACCCTGCTTTTTGATAAAATAGAGGACTCCCAGATTGAGTTCCAGATAGAAAAACTGAACAGCACAAAGCAACAGAATGCCAAAAGTAAAGAGGAGTGTACCAAAGTGGAGTGTATAAAAGAGGAGTGTACCTTCGAAGATTTTATGAAGATGGATATAAGAACAGCTACTGTATTGGAGGCCGCAAGAGTACCTAAAACAGATAAGTTGCTCCAGCTTAAGATAGACACGGGTGCAGACATTAGAACTATAGTTTCAGGGATTGCAGAGTACTACACCCCTGAAGATATGGTAGGAAAACAAATTTGTATACTTGCCAATCTTGCTCCACGCAAGATAAAAGGGATAGAGTCTAAAGGGATGATTTTAATGGCTAAAGAGGATGGTGGCAAAATGAGGATAGTCTCTCCTGAGGAGAGGCTATTAAACGGTGCCTGCATCTCTTAAAGACTTCAGGAGCTCTCTCTCCTCTTTAGAGTAGAGAATCCACTCCCAGAATGGTTTGAGTTCGTCTTTAAACACAAACAGAAGTGCAACAATAATTATAAGCACAAATATTACTATAAGAGTGGTAACAACTTTTCTAACAAAGCCGTTGCCACCCTCTTTTTTGCTTTGAGTGGCAGCAGAAGATGCAGAGTTATGAGAAGGTATCTTCACAGCTACGGGCGGTACAACCACAGGTTC
>CAYYAM010000002.1:95584-138569 GCA_964469965.1 uncultured Muribaculaceae bacterium | reverse complement strand
ACAAAACCTTTTCAAATATTATGTCCAATTAATAGGGGTCTGGTACAATTATTGTATAGCAATTACTTATTATTTGTGCTATGAAAATTAGGGACAATATAGCTATCAGCGAAACTGGATTTGTATTTAATCCAACCACTGGAGACTCTTTTACTCTTAACGAAACTGCAAGAAAAGTTATCTCCTCAATAAAGGAGGGTAAAACCATTGAGCAAACATCTAAAGAATTAAAAGAGATCTACGATGTAGACAATACGACTCTGGAGCGTTATCTGTTTGACTTTATTTATGATTTGCGAGCAAACAAGCTTCTGGAGGAGTAGTCAATGAAAAAGAAAGATATAACTGTTGCCGTTACCGGGCTTAACAATATAGACAGTCCGGGTCCGGGGATTCCTGTTATTAGGGGAATTAAAGAGTCCAACGAGTTTAATGCCAAGATTATTGGCCTGGCATACGAACATCTAGAGCCGGGGATCTATATGAATGACTTGGTAGATAAAGCATATATGATTCCCTATCCTTCAAAAGGTAAAGAGGCACTTTATGACCGACTATCAGAAATACATCGGAGAGAAAAGATAGATGTTGTAATCCCCAACTTCGATGCAGAGTTGTTCTCATTCATAAAACTAGAGGAGAAACTCAATAAAGATGGGATTAAAACATTCCTACCTACATTAGAACAGTTCGAAGAGAGGCATAAATCCAATTTACCGGCCTATGGAAAGAGATATGGAGTAGATATCCCAAAAGGAACCGATGTGTTCAGTATCTCAGATTTGGACAATGCTATAAAATCTATGGAGTACCCCTTAATGGTAAAGGGAAAATATTACGATGCTTATAAGGCGTATTCCCAGGAACAAGTATATGCCTATTTTCATAAAATGAGTGCTAAATGGGGCTTACCAGTTATACTTCAAGAGTATATAGAGGGTACCGAGGTTAATGTGATTGCACTGGGCGATGGAAAAGGTAATCTTATCTCGGCAGTTCCAATGCGCAAACAATACATCACAGACAAAGGCAAAGCATGGGGTGGAATTACTATTGAAGATGGTAGTTTGCTGGAACTGGCTAATACCATAATATCTAAAACCAAATGGAGAGGGGGAATGGAGATAGAGATAATTCGTTCGTCAAGCGGAAAACTTTACATATTAGAGATAAACCCAAGAATCCCCGCGTGGGTTTACCTTGCTGTTGGAGCAGGGCAAAATATACCGGAGGCATTGGTAAAACTAGCGCTTGGAGAGGAGGTTAAACAGTATTCCGGTTATGTTGTTGGAAAAATGTTTATTCGCTACTCATATGATATGTTGGTAGACATAGATAAGTTCTCACATCTGGCTACAGAGGGAGAACTTTAGAAAGAAGAGTGCAACTTAAAAAACATTGAAATGGAAAAGCAGTTATTTGAACGCCCAACACTAACTAAGTTAAGCCCGGGAGTTCCTTCTAAACATGGAGTTGGAACTGTTGTTGCGCCAATCCCAATGGTAGATGGGGTTAAAGTAGACCACTTGATTGAGAATTACGGTTCTCCCCTTTATATAATTTCGGAGTCAACAATCCGAAGGAATATAGATGAGATAAAACGGGTGTTTAACGTAAGATACCCTAAAATTCAAATGGCGTGGAGCTATAAAACGAACTATCTAGACGCTGTCTGCAGAATTTTTCACCAAGAGGGTTCTTGGGCAGAGGTTGTGTCGGGGTTTGAGTACAATAAGGCAAGAGGGAACGACGTTAAAGGCGAACATATCATTTTTAATGGTCCGGGCAAATCTGCCAAAGAGTTAGAAGTAGCAATCAGAGATGGAGCATATATACATATAGACCATTTTGATGAGCTCTTTATGCTTGCAGGAATATGTACACGAGAAGAGCTCAAAGCAAATGTTGCCATCAGAGTTAATATGGATGTTGGCATTTATCCAAAATGGGATAGATTTGGGTTTAACTATGAGAATGGCGAGGCGTGGGACGCAGTAAATCGAATTATGGCCAACCCTAGGCTCAACTTACTAGGTTTACATACACATATAGGCACGTACATCATGACTGCCGAAGCTTTTAGGATAGCTGCGGCTAAGCTTTCCGACCTGGCCTTCAACATTGGTAATAAATTCAACCACTTTATCTCTTATATAGATATGGGGGGAGGTTTTGCATCAAGGAATCAGCTGAGGGGAACATTTCTATCTGCGGAAGATACAGTACCTACTTTTGAAGATTATGCCGACGCAATTACATCTGCAGTAATAAACTCGCAGATCAAACCCGATAGACTCCCTACCATAATTCTTGAGACGGGACGTGCATTGATAGACCAAGCCGGATATATTGCCGGAACTGTAATTGCTAATAAACGCCTGTCCGACGGGCGAAGAGCAACCATTGTTGATGTTGGTATAAACTTTCTGTTTACAGCTCTGTGGTACGACCACAAGATACATCCTACCGTTCAGCACTCGGGTGCGGTAGAGGAGACTACCATATATGGACCGCTGTGTATGAATATAGATGTAATTAGGCCATCATTAATGTTCCCGCCTATGAAACAGGGAGATAAATTCTTAATCACCACAACAGGGGCTTACAACAATACCCAATGGATGCAGTTTATTGCTACCAGACCAAACATAGTTCTAATAGATAGAGAGAGGTGTGTTCATTTGATTCGTAAGGCAGAGACTGTAGAGGAGGTGTCACAAAACGAATCTATTCCTAAGCACCTTTTATTAAATAACTTACAATGACTCGACACTCTATTCCCGAATTTCTAAAAGGAGTGGCATGCAGTTACTCTCAAGTATTTTTTTCTGAGAATTACCTGTTTGCAATACCTCTGATTGTGGTCTCTTTCATAGATTTTTCGGCAGGATTCTTAGGCTTAATTTCAGCTCTCTCGGCAAATATTGGAGCAAATATGCTCAATTTCGATAAATCCAATACTCAAAAAGGACTCTATGGCTTTAATGCTTTGCTTGTTGGACTTGGGTTGGGATATTTCTACAACCCAACTTTAGCTATTATACTCATCTCTATATTTGCAGGATTCTTTACACTTCTTTTAACAATCGCTATTCAAGGGGTGCTTGGTAAATACTACCTTCCTTACCTATCGTTGCCGTTTGTTCTGAGTGTGTGGCTAGTTTTAAGTGCCGGCAACCAACTGTCCGGTGCAGAGTCTAACTCCGACGGCCTTTTTATGATTAATAAAATTTTTGGAATTGGGGGTTTAAAACTGGTAAGTATTCACGAGTGGTGGCTCAAAAATATTAAATGGAACTACTTAAACAGCTACTTCACCTCGCTGGGTGCGCTGTTTTTTCAGCTGAATGTCTTTTCCGGAATATTTGTTGCCGTAGCGCTGCTTTTTTACTCCCGTATTGCATTTACTCTTTCAATAATTGGGTATAGTGTTGCATACTTTGCATATGCTTCCTTTGGAATGGATCTTAACTTAATAGGGTACAGCTATATCGGGTTTAATTTTATACTTGGAGCAATTGCAATTGGGGGCTACTATTATGTTCCGTCAAAACAGTCATATTTCTGGGCAGTAGCAATTACCCCTGTAATTGCTCTTGTAACAGCAGGGTTGTTTGGTCTATTAGGTCAACTGGGACTCCCCATTCTTTCATTGCCATTTAATATTGTTTTACTAATTGTAATCTATTCGTTCAGGTTTAGAATAGAGCATTCTCATTTTAGAGAAGTGCAGTTTCAAGATGGAACACCCGAAAACAATTTATACTCTTTCCACTCTTTTACCAGTAGATTCCCAAACTATGGGTGGACAGAAATACGATTGCCGTTTTATGGAGAGTGGTTTGTTAGCCAGGGGCACAGCGGCCAACATACCCATAGAGGGGAGTGGCAGTGGGCATGGGACTTTGTAATTGTTGACCAAAACACAAACCAGTACAAAAACAGTGGACATGTTGTAACAGACTATTTATGTTACGGACAAAGTGTTCTTGCACCTGCAGCAGGTGTTATTTCACTAGTAGAAGATGGTGTTGAAGATAACATTATTGGAGAGGTAAATGTATCTAGAAATTGGGGTAACACGGTTATAATAAAACATTCCGAAGATCTGTTTACAAAATTGTCGCATTTAAAGGCCGGCTCTATTACCGTTAAGGAGGGCGACAATGTTAGATACGGAAGTATATTAGGTAAAGTAGGTAATTCGGGACGATCGCCATTCCCTCATCTGCACCTTCAAATACAAACCACACCTTTTATTGGTTCAAAAACTCTCAAATATCCTCTATTTGCCTTCATAGAAAACAGAAAAGATATAAAAACATTTGACTATCCTAAGCAAGATTCTTACGTAGCTTCAATTGAGGCAGAACAGCTTCTAAAAAAGGGACTTCTATTTTCTCCGGGAAGCAAACTTACGTGGCGTCTAAGCTCAGACAACTCTCAAAGCTTTGAAGAGTGGGAGGTGCTCAGCACTCCATATAATAAATTATATTTATACTGTAAGTCAAATAGATCTATCGCTTACTTTATAAACGATGGTGTCTATTTTTATTTTACTCATTTTGAGGGAGAGAGAAGCTCGCTACTCTACAGTTTCTATCTTGCGGCATTTCGTTTACCTCTTTTAGTGACTAAGGGAGGCGTGACAATCGATTATTTACCGGCAAATAAAGTTTTTAGTGGATGGAGATTATTTATGAACGATTTTATTGCCCCTTTCTATATCTTTCTAAAAGCAAAAACTGAGGTAAAAATAACACGGATCGGTTCTGAGTTCGATGCTCGGGGCTTTGAGTATGAATCCAAAATTACAGGCAACTCATTTAAAAAACCTGTTTTTTCCAGAACACTCAAATTGAGCATCAAAAGTGACGGTATTATAATTTTATACGATTCAACTTCACAAACCGAGGCAATATGCGAACCTTACTAGTTCTATCCTGTATATTGATTACAATTTCGGGGTATTGTCAAACCGACTTTCTCACTCTAGATAGGCAGAGCTATAACTACTACCTGAATGGCGACTATAAAAATCTAAAACAAAATGCTCAGAAGCAGTTAAGATTAGGGATGGATAATTATTACCTTAGGATGCGTCTAGGAATGTTATCATATAATAACAAGCTTTTTGACCAAGCATACGAAAATTTTCAAAAGGCATTAACTTTTTTTAAATCAGATACTATTTGTCGTGAATATATCTACTACTGCTACCTAAACTCGGGACGTACGGCAGATGCAAGATTATACTTGGGAAATTTAAGCGATTCTAATAAGAATAACCATTTGAAATCTATTAGAGATAAAAGAGTATCAAAAGTATACTCAGGAATGTTCTACACATCAAATGAAGCAGTCAGATTTGTATCAGATCCACTTACATATGAGGCCATAGAAAACTCATTGTTGCTATATGCCGGGTTAGAGGCATTTATCAATAGTAAACTTAAGCTGACACTTACTTATACCAACTTTAGAAAAGCAGGCAACTCTGCCACCTTCTTACAAAATCAGATATATGGCAAAATTAGTTTGAGCACATACCAAGGGTTGGAGTTTTTTGGATTTAGTCACATAGCAGCTTATAGTCAGGGATCAAATACCAACAAATTCGACCCTGTAATTGGGGCAGGGATTTCAAAAAACTTCTGGAAGCTTAGGTTGAGCGCCTCTACATCTTTTAGCAGTCTGGGTGGTTCGAATCAATTACGAGGAGAGTTGTACTTTACATATCTTCCTTTGGGAAATCTCAACTTATATTCAACTACCAACGGAATGTATCAGAAAGATAGACAATGGGGCTCTTCTTACCAAATTGGACATAATATTGGTTTTAAAGCCTTTAATCGCCTTTGGATAGAAGCGGGCATAATGAATGGAAACTCATTCCTATACGCTCAAAACATGGGAGCTGTTTTGAATAATTCATTTTTAATCCCTGTTTTTTCCTTTTATGGTAATGCTATTATATTGTTAGGGAATCACTTTAATATTACTTTAACCCCATCTTTCAATAAATACAGTCTCTACTCCTGGGATTTAATCAACTACACAAGAGACAACGAAGTAAAATCAAACTCACCAGGAATATCTTTTACAATTATCTATAAAATATGATGTTATGAAGCACTTATCCCTTATTATAACTCTGTTGCTTATTGCTGAGATCTCGTTTACACAGGATTATAACAAACTTGTAACAGCATTTAAAGAGAGCTACGCTAAGGAAAAAACCCAACAATATTCAGAGGCAGCATCGATACTTAAGACGCTGTACGATGAAAAATCATACGAGATAAATTTACGCCTAGGATGGCTTACATATCTTCAAGGCCAATTTTCTATATCTATCCAATACTACAACAAGGCGATAGATTTGATGCCTTATGCTATTGAGCCCCGCTTAGGTATTGTGCTGCCTGCGTCCTCTATAGGTAATTGGGACTTAGTAATTAATCAATACAACAGAATTCTTAGCATAGACCCCAATAACACTCTTGTTCTCTATAGAATGGGCTTGATTAGTTACGAAAAAAAAGATTACAAACAGGCATACGGCTATTTGGAAAAGGTTGTCAATCTATATCCATGGGATCACGATAGTGTTCTTATGTTTGCTTGGACAAACTTTATGCTTGGTAAAACCCGCGATGCAAAAATTCTTTTTCAAAAAGTTCTGCTGTATAACCCCGATAATACCAGCGCAAGAGAGGGTTTAGGGATGATCAAACTGTAGAAAATTTTTTATAAAGGTATAGAGAATGAGAATACCGACCCCTTATGCTCTTCGCTCTCTACCTTAATCCAACCTCCCCATCTCTCTACAAAGGTCTTGCACAGAATTAAGCCCAGGCCTGTACCCTCTTCATTGGCTGTACCCGGTGTAGAGTTGCCTTTCTCTATTTCAAACACTCTGCCTATCCTGCCGGCAGGAATTCCTACCCCATTATCGCACACCCTGACTACTATCTCACCCTCCTCATTTTCTGCAGAGATAGACACCTCTCCACCCTGACGGGTAAATTTTACCGCGTTAGAGATGAGATTTCTCAGAACAGTAGATATCATATGACTGTCAACAATAACCTCTAAGTTTTTATGTAGAGATCTCTCTATCTTTATCCCTTTTTGAAGAGCAATTCTATCAAAAATCTGGCATGTCTCTTCTATCAGTATCTCCAGATTTAGCTTTTGAGGATTGAACTCTATAGTGTCGGTTTGCGATCTGGCCCACTCTAAAAGATTGGTCAATAAGTTCATTGCCTGTTTGGATGATTGCTTAATAAATCCTGCATACTCCTCTATAGTATCAAGCTCTTTTTCATTAATTTGATTTGACAGTAATTCGCTAAACCCTAGAATACTGTTAAATGGGCTTCTGAGGTCATGAGCAATGATTGAGAAAAATTTATCTTTGGTAGCATTGAGTTTTATTAGTTTTGCATTTGTAGCTTTAAGCTCATCTAAAGCATGCTTCAAATTCAAATGATTTTGCACTCTAACCTTTATTTCGGTTGAGTTGAATGGCTTTGTAATATAATCTACTGCTCCGAAATTAAATCCATTGACTATATCTTCTATATCGGTCTTGGCTGTTAGAAAAATAACGGGGATATCTCTTATTCGTTCTGTCTCCTTAATTCTTCTGCAAACTTCAAAGCCGTCCAGCCCGGGCATCATGATATCTAAAAGGATAAGGTCGGGCGTGTTGTTTTCAAGTATTTTAAGAGCACTGGCTCCGTTGTTGGCTATACTAAGGGAGTAGTCGCCGCCCAGTACACTTGCAATCACTTTAAGATTGTTGGGTTGGTCGTCAACTACCAAAATAACATCTTTTGCCGCTTTTTTATCTGTATGGTTCATTGGTATTGAGTTAATCGTTGAATAGTGAGTTGATTGCGTTTAGACTGCTTTGGATTCTTGCTATTTCGAATGATTCGATTGAGTTTTTAAGCTCGTCTGTTTTGTTGGTAAGTTGTTTCAGGTTATGCTCTTGTGCAAAGTTGCTTAGATTTTGTGCAAGCTCCTCCAGACTATCAATTATCATACTGTTTATCTGATTATCTATCTCTTGAAAGAACTTATTACGGAATAATAGTTTAATCTGGGGATCAATCTCTACATTTATATCCTTATCATTGGGTTTGTTTTCTATATAATTGATCTCTAGTTGTTTATCCACACTTTCGTATGGTATGAATTTTATTAATTCATTTATTAATGATCTCTTTTGTACAGGTTTTCTAAGGTAACCGTCAAAAAGAGCTCTTAACCTCTCAAGGTCGCTTTTCATGGTAGATGCCGTTAGAGCAACAACAGGGGGTATAGCTTTTTGGGTGCTGGTTTTTATAAGTTCTGTAGCTTCGTATCCTGTCATTCCGGGCATTCTGATGTCCATAAAGACCAGGTCGAAATCGTATGCATTGCAAAGCTCTACAGCTGTCTCTCCATTCTCTGCTTCAAAAATCTGAAGATTATAATCTTCTAGAAATGCTATCACAAGATCTCTATTATACGGCACATCGTCTACTACAAGAATCTTTGATCCTTTGAAAATAATTTCGTTGTCGTCCCAAGTATAAAAATTGTCCTGTTCAACTACATCGTCGCTATATTTGATGTCGTAAAACCTGGCATAGAACCGGCTATATTCACCTTTCTCACTTTCGAGCCCTATCTCTCCGTTCATCAATTCACAAAGGCGCTTAGTGATAGATAACCCCAATCCAGTACCGCCGTATTGGCGAGAGTCTTGCCCCGATTGTTGCGTAAAGGACTCAAAAATTCTCTCCTGATCTTTTTTATCTACTCCAATTCCGGTATCGTATACCGATATTTCAAAATCTACTACCCCATTTTTGTCGCTCAACAATTTGATACTAATCTTCACGTACCCCTCATGCGTAAATTTTATTGCGTTACCTGTAAGGTTCAGAAGTATTTGCCTCACTCTTATCTCATCAATTATCACTGTTTGAGGAAAGTTCTCCTCTACCTCCACAATAAAATCGATGTTTTTCTCTTTTGCTTTCTGTGTAAAGAGTTGTTTTATCTCATTTGCTATTACCCTTAGGTCGGCAGGTTCGGGGGAGATCTCCATATGCCCTGCCTCTATTTTTGAGAGGTCTAAGATGTCGTTTATAAGAAGTAACAATGTTTTTCCGCTATCGAGTATTGTTTTAAGAAAACTTTTGTGTTTTGGATTTTCGGTAGTGTTAAGCAATACTTCGCTAAACCCTAGTATAGAGTTCATTGGGGTTCTGATTTCGTGACTCATACTTGCCAGAAACTCCGATTTTGCTCGGTTTGCAGCTTCGGCCTGCTCTTTGGCTGTGATAAGTTGTTTTTCTGTTTTTACCTTGGTAAAAGCATCAGCTACTGTGTTGGCAAGTACTTTGAGAAATCCTATCTCATTTTCACTCCACTCATTTTTATTTCCATTCGAATCAAATCCCAGATAGCCAACTATTTGGTTATTGGCAATGATAGGAACCGTCAAGGGAGAGCTCTCCCCCTTTTGGGAGGGATTCTCTTGATTGCACCATTCGTGTGTGGTGTAGATAGTTGAGTTCTCTTCAGAAACAGATTGTAAGTAACACCTGTCTAAATTGAAGAACCTACCCGTCTCACTTAGCATTCTTTCAATCTTAGAGTCAATATTTTCAATATCTGCACTAACAAAATATGAGGAGATCTCTGTTATAAGCTCTTGAGTATTTATCTGATGTGCAATAATGTTGTGCGATTTTTTTCTATTGCCAACATTTACAATCATCTGTGCAAATACCAGCAAAAGATGCTTCTCTTTCTCGGAGTAGTTGTGGTAAGTTCTAACAGAGTCAAATCCTATAAATCCTAAGCATTTATCGCCATCCATCATTGGGACGGTTAGCAAACTCTTAACATCCTGAGGTTCTAATATCTCTCTAACACCGTCGCCCTCATCAAGAGCAGAAACATCGGGAATGTATAGTGGCTCTCCCCTTTTATGCTTCTCAACCCACCAAGGAATCATATCAAGGGGAACCTCTTGAAGCTCATCTATCTGAGGTTCAATCCCTGAGTTGCACCATTCATAAGTATTATTGCATTCGTTCTTAATCCAGTCGTATTCAAAAATATAACCTCTATCGGCATTCACAAAACTGCTTAGCTCTGCCAAAGATTGGTTGATTCCTGCCTCTATTTCAGACACTTTAAGATTGATGTATTTAGAGGCCATGTTCATTATAATCTGCTGTAATTCGGATAGTTGTGCCAACTCGTCTTCGAAAAATTTTCTTTCTGATATGTCTATAAAACTCTCCAATAACAGATCTCTGCCCTTTATCTTAATTAGTTTTACCGTTTTAAGAACAGGAATTTGGCTCCCGTCGTAGCGGCAAAGAACACGGTCGGAATTATCTACCGACTGATGTTTATCGCAAACCGGGCAATTGTTCTCCAAGGCAGCACAGACAAAAGAGTGACAACGCTTTCCTATTATATTATTGGCTGTGGTCCCAATCATATTTGCAGCAAAAGAGTTAACGCTTTCAATAATCCTGGTATCGGGGTTCACAAGCATGATCCCTACAGAGATATTTTCCAGCAGTGAGCGTTGCAGCGCTTCGCTCTCCTTTATCTCCTCCTCTGCCTCTCTTTGCCTTGTAATATCGGCTGCCCAACACACAACATACTCAACTTTCTCCTCTGTATTTAATCTTGGCGTTTTGGTTATGGCAAACAATCTCTTATCTCCTGTGGCATTATTTATCCACTCCTCTGTTACTACACTGTTTTTTGTTTGAAAAACCTCTTTGTTTGCCATAACATATCTCTCTGCAATTTCCGGAGAGAAGATATTATAGACACTCTTAAAGGCAATCTCCTCTTGGTTCATCCCAAGAAAGTCGGCATATGCTTTATTAACAGCTCCATAAGTGTACTCATTTGTAAGATACCACACCTGTATATTAATGTTATCCAACAATATGCGCTTAGACTCCTCCTCCTTCAGCAGTGCTGTTCTGGCCGAATCGGCATCTTCCAACATACTTAGCATTTGCCTTCTGGTAGCTTCTGACTCCTGCAGTCTTTCGTTTTGAATGCGCCTCTCGTTCTCTCTAAGTTCAATTATATCGTTTTTAACCAACCGTAGAGATTCGGTAAGGTAAGATAGTGGATTGTGAGGCGATACAATAGTCTCTTGTAGATCTTCGTCTTGGTGATTTAGAAGCACCGATAGCGCAAAGCTTAACTCCTCCAGATCTTTTGGAGTAATAAATATCCCCTCTTTTGAATCGCTTTCAAGAGTTTGGTATGGATTCTCCATCCTTCCCTCCAGTATCTTATACGCTGCATTTACGGCATCGTCGTACTTATCTGCGATAGCTATTCTAAATTTTGGATTAAAATAACGCATACCCTGACTAATAAACGGTTTTAGCCACGAGGGGCCGTTTAGTAGAACTAAACCAACCATAGTCTCCTGATTATCGTAAAAATAGCGTATCTCTCTTTTCATTATGTTAAAGGAGACCCTCCCTGTTGTGGCGCCAAGGTTGCGAATTTGTACGTATGGCTTTCTCACCCCGGTGTCTGCACAAAAACTATCTATAACAGAATTAAATCTGTCTAAATCGTGATTTTTAAGATTGGAGCCGGGTTCTGAAACCATATATACGATTGAATCTCCTATCTTTTTTAAGGAGATGTAGTTATCTCCTTTAATGAGAATTTTTTCCCGGGAAGTTTTGTTGTTGCTCTCTTGCATGTAATTTAGTTATTGTAATCACCTGTATTTTCGACACTTTTATATACTACTCCTTGGTTGAGCTGCATAGATAGTCTGTTTACCTCTTTTTTGAGCTCAATTATCCTCTCCTCTCTACCTTGCATAAGTCTGTTCATTCTGGTTGTTTCATGGTACATTTGTGCTAGCTTATCTTCGCTGTTTTTTCTGTCTGTTACATTGGTAAAGAAGCTAAGGTTGGCACTCTTGCCATCCCAATTAATTAATTGAGAGACAATATTAACCCATTTAACCGTACCATCACTTGAGATTACTCTAAAATCGTAATCTGTCTCTACATCATAACCTTTCATTCGTCTGGTATAACGGTCAATTACCATCTCTCTATCCTGGGGGTGAATAATTGTTATAAAGGGTTCTCTTAAGAGATTTTCCAGAGTATGCCCCGTAACATGTGCCAAAGCAGAGTTTGCAAGGATTATTTTGTCGCCCCTAACAACGGCTATCCCTCCGGCTGCCCCCTCGAACAGATGCTTATATTTTTGTTCATTAATCTCCATTAACGTTGTTCTTCTGTGTAGGATAATTAAAACAAAAGACATTATTAAAACCATCACAATCAATCCTGCAGGAACCGCTGTGCTTTTCATTATATCGGTTATCCATCTATCAGCATAGTAATCCACGCCTAGAACTGCAATCAGCTCTCCGCTCTTTGGATGGGTGAGTGGTGTGAGAGCAGAAACCCAAGTACCCCAGCGATCCTTTACCGGCCCCTCTGTTATAGATACCTTATTATTAAAGACATCCATCATCGCCTGAGTTGCATCTTCGTATACCTGTCCGGCGGGTGACTCATTTGCTGAGCCAATTGGCTCACTGTCTACATAAAAGATAACTGCACCATCTACTCTTTGACCCATAATGTAAGCAAACCTGCAGTCGGGATTGGCATCTCTTACAGAGGCAAGCATCTCCTTGTGCCTAATATACTCCCCCGAGTGAGATTCTGCCGAGATCTCGCTGAGTGTTTTTATTCGTTCTACATCTAGTGCCGCAGCTATTTGTTTGGTTTTTATAAGTATGTTGTTATGCATCTCTCTCTCATTATTTGTTGCTATCCACAAAATTGAAAGAACTCCTGCACAAAGCATTATGCCTATCAGGAGTGGCTTATAACGCATAAGACGAGCAAAGGGAATATGTGAAGAATCATTAGTCATAAAGTGAACTTTTTAAACTATTAAGTTAGTTGAAAAATAGTTTTCAAACAATTATTTCTACTTTTGGGGTGGATGAACTATCTGGCTCATATATTTCTCTCGGGAAGCAATCGGAGATTGCAGATAGGTAACTTTATAGGAGATTTTGTAAAAGGGAGAAGTTATCTAAACTTTCCGGGCGATATTCAAAAAGGGATAGTAATGCATAGAGAGATAGATAGGTTTACAGACAACCATCCTCTGTTTTTAGATACCTTGGAGATACTTAGACCAACTTTTGAACGGTACTCCGGAATAATTGCCGATATGTACTTCGACTATCTGCTGGCCTCTGAGTTTAGAAAATACAACCCCGAGCAAAATTTAAGTAGTTTTGCCCGGGATTTCTATTTCTCTGCCATATTGAACTACTATTGGCTTCCTCAAAGGGTAAAGGGTTTTATTTTTCACTTTATCGGGTCAAATAGATTAAAAAAGTACTCTACCTATGAGGGTCTAGAGGAGTCTCTATACATTATGTCTGTTTACAAGTCAAAGGCAATAGATTCTAAATTAAGCATAACCTTTTTAAAGGAGAATGAAGATATCCTAAGAAAAAAATTTGATCTATTTATGCCCAATATGATCGACCATGTAAAGGGTCTTAAATTCTAGGTTTTTGGACTATTCTAAATATTAAAGACAGTAGATAGATAGATACTCCGTAAATAAGAGGTATCAGCATTACCTTAAATCCTCCCGCCATCACACCCATGCCAATATCTCCTGCCAGTTGCACTGCAATACACACCTGATAAGCGCTGAGTAAAGTATAGATAACACAGGTAGTAAGGGTTATGAGACCAATCTCTTTAACCCAGGCGGGGGCCTTCCAGGCAGCAAGAATCAGCAGCATCAGCTGCACAGTAAGGATGGTCATTCCTAATAACCCTCCTTCAATAAACAGAATCTTTATAGACATAGTTTTTTGTTTTTAAATACAATCACAAAGTTATCTCGCATCTTAATACCAACCCTCAAAAGGAGAGAGATTAACCCCCTCCGGAGATGTCAAATCCCCCTGAAGAGGTTTTTTGCAGGAATTTACGACACCTTTGTTCACAATTTCCGGAATAAATGGATTAATTTTGAATTATGAGAAGGTTTTTCCCAATAATATTCTGGAGCATTGTTTTACTTGCCTTGAGCGGTGTGCTTATAAGCACTGTAGAAAATTATATGTCATCTCTGCTCCTGTCGTTTACCATACTGCCGGGAGTTATTGCCGCAAAATATTTCTGGAGAGACATCTCATTCAAAAATAGGTGGCAGGGTATCTATCATCTTATTTTGCTTGCACTGCTTACGCTACTAATTGAGTATATGGCAATCCTCTGTGTAGATATTCTTTTTTTCAGTTATGGTCTTAACGAGAACTCTGCAATAGTTTTCAACCCTTTTTTTTTATGGATGATTGTAGTCTCCTTTTTATCATTAGAGAAGGTTGTAGAATACAAATTTAAATCTATATCGGGGGAGGAGTTTCCGGAGTTTATCACATTTGTTTCTGAGCGTAGAAAGATAACTGTTCCAACAGATTCTATCGAGTATATAGAGTCGAATGACGACGAGGTGTGGGTTAGAGCCGTTGGAAATGTATCATATAGAACCAAGATGAACATTACCCATTGGCAGATGGTGCTCGACTCCAGATTTATAAGAATTCACCGCTCCTACCTGGTTAATAGGTCTCGTATAGATAAAATAACACCCAATAAGTTATGGATTGGGTCTACTGCATTGGAGATATCAAGAAAGTACAGAGATAATATTTAATAAAATGACACTGGATTTAAGCAACGTAGTATTGAGCAGAATAGACAGCAGTATGGTTGAGCTGCTGGTTAAATATAGGATAGATTACCTAAAAGAGCTCCAGGGAGAGCAGGAGGTCTCTTTATTAGAGAAAACAAAGGAGCAGCTTGAGATATTCTTTAGGGAGGCGTTGGAACAGGAGCGAGTTGTTGCCTATATTGCATCAATCAACGGAGAGCCGATAAGCTTTGGCGCAATGATAATAAAGAAGATCCCGGGAGACTTTTGTAAACCAGTATATTTGGAGGGCGATATCCTTAATATGTATACCGTTCCCGCAGCCAGAAAGCAGGGGGTCTCTGCCATGGTTCTGCAAAAGTTGCTCGAATATGCCTCGGGGAGCGGTATAAGTAAAGTATCACTTCATACCACCAAGGCAGGAGAGAGACTTTACAGGAAATTTGGGTTCGGTGAACCTATCTATCCGGTTCTGGAGTTTTTGAGTCTGTAGTTTTTATAATCTGTTTTATCAAACAATTTTACTTATTGGTGTGTTAATAGAAAAAACAGGCCTATGAGTATAAAACAGATAATGCTAATTACAATAGCCGGAGTGTATCTATTTGCCCTTACGGGGTGTTCGGCAAAAGAGTTCTCTTCCAAGATAGATATTGTTAATTTCGACCAACTTGAGCCACTATATACTAAAAGCGACAACGTGCTTTATGTGGTGAACTTTTGGGCTACGTGGTGCGCCCCTTGTGTAAAAGAGTTACCCCACTTTATGGAGGTTAACAAAAAGTACAAACAGAATCCTAATTTTAAGATGATTCTGGTCTCGTTAGATGATTCACAAAGAGTTGATGACTCTGTAAAGCAGTTTGTCTCTAACATGCAATTAGATGCAGAGTTATATCTTTTAGACGACATCAAAAGAATGAATGAGTGGATACCTGCTGTTGACTCCTCTTGGGGGGGAGCTATTCCTGCAACACTTTTTATTAAAAACGGTAAGAGTTTAAAGTTTTTCCCATCGGCTATAACAAAAGAGGAGCTGGAAGAGACCGTTTTAAAATTTATTAACAATTAAATTCAGTAACCCAATGAAAAAATCGATTATAAACACAATTTTCACTGCAATATTTCTTCTTGCAGGTTTTACTGCCTACTCTCAAGGGTATAAGCCGGGAGACACAGCAATAGACTTCAAGCTCAAGAATATAGACGATAAATTTGTATCCCTCTCCAATTTTAGTGATGCAAAAGGTTATATTGTAATATTTACCTGTAATCACTGCCCATACTCAAAAGCTTATGAAGATAGAATAGTTGAGCTGGATAAGAGATACAAACCACTCGGCTATCCTGTGATTGCAATTAACCCTAACGATCCTGCAGCACAACCCGAAGATAGTTTTGAGCTGATGAAGGTGAGAGCAAAGGAGAAGGGATTTACATTTCCCTATTTAATAGATGAAGGACAAAAGGTTTACCCTGTTTACGGTGCCGAAAGAACACCTCATGTCTATATTCTAAAAAAAGAGGGTAGAAGCAACATCGTTAAATATATCGGGGCAATAGACAACAACTATAAAGATGCTTCGGATGCAAACAAACGATATGTAGAAGATGCTCTCAACGCTCTGTTGGCAGGTAGAGATCCAGAGGTAAAAACTACAGTAGCAATTGGTTGCACAATAAAGGTTAAAAAATAGGGATAGTAGGGTTTTGGTATTAAATAGGGTTTTTGCCTTCATGTCTGTCTTAGATATAGAAAACAAAAAACCAATTAATGCCAAAATATCATGAAAACATTTTTTAAAAACCAGGTCATTCTGCTCATATCTCTCCTTTTGGTGGGCGTTGCTCCGGTATCTGCACAGCAGTTAAAGGATTTTTATACCGTAAGAGGAGTAGTAAAAGATAAGCAGACCAACAGAACACTTGAGTATGCAACAATCTCTGTTTCTGGGACAAACGTAGGAACTATAGCCAATACAAACGGCGAGTTCTCTATTAAAATTAAACGTGACCTTAATGCCAAAAGCATTGAGGTTTCTCACATCGGGTACTCTACCAGCAAGATGGAGGTAAACGGCAGCGACATAGATAATGTTGTTATTGCCCTTGCACCTAAGCCAAATCTACTCGATGAGGTTACAGTGCTTGCTATGGATGCACAAAAGTTGGTAGAGAGAGCTATAGCCAATATAGAGAAGAACTACAGCTCAAACTCCAATATGCTCACCGGCTTTTACAGAGAGACCATTAAAAAGAGAAGAAGTTACATAAATGTATCAGAAGCTGTTGTTGAAATATACAAAACCCCTTATGCAGAGGGTCTTGATAAAGATCTTGTGCAAATTTATAAAGGCAGAAAACTTATCAGCCCTAAGCCCGATGATACATTAATGGTTAAGTTATTAGGTGGTCCAAACCTCTCTATTTACCTAGACGTTGTAAAGAACCCCGATCTTATGCTTAATCCGGAGACCCTATCTCACTATAAGTTCTCTATGTCCGAGTCGGTAACTATAGAAGATCGTCCTCACTATGTAGTAAGCTTTAAGCCACAAGTTATTCTCCCATACGCTCTCCATTACGGAAAGCTGTACATAGACAGAGAGACTCTAACTTTTTCACGTGCCGAGTTTAGCGTTAGTATGGACGACAGAAACAAAGCAACTCAGGCAATTTTAAGGAAAAAGCCGTTCAGCATGAGATTCAGACCGGAAGAGATCTCCTTTCTTGTAAACTATAAGCTTAGAGACGGCAAGAGTCACCTCAACTATGTTAGAAGTGAGGTAAGATTCAAATGCGATTGGAAGAGAAGACTATTTTCAACTAACTACACTATTGTCTCAGAGACAGTAATTACAGGAGGAAGAGTAGAGACAGCGGCAAGAATTCCATTCAGACTTGCATTCAAAGAGAGCCAATCTCTCTCAGACCGTGTGAATAACTTTTTCGACAAGGATTTTTGGGAAGATTATAACATTATTGAGCCCGAGGAGTCACTGGAGTACGCAGTTAATCGTCTTAAAAAAGAGAATCTAAAATAAGTTTCTTTTGTATATTTGACCTCGTATGTTAAACGATCTGTTACTAATTAAGCGAGTTAAAGAGGGGGATATTGATGCCTTTGAAACCCTGTTCCGTAGGTATCACCCCCCCCTTGTTTTCTTTGCGGCATCAATTACAGGAAGAACAGACGTTGCAGAAGACACAGTGCAAGACATATTTTATAATATCTGGAAAGAGAGAGATAAAATCAATATAATAAGCTCTTTAAAAAGCTACCTCTACTCAGCAGTAAGAAACAGGTCTATTCAATACAGAGAGAGACTAAAACTAGACAACAAGTACATAGACTCTCTTACCCATTCCCAAGACTCATGCGACTCTGCCGATACCATAAGCGCACAAGAGTTGGAGCAACTACTTTACAACACAATGGATAAGATGCCGGAGAGGAGACTCGCAATTTTTAAGATGCACCGGTTCCAAAACCTTAAATACAAAGAGATTGCAGAGAACCTCTCACTATCTGTAAAGACTGTCGAAGCAGAGATGACAAAAGCACTTAAAACACTACGAAAAGAAATTGAGTATCATACTAATATATCATGAATCAAAATATAAGAGATACAAGGACAGATGCGGCCTGGAAAAGATTACACCGGCGATTGGAAGAGGATGGTCTTATTACTGCCCGCAGAGAGAGAGCCCCGCTCTACAAAAGGCCCGCTTTTGCCATAGCGGCAACAGTTGTAATATTAATAGGGTTTTCTATCTTCTCCCCTAATCTCCTGTTCAAAAAAAGCACACTGGATACAATCACAAATATAGATCCTCAATCTTCACTGGTTAAGATTTTGGAAGATGGATCGGCAGTCTTTATGTCTGCTAATGCCAGATTGTCTTTCCCAAAAGAGTTCAACTCAAATAAGAGAGAGGTGAAGCTAAGCGGAGATGCATTCTTTGACATAAGCAGAGATGAGAAAAGACCCTTTATAATAGAGACCGGCCAACTCCTGATAGAGGTGCTGGGAACCTCTTTTAATGTTAATTCAGATTTGGATGAGAGTCCGCTTACACAAAAACAGGCATCGGTATCTGTACACACCGGCAGGGTAAAAGTTATTCTAAAATCTACCGGTAAGAGCGAGATTGTAGATGCAGGAAAGATTGCTGTTGTAAGCAACGGCATTCTGGAGGTTAAAGACTCATCCCATGAAGGAGAGCTGTTTGGCTACTTGAGAAGAGTGCACTTTAAAGACGAAACGCTCGCCCACGTTGCCCAAGCTATTAACAAGTACAACACAGATATGGCTTTAGACATAGACAGCTCTATAGGGGAGAGAGTAATAACTGCCACCTTCTCTGGTAACTCCCCCGACTCCGCTGCCTCTATGATATGCTTTGTCCTTAATTTGAACATGACGGTAAAAGATGGAGTAATTAAGATTCACCCATAATACATAAGCAAAATGAGCTCCGGTAACCCAATACTCAAAGGGAGGTTTGTGATTGCTCTCCTTACGCTTCTTGCCATATGGTCGGGAGCTTTTGGGCTTAATCCGGAAAGAGAGATTATATTTAAACGAGCAAGGGGTACAGCATACTCTCTCTTTAACCAGGTTACACGCCAAACCGGGCTCTACTTTATTTACGACAGCAGAGTGGTAGTTAATAGCAGAAGAGTGAGAATCCCCGACGGTAGCTACTCTCTTGAGAGTGCCGTTCACATGATAACGGGAAACACCCTGCTCAGAGTTAAGACAGAGGGAGACCATGCTCTTATATACCTTCCTTCTCAACACTCCATAGAGGAGGATAGGCAAGAGATACCCAAGCCCCCTGCCGGTGCAGAGAACCTGTTGCAGAGTAAAAGAGACACCCTAAAGCGTGTAAGTGTGGGAGGAAGGGTGTTAGACCGTATAACCTCTGAGTCTATCCCCTACGCCTCGGTATCTGTAGAGGGGAGCACCATAGGAACAGTAACCAATAACGATGGAGAGTTTAGACTGCTTATCCCCGACTCTTTGGAACACTCACTGGTTCGTATCTCCCATATGGGATTCGAGAGCAGGATAATAAGAATATCCCTTCTGGAGAGACAGTACCTGACCTACTTTCTAGATCCAAAGATTATACCCCTGCAAGAGGTTGTAGTTAGGGTGATTGACCCTAACAGAACAATAAGGGAGGTGGTTAAGAATCGAAGCGTAAACTACGGGAGAGACCCTGTTTACATAACGTCGTTTTACAGAGAGGGAGTTGAGTACCGAAGCTCTTTAACACTTAGCGAAGCAGTATTAAAAATATACAAAACAGGGGTTAACAGCAGCGCAGCCAGTGAGCAGGTTAAGGTGCTCAAGATGAGGAAACTCTCTACTCACGACAACAAAGACACCTTGGTAACAAAGATAAAATCGAGCATAAACTCCTCGCTTCTTTTGGATATTGCCAAAAACCTACCCGACTTTCTGAGCCACGAGAGTATGTGGCAGTACAACTACTCTCACTCCGACATTACAGTAATAGACGAAAGGCGAGTATATGTTATATCCTTTGAACAGAAAGACGATGTGCCTCTACCTCTGTTTAAAGGTAAGGTGTATATAGATGCCGAGAATTACGCCATTGTAAAAGCAGAATTCAGTATAAATCAAAAATATATAAAAGCGGCAGCCGACGATTTTATTATTAAACGGAGTAGAGGTTTGGATATAATCCCGGAAAAAATCTCCTACTCTGTCTCTTATCGTAACACCAACGGAGCATACTTTATCAACCACGTGAGAGGGGATTTGCACTTTAAGGTAAAGAGAAAAAAGAGATTTTTCAGCTCAGATCTGCACGCTTGGTTTGAGATGGTAAACTGTAGAACAGAGTTTACAGATGTTACTCCTTTTCAAAAAGATGAGAGGATATCCACTAAAGATGTATTTTCTGAGACATCTTTTACTTATGATAAGAGTTTTTGGGATAACTTTAACATTATTCTCCCCGAAGAGAATCTTACCGACTACATTGGAAGGTACAACTTCAATAAATAATAAAAAAGGAGCTATGAAATTATTAATTAACATTTTTCCGATTATTGTTGCCATAGTAATAGTAACCGGATGCACCACCGGCAAAGGAGTGAAGGTGAAAAACCAGGATAGTTTTCCTCCTCCTCCATCTGCAGAGAAGATCCCTCAGGTATTCACCGAGTTTGGAACAGAGAGAGTAGATAACTACTTCTGGATAAGAGACAAAAATAATCAGCAAGTTATTGATTATCTAAATGCAGAGAATAGTTACACCCAAACAGTAATGGGGCATACCAAAGATTTACAGGAGAAGATCTTTAACGAGATTATGGGCAGAATAAAAGATGCCGATGAAACCTATCCGGTACTCAACAATGGGTATCTCTACTACTCCCGTACCGAGAGTGGTAAACAGTATCGTATTTACTGCAGAAAGCAAGCCCACGACGAGGCGAAGGAGGAGATAATTTTTGATGTAAATGAGATGGCAGAAGGGAAGAGGGCCTTTAGATTTTCGGGTTATTCAGTCTCTAAAGACAATAGATTGGCTGCTTATGCATTTAATGAGACAGGTTCGTTTGCAGAGTCTACAATAAAGATCAGAGACCTGGCTACCGGAGAAGATCTCTCGGTGAAAATTGAAAAGGCATCGTCTTTCGCCTGGGCTAACGACAATAAAACACTGTTTTACACGGTTGTAGACAATGCTCTAAGGCCTTACAGAGTGTATAAACACACTCTTGGTTCTTCTAAAGCAGATTTGCTGATCTATGAAGAGAGCGATGCAAGGTTTAACACATATGTATACAAAGGTAAGACAGATCGGTATATTTACATTGCCGGTATGAGCACATCAACCTCAGAAGTAAGATATACCTCTGCAGATACACCATCTGATAAATTCAAAGTTTTTCTTCCAAGAGTTCAGGGTGTTGAATATTTTGTTAGTGATCATACAGAGCGTTTTTACATAAGATACAAAGACAGCTCAAAGATAAACGGAGCTATCTACTCCCTCCCTCTTAAGGGTTATGAAGATAAAAGCACCTGGACACCTTTTGTAGAGCACAATCCAAACATAAGAATAGAGGATTTCGACCTCTTCTCAAACTTCATTGCTGTTGAGATAAGGGAGAACGGCCTGAATAAAATTGATATTTATAATCTTAAAGAGAGCAGTAAAACCTCTATAGAGTTTCCCGAACCTGTCTACTCTGCATACATGAGCTCTACACCGGAGTATGACTCTCAAACAATGAGATACAGTTATACCTCGCTAAACAGACCCACAACACTTTACCAATACAATATGTCAACGGGAGAGAGTGTAAAACTCAAAGAGCAGGAGGTACCTTCTGGTTTTAATCCGGATTTGTACACTGTAGAGCGCATATGGGCAACTGCAGAAGATGGCGTAGAGGTACCAATGGCTGTTGTCTATAAGAAAGGGCTAAAAAAGAATGGAAAGAGTCCTGCTCTTCTATACTCATACGGCAGCTACGGATCTAGTTCCGATGTATATTTCAGCCCGGCAGTTTACAGCTTAATAGATAGAGGTTTTGTTTATGCAATTGCTCAAATAAGAGGAGGAAGCGATCTTGGAGAGCAGTGGTACGAAGATGGTAAGCTGCTTAAGAAAAAGAACACATTTACAGATTTTATAGCTTGTGCAGAGAGACTTATCTCTTTGGGATATACTTCTGAAAAGAGACTTGCAGCCATGGGAGGAAGTGCCGGAGGGCTGTTAATGGGAGCAGTAGTAAACATGAGACCAGATCTCTTTAACACTATTGTAGCGCATGTTCCTTTTGTAGATGTTATAAATACTATGCTAGATACCTCTCTACCTTTAACTACTCAGGAGTACGAAGAGTGGGGCGATCCAAACATAGAGGAGTACTACAGATATATCCTCTCATACTCGCCATACGACAATGTTGAAGCAAAAAACTACCCAAACATACTGGCAACAGGGGGGCTTAACGATTCACAAGTTGGTTTTCACGAACCTGCAAAATGGGTCGCTAAACTTAGAGAGCTAAAAACAGACAATAATATAGTACTTTTGTATACAAATATGGATTCGGGTCATGGAGGGGCTACCGGACGCTACGACAGAATTAAAGAGACAGCATTTGAGTACGCCTTTATCTTAGACCGCACAGGCATAACAAAATAGATGACCCTAAACACAATTGTTCTACCTCAAGAGCTTCCAGGGAAAGCGGCACATTTAAAATTGGCACCGGAGCCACGGGTTATTACTTTAATAAAAGAGCAGACTCCTCCTTCAAACGCAAAGGAGTCTGCTGTTTTAGTTCTTCTTAATCCCACCGGAACAGATTATTTAGATTGGACCGTTCTTCTTATAAAAAGAAACACTTACCATGGCGTACACTCAGGCCAGATTGCCTTTCCGGGAGGCAAGTGCGACTCCGGCGATGTTGACTATACCCATACAGCTTGCAGAGAGGCCAACGAAGAGCTTGCCATAGAGAGAGATAAAATATCTATAGTTGGTAACCTCTCACGTCTCTATGTTCCTCCCAGTAATTTTACTATCTATCCTGTTCTGGCAATCAACAGAGGGTTCGGCAACTACGTTCCAAACCGTAGAGAGGTTCTAGAGTATCTTACTGTACCTGTTAAACTATTCAACCCCCGCCTTTCTCAACGCTGCAAAGTTATGGCCGGCCCATATGAGTGGGTGCATGCACCTGGTTATCTCTATCAAAATCATGTAATTTGGGGTGCTACAGCAATGATCCTTTGTGAACTTTACGAAGTCCTTCAGTCAATTACCAACTAACTGCTGCAGATAGGTTTATTATATCTTTAAGAAGCGCATACATCTCATCGTCAAATCCGCTTTTATACGATCTTGAATTACATAAAACCACACAGTTGATTCGTGGTCCCATAACCCACATGGTTGCCGTTCCCGCAAGATTTCCGCCGTGGTACCACGATTCGGGATAGTATGTGTGATTTGTTCTCCAGCCCAAAGCGTAACGATTATGTACAGCAGAGGGGGTAAGCATTAATGTGCGAGTTGCGGGAGAGATTATATCCTTTACCTTAGGAAGCCCATCTAAATGAAACAGTAACTTAACCATCTCCTGAGTAGAGGCAATTACTCCACCCGCTGCTGCAATGACCTCCATTTCGTTTCCATAACCGTTTGTCCCATCCTGAGAGTAATAGACAACCTCATTAGGCCTTCTCCCCAATTGATCGCCACCTATATGGACATCTGTTATCCCCGCCTCCAGCAACACATCTTTAAGATACAACTCAAATCTCTTTCCCGATAGTTTTTCTACAATTTTTCCTAAAATACCAAAGCCCATATTAAAGTATGAGTGCTTAGTACCCGGCTGATCTTGAGGGGAGTTTAACACATATATAATCCTTTGATCTAATGTTTGCCCTTTGAATGACGATGTAAACATAGGATCGGGGTTACTGGTCCAACCGCTTGTGTGCTCCAAAAGGTGCCTTACAGTAACACTAGAGGCCTTTGGTGTTATATTTGCAAACTCCTTCTCTAGTATCCCACCTGCTCCAAATACTCTATCTTCTACAGATAGCTTTCCCGCCTCCATCAATTTCATAATACATAGAGTTGTAAACTGTTTCGATACACTGGCAAGTCTAAAGAGATGGTCTGTTCTAGTTCGGGTTTCGCTCTCTTTTATAGCAAACCCGAATCCTGTATTGTATACAACCGCTTCATCTTTTGATATTGCTAAAGAGATACCCGGAATATCGAACTTCTCCATAAACGCATATATCATCCTATCTATGTCAAATCTTCCGGTTTGAGATAAAACTCTGTAGTTTCTACTCTTCCCAGATTCCGATGTAACAACAATCCTTACTATTCCGCTCATATCTAACGATGCCTGAGGGCTGCCTACTGCCACTCCGTTTATCTTATAAGTAGCCTTTGGAGAGACTGTGATGGTAGGTTTGATATTAGAAAGCGATGTTCCCGATGGAACAGAGAAGAAGTAGGTGTCTCCTATAACATAGGGCACACAGTCGGCGCTGAGTGAGGGGTTGTCACTTTTAGCGATTGTTATTGAAGTAATGTAGTTATAGTCCGACTTCCCCGGTACTATAATAACATCCTCTTTGGAGCAGGATGCCGCAAAGAGAAGGACAACAGCAATAGCCGCCAATCTGGCGGCTATTGATGAGAACTGAAGTTTTTTCATATTTAATTTAAGAACTTAATTTTCAAGCATCTCTCTCTCTACATCATCTGCAGTTACAGGCAGTCTCGTTGAGCCAAGTAGTCTGCAACCGCTCTCTGTAACAAGAGCATCGTCTTCTAGGCGGATACCTCCAAAGGTGTAATATTGCTCAAGCTTTTGGAAATTGATAAATTGTGAGTTAACCCCCTCCGATCTCCATTTCTCTATAAGAGCTGGTATAAAGTAGCATCCCGGTTCAACGGTAATAACGTGACCCGCCTGCAGCTCCTTGCCCATCCTAAGCGACCTTAACCCAAACTGAGTAGATCTGACAAATGTGTCGCTGTAACCAACATAGTTTTCTCCCAGATCCTCCATATCGTGAACATCTAAGCCCATTTGGTGCCCAAGCCCGTGAGGCATGAAGAGAGCATGTGCTCCGGCTGCAACCGCCTCTTCTGCATCTCCCTTCATAAGCCCAAGATTTATAAGCCCTTGAGCCAATACTTTTGCAGAGGCCAAATGAACCTCTCTGTAGGTAATTCCCGGACGAATCATATCTATTGCCAGGTTGTTGGCAGTTGAAACAATTGTATATATATCTCTCTGCATTTGTGTGAATTTCCCTCCACACGGCAGTGTACGTGTAAAGTCAGATGCGTAGTGCATGTTAGTCTCTGCACCTGCATCTACTACTAATAGACGTCCGTCTGTAATAATCTGGTGATGCATATGGTTGTGCAGGGTCTCGCCATTTTGAGAGAGTATGATAGGAAAAGATGGCATTGTGCCGTTAGAGATTGCTATCCCCTCCATTATGCCCACAAGCTCCTGCTCTACTATACCTGTTTTCACCATCTTCATTGCTGTGTAGTGCATCATGTAGCCAATATTTGCGGCTTTATCCATCTCCTCTATCTCAAACCTGTCTTTTATCTCCCTTAGGGCAACTACTCCCTTTATCAGCTCTACAGAGGCACCCGATTTGAGGTTATCTATCTCAATTGAGAGCAGACGGCTTAGTTTGATCTTCACCTCTGCCCTATATGGCGGCAGATAGTGTATTACCCTCCCCTTCTCTTGGGAGACAGCTATGTACTCTGCCAAATGATCTGAAGGCAGTACCCTCTTAACTCCTACTCTTGATGCCTTCTCTGCCATTGCCGGCTGAGGACCCATCCAGATAATGTCGTCGAGACTTACATCGTTTCCAAAAATAATCTCCTCTCCTGTCTCTGCATCTATTACAGCAGCTAAATCGGGTTGGTCTAAACCAAAAAAGTATAAGAATGAAGAGTCTTGTCTGAATCTGTAAGTATTTGAAGGATAATTCATCCCTACTTCTGTATTTCCCATGAACAGCAAAATCCCCGATTTTATCTCCTTAGCTAAACGGGTTCGTCTGTTTTGATATACCTCTTTAGAAAACATATTATTAGAGTTTAAATGTGGTTTAAACAAAGATACAATAATATTGAAAATAATAATAAAAAAGGGCTACCCTCACGGGCAACCCTTTCCGGCAAACCAAGTAATTTACTTAAATTCAGATTACTGCATGTCCCACCATACAGGTACTGACCAAATGTCTACATCAAATGCCTTAGGATTTGATGCCTTAAGCTGAGCTGAGTTGTAGTTCATCTCATGTGTAATGCTCATCATTCTTCTAAACCAGTAGTTATCTTGTGTCTTAGCGGTTCCCGGCAGCTTGGTGGCAGCCGTTGTTCCAAACTCAAACGGACGATCGAATCCCGGATATACATTGCCAAAGTTGCCAATGTTTCCGGTAGAGAAGTTAAATCTTCTCATGTCGTTCCAATTCTGTTGTGTAAGCGACATAGCAATAAACTTCTGCTGCATAATTCTAGCCATTGTAAGCTGAGATGTTGTCTGAGCTACAGCTGCAGATGCCAGGAAGTTATCTATGTCTGCCGTGCTCATTGGGGCTTTAGCAGGATTTTCGCTATTGCCGTATTGAGCCAGCTTACTGTTCATCAACTCCATATGAGCTCTAATACCTTGTTTGTAAGCTATCAAAGCATTTGGAAGATCTCCTTGACGGAATAGCACCTCTGCCTTGATAAAACACATCTCATGATATGTCATTACAAATGTAGGAGACTCAGGTCTTGTTAGGAATGTTCCTGTACTGAGTATCGTTCCGTCGGTGGCTTTCCATAAACTCTCGGGTGTGGTTGCACCCGTCATTGCACAAAGAGCTCTTACCCCTACATAGATGGTGTCGCCAAGACGAAGAGGGTTGGTTGTATTGATGAAATATTTTTTGGTAGTTGTATTGAACGACATTAACATAGGACCGCTGTTAAGGCGGATGTTGGTGTTGATTACATCTACACCTTTCGTTCTTACAAACCCCTTCTTAAAGCTAGATGTTGCAGGGTCCCAAACAAAGTGACTCTGACGGTAAGGGAGCATCTTTGCTGCACGTGGATCCTCAATTCCGCTGCCACCCGGGAAGGTGTTCTCCAGAAGATCGGTATAGAATTTAGTGAATCTGTTACCATCACTCCACGCTGTAACGTTAAAGAGGTAAGCGGTTTTTAAAGGGTCACCTATAAGCACGTCGCCGGTCATATCAGAGAGGTCGTTCACGTGGTGAATAACTGTGCTCTCTCCGTTACTTTGAGGACCTTTAGATATAGCATCAAGTATAGCCGTAGGGCTGTAGGTAGACTTTTTGGATAGGTTGTTAAGCCATCTTGCTCTTAACCCATGAATCATCTTTATCCACTTTTGAACATCGCCGCCGTTCCAGCTATCGCCTCTAGATAGAGGAGTTGCCTTAGCAGGTTGGCTCTTCTGGAAGTATGTAAGCGCCTCATCTAAATCCTTCATACAGCCCTCGAAGATGGTTTTGCCATCGTCAAATTTTGGAGTAAGAACAGAACCCAACGCCTCTGTGTACGGCATCTCTCCGTACCAGTCCAACATTAACATAAAGCCCATTGCTTTAAGAGTATAAGCTGCACCTATATAGTGCCACGCCTCCTCTTTCTGGGCTGCTTCAATAAGGTCTTTTAGGTTACATGCTGCACCCACAAACCATTGTTGGTAAGGTGTTGTAGAGGATGATTGTGCAGGATTCCACGCTGCTAACAGCCCGTTAGCTGTTGTGGTTGAGTTGGCAGTAAGAACACCGGTAATGAAACCCGCCCTTACACTTGCCGATCCGTATGCATACTGATAGTGGTGCTGAATCCAAGGCAGTCTGGCATCTACAGAAGCAACCAGGTTTGTTGGAGAGTTTGGATTGACATTGATATCAAGCCACTTTTCGCAAGATCCCAGGCTTAATGCCAACATCAAGATTAAACCAAGTTTTAATATATTTTTCATAATTATATCCTTTTTAATATTAAACTCTTAGAATGTCAGGTTAAGTCCAAGAGATAGACCTGCCGTAGCAGGAACCCCTGCAAAGTCTATACCTGCAGAGCTTGAGCCAATTACACCCGATCCGGCTACGCTGGTCTCAGGATCCATTCCTTTGTAATTGGTCATCAACCACAGATTGGTTCCCTGTAGAGTAACGGTTAGAGCTTTAATCAGATTCTGTTTCTTGATAATCTCCTGCGGAAGATTGTAAGAGATGTGAACCGATCTTAGTCTTACCCAGTTGGTTTTGGTGATATAGTTAGTAGTCTCCAGGTGGAAGTGCTGATTCCAGTATTTTCTGATTATATCTGCTCCGTACTGCTGAATTCCTCCGATAGTGTAGAACTGATTTGCCTGGTAAGAGACACTCTTGGCTTCAAACTCCTTGCTAACAGGATTCTGAGACACTCCCGAGATAGATAAAGTCTCTCTGTCTAGAGATCTTTTACTCATACCTGCCATGGTCATATAGTAGTCTGTACCGTTGAAGATATCACCACCAACTCTTACATCCAGAAGGAATGAAACATTGAAGTTTTTATAGGTAAAGCTGTTATTAAGACCACCTGTAAAGGATGGCTCCCTGTCTCCCACGAACTTAGTTGTGAGGTTGTCACTTAAAGGCATACCGGTATTCCAGTCCAGAATCACATTCCCTTTATCGTCTCTTCTCCATGTAGATCCCGATATTCCAAAGAAGACTCCATTATTGAACGATGCAGCTTTAGCATTACCATACTGAACATCTGTTACATAAAGCACATCTTGTCCGGTTAACAAATCAGAAACCTTACCTCTGTTACCCGACATATTGAGGGTTACATCCCATGTAAAGTTTTTGGTCTGTACAGGTATACCTGTTACCGAGAGCTCCATACCTCTGTTTATAATTTTACCTACGTTAACAGAGAGAAGGATGTAGCCTGTAGATTGTCCAAGACGTGGAGTAGTAATTTGGTTCTTACTTTCGTTCTGATAGTATGTATAGTCGAAACCTAATCTTCCATTGAAGAATCTTGCCTCAAGACCTGCCTCTACCGATTCGGTAATCTCAGGCATCAGGTAAGGATTACCCCTTGTCCAGCTGTTACCTACACCTGTTCCTGCAAGGAATGTTCTTGGAGCCCATAGGGTTGTGCTGGTTGCATATGGGTCGGTATCTTTACCAACTCTTGCCCAAGAACCTCTAACTTTGGCAAATGAGAGAATATCGTTTTTAGGTATAAGCTCAGAGAAAACAAAGCTACCTCCTACAGATGGGTAGAAGTAAGATCTCTGACTTGCCGGAAGCGTAGATGTCCAGTCATTTCTACCGGTTACGGTAAGGTAAGCAAGACTCTTATATGAGGCCCTGAACTCACCGTAAACACCCATTAATCTTCTCTGAGATTCGGTTACCTGAAGGAATTTATCGGCATTGTTTATGTTTCCAAAGCTGTAGAAGCCCGGGGTAATAAAGTTATAGCCGTGCATACCGTCGTTTCTAACTCTTGTATCCTCAACAGAGTGACCAAGAAGAAGGTTCATGTCAATATCGGCAATCTTCTTCTTAAAGTTCATCATTAGGTTAGAAGAGATGTACTCGTAGTTGTAGTTGGCGTTAGAAAGTCTACCCTTTTGGAATGTCTCTCTTACAGCACTACCCGGTGCAATAAAGGTGTAGTCGAACTTATTGTATGTGTCAAGACCAACTCTATAGCTGATATCGAACCAATCTGTTAAATTAAGAGAGGCATGAAGAGCTCCTGTAAGACGTTTGGTAACGTCGTACATTCTGTTTTTATTGATTATCCAGTAAGGATTCTCAACATCGTCTGCTAGTGGCTGCAAACCTTCAAACATACGATACTTAGAGCCATCTTCGTTAAGATATTTTTTCATATTGTCGTTTCTCGACCATCCGTAAAGAGCTGTCATGGCACCGTTTCCACCACCGCCCCAAAGACCCGACGATGTTAGTGTCTTGTTTGTCTTAGCGGTTGAGTAGGCAACGTTTGCACCTACTGTAAATTTACCAAGCTTCTGATCTCCGTTAAAACGGAAAGTAGATTTGTCAAACCCTGTTTCGGGAATAATACCCTCCTGAGTGTAGTTAGATGCAGAGAGGAAGAAAGTGCCGTTTTTTGAACCTCCCGAAATATTTACGCTGTTATCGTATATCGAGCCGTTCTTAAAGAAATCTTCTATGTTATTGTACACCTTCTCACCTGATTTAAATTTTTCTCCCCACGACTGTGTGGTGTAGTCGCTAAAGACACCTGCCTGGTTGTAAAATCCCCTTTTGTAAAGATCTTGTTGCTCAGGGAATCTATTAACCCAGCTTGTTGAGTATTTAGAGCTGAAGCTAACTCTTGTGGTTCCCTCCTGTCCCTTTTTAGTGGTAATTACAATAACACCGGGAGCAGCACGTGAGCCATAAAGAGCTGTTGCAGCAGGACCCTTAAGAACAGACATATTCTCTATATCTTCTGGGTTGATGTCCATAATACGGTTACTGTTTGTAGAGCCGCCTCTTGTTGCTCCGTCAAAGCCGCTGTTACCTCCAATTGGGGTTGAGTTGTCGTAGATAATACCGTCTACAACAAAAAGCGGTTGATTATCTCTCTCGAGTGAAGTACCTCCGCGAATGATAATCTGTGCTCCCGCACCTGCCGAACCGCTGGATTGAGTTACATTAACACCGGCGATTTTACCCGATAGAGAGTTTAGAACGTTGGATGTTTTGTTTTTTAGGATCTCCTCGCTTTTGATGTCCTGAACGGCATAGCCGAGAGCTTTTCTCTCTTTCTTTATACCCAGCGCCGTTACAACCAGCTCATCCAGAAGCAGAGCATCCTCCTCCAGCGTTACGTTTATTTGTGAGCGGTTGTTTACAGGAACTCTTTGTGTCTGCATTCCTATTGCAGAGAATACAAGTGCTCCGTTTGAAGGTACGTTGATTGAATAGGAGCCGTCTAGTTCGGTGGCTGCTCCGGTTCTTGTACCGTCTACCATAACAGATACTCCCATTAGTGGTAAGCCGGCTTTATCAACAACCTTTCCGGAAACTCTTATGTTCTGCGCAATCATAGTTCCCGACAACAGAACCAGAGCGATTACCGAAAGTGTAAAGCGTATACACCTAACGGCCGATTTGTGTGAAACATACATAAAAATTTAGTTTTAGGTTAACGATTATTTGTTAAAAGTGCTCTCTTTATATAAAAAGTGTTATTTTTTTAGCCAAATAAATTTCAATTTAAAAGTTTTTCTCTCCCGTTTTGCACAAATATTTACTACATCTCTTGCTCTCCGTGTGTTTTAAATTATGTAAAATTAGTATTAATATTTAAATCTTATCAAAAAAATTGATTTAATTTCTCAAATCACCTATCATATTTTTAGTATAAAGAGAAATAACTATCAATTTAAAAGAGGTCATGAGCCAACACTATTATAATAGGTGTGATTTTAGTTTAAAATTTATAGCAAAATTGATATTGAGGTATTTTTTAATAAGAAAAGCCCCTCTGTAGAGGGGCTGTCTGTATCTATTATCGACCACTATTTAAGGTTTACCATCCCGGATTTTGAGGGAATGTAACTCCTTGAATATCGTACAGGTTTTTCACACCTGTTGGGATAGCGTCTAAATAGTGTTTTGGCTCTGTAACTATTCTGCTCGTTAGTGTAGCATACGGCTGAATATACATATTAGCGTCAACTATAAGTCCTGCAGTTTGAGTCGGCACCTTAGCACCTTTAAAGATATCCGGATTTTGAGCATGGTCAAGATACCTTAATTTTTTCCATCTGCGTAAATCCCAATAACGGAAACCGTCAAAGGCAAGCTCTACCCTACGCTCTCTTCTAATCTCCCAAAGCAGCGGTGAGACATCGGAGTCACGTTTTGGATCGTTAGGAATGGCAGATAGGTTAAGATGAGCTACACCGGCTCTAGTTCTGAGTCTGTTTATAGTATTATTGGCATCTGTTTGTGTAAAGTTACCCAGCTCGGCCGACGCCTCTGCATAGTTTAAATAAATCTCAGCTAGCCAGTAGAGCGGTGCATTAGTAAAGTTCGCATTGATTTGAGTTAAATCATTTCCGGTGATTGTTGGGTTGTTGAACTTTCTAACCAGGTACCCCGTAGATGATATAAGACCCCCAACCGGGTTACCTCTGTATGCAAGAGTGTTGCCTATAGACTCAGATAGTCTCTTGTCTCTATTTGCAAGAGTTGTGTTAATATTAGCATCTCCCTGGTATAGTGGAGAGATGGATATTGGATTGCCATCTGTGCACAGATAAGACTCAATAAGACTCTTTGTTGGGCCGCTTATTGGTGTGGTTGAGTTGAGATAGGCAGTCAAGCTGTGCATAAATGTACCTTTAACATAGTATTTATAAAGAACAACTTCGCTGTTGGTAGCCAGGTTAATGCTTGTATAAATATCTTTATAGTTAGCACTCAATTGATAGCTCTGAGCCATTATTGCAGCAGCTGCATTTCTCGACTTGGTGAAAAGAGTATTAGCTCTTGCAGCATCATTTGCATGGTACTTGCTTATAGATCCTTCGTAAAGCGCAACTCTCGATAAAAGAGCATTTGCAACATCTTTGTTAACGCTGTTGGCATCGGCAGTCGCTTTAGATCTTAAATTGGTAACTGCAAATTCAAGATCGGATATAATATTGTCCACAACAGTATTCCTGGCCGTTCTTTGAGTGTAAATCAAATCTGTCTGACTCTGATCCAGAAACTTATCTATGTATGGAACATCGCCAAACCTCTGAAGAAGGTTGGCATACTCAAATGCTCTGAAGAATCTTGCAACACCTTTGTAATGGTTCTTTGCCTCATCTGTCATTGGAACTTTATCTACCCTCTCTAACAGCAAGTTGGCTTTTCTGATGTAGATGTACGCATTGTTCCAGTCGGTGCTGGTTGCAGGGGCAGCAGTAGGGAAGTTATTGATCCCTGAATGAAGGGCCTGATCGTCGGAAAATGTAGACCAGTAAAAATCTCCGTTAGTAGCGGTTGCATTGCCGTATCCTACGAATCTGTCATAAAAACCCCAAGAGAAGGTTTTGACATTGCTCTCATTAGTCCAATAGTTGTTATCTGTAAAGCTCACCTTTGAACCTCTCTCAAGATAATCTGAGCAAGATACAAGTGTAGACAAAATCAAGGACAGAGATAAAATTTTATGTATTAATTTTTTCATATCAGCTCACGTTTATAATGATAATTGAACTCCAAATGATAATGTTCTTGTAAAAGGCATCGTTCTTCCATAAAACGCTCCGAAAGAAGGTGAGCCCGAAGTGATCTCAGGATCTATTGGGATATCTGTTTTCTTCATTTCAAACAGATTTTGCCCGCTGAAATAGATTCTAATTTTATCTATGGATACTTTTTTAGTTAAGGAAGCAGGTATAGTGTAACCTACGGTAAGGTTCTTCAATCTCAGATATGCCAGGTTGAGCAAGTACTTATCTTGAGGATAAAAGTTCCTTCCTGTTGCAGCTGCAGCGTTTGCAAGAGCAGCCATATTGGAAATTGTTGACGCTCCTTCACTTGCTACAGCAGGGTTAGGGTAGAATGCATTTGGATTGTTAGGTGTCCAGAAGTCCATCTGATGCTGATACATTGTGTTGTTGGCTGCATTATATAGTGGGATTACCATGCTTCCGGTTCCCCATAAATCTCTCTTGCCAACACCTTGCAGATAAAGATCTATATCAAATCCTTTCCATCCGCCTCCCAAACGAACGCTGTACTGATATCTTGGTGTTGTATTTCCAATTACAGTCAAGTCGCCGCGATTATCAAGCGTTTGTGTACCTGCGTTTATAGTTCCACTCTTATCGAGGTCGGCATATTTAACATCGCCCGGTCCATAAACAAAAGATCCGTTTTGAAGTGCCACTTGGCTTGGAGAGCTAGCAACATCGTTTGCATCTTTAAAGAAACCAACATGTTTGAATCCCCATATTTCTCCCACTTTTTTACCTTTATAGTTGGTGAACAGCATCTTTGAATCATTACCCGTCCACTCGGTTATTGTGCTGGAGTAGTCTGATAAAGATACGTTTCCGTAAATATACGAGTCTTTGTTTATGTTATGGTTGTAACTTAATTCAACCTCCCAACCGGTAGTTCTGAGAGATCCGGTGTTCTGTGCAGCAGCTCCTACACCAAAGGTTGTTGGAAGAGTGGCTCCGGGTGCTATCATGTTTTTATTGTCCCTTTGGAACCAGTCGAATGAGAGCCCCAACTCCTTTTTAAGGAATGAGAGGTCTACCCCAAAGTTAATTGTGTTAATTGTCTCCCATTTTAGTGTAGATGATACGTTTGCAGGGTTATTTGTAAATGTAGGGCGAGTACCTGCAGGTATAAGCCAGTTTAAGGCGGCAGAGGTTGTCATTGTTGGAATAAATCTGTCTGCTCCTACGTTCTGATTACCTATACTACCGTATGATGCTCTAAGTTTTGCATCGTTTATAATGTGCTTAACACCCTTCATAAAGCTCTCCTCAGAAATTCTGTAACCTGCAGAGAAGGATGGGAAAAATGCCCATCTGCTGTCTGCCGGGAAGTTTGAAGAGCCGTCGTACCTTCCATTAACTTCAAACAGATATTTACCCTTGTAGTTATAGTTAATCCTTCCAAAAATACCCGCAACAGCCCAGTCGGAGTTATCTCCTCCTACAAACTGGTCTCCCGTTGCAAGCGGAAGCTCCCCTCTCTGAGGATCCATAAGCGTTCTCCTCTGGCTTGCATGATAAATATAATCTCCATTCTCCATATTCACCCCGGCAGTTACCTTAACAGAGTGGTTAGAAAAAGTTTGATCGTAAGTAAAATAGGTGTTTGAGGTGATTTGTGTGCTGCGTCCCGAGTTGTATTCAACCCTGTCATTTGCGCCAACTCCAATATCGTTCATCCTCAATGGAGGGTTTGCTCCCCAGAAGTCCCATAATCTAATCAATCCACCGTTAATATTTGTTAGTGTGTTGGTGGTGCTGTAAGCAAATTCCGATCTCAAATTAAGCGATTTAGAGAATTTAATGGTGGCAGCAAAGCCGCTGCTTGTATAGCTTTGTTTCTCATTATTCATGTTGGCCATTGCAAGGTGCCCCTGAGCGGCTCTAAAGTATCCGGTAGTTCCGGTAGGGTCGGTGTAGCTGCCGTAAGGCATGTATGCTCCCCAACGCCACATGGTAAAATAGGGATCCATATATCCAATAAATGGATATTCATATCCAAACTGCCTTGTCATTATTTTTGCCTCCAAGTCCAGCCAGTCGTTCATCTTGGCATTTAGCCCGGTTGTGATGTTATACTTGCTTATTTTATCTGTGTTAATTTTTAACACACCCTCTTGATAGTTATAGGCACCCGAAACGTAAAAACTTATTCTGTCGGTACCTCCCGAGAACTGAATATTGTGATTTTGTTGAGGTATCCACTTCTGATACATAACCTCTACAGGGTCCCATATTCTAAAGAAGTTAACCCTGCCGCCAACAATATCAAAATCCTCTCCTAAAATCATTTTATCTCCGTCTCTGTTGTTTTTGTATGTACTCAGCCACTTTTCAATTCCGGGAATCAGTGTAGATGCAGTCATACCAAAAACCTCCATACCTGTGCCTCCAAAACGGCTCAACGCCGCATCGGTAGCACGTATTTCGGCAACAGGATCATCGGCAAAGCGTGGTAAAAGTGTAGGGGTGCTAAAGGCAAAGTTATTAGAGTAAGATATATTGAACTTCTCACCCTTTCTGCCCGATTTTGTCTTTATCAACATAACACCAAAGGCAGCTCTTGCACCATAAATAGATGTAGATGCGGCATCTTTCAGTACAGATATGCTCTCAATATCTTCGGGGTTAACAAGAGAGATGTCAGATACAACAACGTTATCTACTATTATAAGGGGAGAACCGCCGTTTGCGGCATTCACAGAGCCCATCCCTCTTATATTCATTATAGGCGTTGTGTTTATACCTCCATTGGCAAAGGTGATAGAGAGGCCGGGAACCACCCCCTGCAAACCGGTAGCAGCACTTACTATAGGTTTACCTTGCAAAGATTTGGATACATCTACAGAGGCAACAGCTCCTGTGAGGTTCTCCTTTCTCTGAGTACCAAAACCCACAACCACTAACTCCTGAAGCATAAGAGCATCCTCTTCCATAGTAATATTTATATTACTCCTGTTATTAATAGGAACTCTTAGAGTCTGCATACCAATTGCAGAGAATACCAATACTCCGTTTGCCGGAGCATTAATTGCAAAGTTTCCATCCAGATCGGTTGCCACTCCGGTTCTGGTTCCGTCTACTACAACAGAAACTCCTATAAGCGGCAGATTGGACACATCAACAACCTTACCGGTTACTCTAATGTTCTGTGCCAACATTGCTCCGGATAGAAGGAACATCATTAATGCCGACAGTGTAAGACGCATACACCGTAAAGCAAATTTGTGTGAAACATCCATAAATTTTTTAAAATTAGGTTTACAATTATTATCCATAAATAGCACTTTTACAATCAACTGAGTTATAAAACTCCTATATGTAAAATTAGTATAAAATTTGTTATTTGCTAATTAATTTTAACAAAAGAGCCACACGCTAATCGTGTGGCTCTTTTACAATTATTTGTAATGTAATTTATACTACATTCGGTCGTTTAAAGTACTTCGCCTCTGCTCTAGGTACAACCTCACCCGAGAACTTTCTGGCATCTCCTTTAGTAGGGTATACTGTAATATCGGCATAATTGCTGCCTTTTCTCATTTGAATCTCCACTCTGGCGGTGATTTCGTTACCTTTTATTTGCATCTCAACAAAAAGGTTTCCCTTTTTATCCTCTTTAACATTATAAGAGGTTACTTCGGCTCTGTTTGTAAATTTATTACCACAAACAATCTCGCCCTGCAGATAGAAGAAATCTGTTTCGTATGAGATAAAGATTGCATCGTCGGTATTAGTCTCCGGAGAGCCGTCGCTCTTTTCATAGCTGTCGGGCACAATTACAAACTCTTTGGCATTGATAGCTGCCTTTGCCTTCTCGAACATTGCCTGGGCAGCCGCCTCTCTCTCTGCCTTTTTATTTTGCGATATACCCGGCGAAATTGCCAAGAGCACCAGCAGCAAAGTTGTTATAATTTTTTTCATATACTCTTATTTTTTGTTTGCTATGGTTCAAAAAAAACCCATGCCGTAACGGCATGGGTTCAATGATATAGGAAACCTAGTTAACAGCTATTGTACTCAAACGAATTGCCTGAGTTGCGTTGTTGGTTCCCTCCTTACCGTTTATGTGGAAGATGTAGTTAACACCTTTGGTAAGGGAATAACCTGTAGCGGTATAGGCCGTTTTGGTGGTAGCAGATGTGGTTGCAAAATGGGTTAGCTGCTGGCCGTTTGCATCAAAAACTGTGAATACCATGCTCGACTCTGTACCCGACCATATTGCAATGCCTTTTCTGTCAAGTTTATATGGAACATAGTCTGATGCCTGCTTGTAGTCGCAGGTAGCTATGTCTATATACTGAGTAACTGTGCCAACGGTTCTTACCCCTTTAAGAGTTAGTCTTCCGTAAGGTGTAACACCGTCGGTTTTGTGGAAAAGGTTTACAAATCTGATGTATGCAACAGTGTCTGCCCAAGGGTGACCTGTTTGGTACTCTTCGGGGTCTTTAACCAGTAGAGGAGGTTGAGTCTCATTATAGGCAAAAGCACTCCATTTACCCTTCTCAATGGTGAAGGTGCTGCTGTATGCAGGAACATCTCTGGTGGCGCCCTTAAAAGCGTCTACCTTGTTAGATCCTACCGGAATTACATGATATTTGGCTATACTGTTTGGTAGGATGCTGCCCAGTGCAGTTCCAACTTCGGAGTAGAGCTGATCGTTATAGCGAAGTCTGGTTATGTTGTGCGTGGTTGATGTAACGATAGGTAAATCGTACACAAACCTTATCTGCGCAAACTTGTTTTGATCTAAATCTGTAGAGTTGTATGTGATTACATTCTTCTCGCAAGAGTAAAGTAAAAACAACGAGAGTACAGATATTATCGATAATATTTTTTTCATCTTCAATTGTTTTAATAGTTCATTACTAATTACCAGGAGTTGCAAACCATACAATAGATGTGTGGTAGTTGTCGGCATCGCCCGGGATAGGTTGAAGTTTTTTCAACGATGCGAGGTTCCACATATACTCCGAATTGTAACGAGGACGAAGTCTGTAGCATGGAGCACCCAGGTTCCACTGAGCAAACTTCTGTCTTCTGTTAATTACATCTGCAGGTGGCAGGTAAAAGCCCTTATAGATTCTGTTAGGATCTGTGTTAAGTTTGTGATAAACAACATCGGGAGTGTAAGATGTTCCAGAAACAGGAACTCCGCCGCTTCCAAGAACAAGGTCGTAATGGTATCTTCTAAGGTCGTTCCATGTCTCAAGACTCCAAGGGTACATAGATACATACTTCTGCATCATAATGTGAGAGAGTGAGAAGTCGTTCAATGGAAGATTGTTTACAAACTTACTGTTCATATACTCGTTTGCAAGCTGGATAAAGCGAGCAGAGGTTATCTTGTCTCCAATCACAGATGTCTGCTTGTTAGCTGCATTCTTAACCACCGTGCCCGGAACAATTAGAGAGCGAACCCAATCCATATGACCGCTTACTCCCTTTTTAAAGGCCTCAAAAGCCAGCGCTTTTTGTCCTTTGCGGAATAGAGCTTCTGCTTTGATAAATTGAATTTCGGCATAGGTTGTTAGAGGCCATCTTGCATCATCTCTATAGAGCCATCTTCCGGTTCCCGATGTTGCCTCTGTAGGTGATGCGGTAAGCCCATAAAGGTTCGTGTGAACACCAAAGTTTTGTCTGGTTCCAACAAATGAGTAGGTACCCTTCTTAACATCGGCCATATTTGCAGGCATGGTATCTCTGGTACCAAACATAAGTATGGTACGTGGGTCTAGGGTTGCAGTATCTGTAATGATCTGGTTTGGAAGGAGACCCTCAATAGCACCCTCGGAGTTGTAAGCCGGAATTGTACCTGTCATAAGTTGAACCATATAGTCCGACTGTGTGTAGGTGTTTGCCAGGTTACCTCTCAGACGTCCAAAGAAGTTTGAGTTGTTTGAAACCCCTGTTGCGTCGAATCGGAAAGAGGCATCGTCGGCAGCACTTGCAAATGAGAGATCTGCACAAGCAATGGCCGAATCGAGATACTTAGCATCTTTCATAGACATTGTTATGTATGTTCTCGCAAGAACTGCATATGCAAATTTCTTCCATTTTGCTTTGTCGCCACCGTATACGAGGTCGTTTGTAGCCAATGTGGTATACACATTTTTATCAGGTTTGTCAAGTTCGGCAATGGCCTGTCTTGCCCACGATCTTACCTGTGAGAAAGCGTATGCCTGATCGTCGTAATTGTGAGCTAATAGTCCTGGAACATAAGCGTCTTTTACAATGATATCGCCGTGAAGCGAGGCGAGGATATGCCAAGAGTAGGCCTTAATAGCAAGACCTATACCGGCAAGGGTGTACTCCTCTCTTGTGCGGCCGTCATTTATAATATGCTCTATGTTCATACCTTGTACCCAGTAAACCATTCTCCACGCCTCACCTCCGGCATCACTTCCCGAATAGTAACTGTGCAGACCGAATACTGCAGAGTATCCGCCTCCACCAAAATATTGCACCATTGGGGCAAGAGCTCTGAGGTCAAATGCTATGCCCTCATAGGCGGCAATCGTTGGAGCTAACCTTAGAATAGGCGGAACCCAGTCCGGTGCATCTACGTTCTTATTAACATCAAGCCACTTTGTACAAGAGGTACCAAGAGCAAGAAATATTGTTAATGATATTAATATTTTTCTCATTTCTTAGTCAATTAAAAGGTTATGTTTACGCCAAATGATAATCCACGTGGGGCTGCTATGGCCATCATGTCGAATCCAACACCACCTGTTCCGCCAAGGGCTGCAGAGTTTGAGTTACCCACAACGTCTATACCGGAATAGTTTGTCAAGATAAACAGGTCTGTACCTGTTGCAAATACCGAAGCTGCAGATACAACCCCCTTAGATACTCTCTCGAGCCATTTTCTGTCGAGGTTATAGTTTAGTCTTACTTCGCCAAGTCTGATATAGTTAACATCTTTCTCAATCCAGTTAGCATCTGCTCCTGCGTATCCGTACTGAAGGTCGCCCAACCTTACAGCAATATTGTTTGGAGTAGGTGTCTCGGTATTCTGATAACCGTCGTTGAGAACACCGTTAAACACTACCGGACCTGCCTTTCTAAGATCTACCGACTCCTGGCTGTAACCCTGAGTCATCATATATCTCTTAGTACCGTTTACAACGGTTGCACCAAGACGTCCGTCGAGAAGGGCAGTAACCGAGAAGTTTTTATACTTCACAGATGTTAAGAATCCAAATTTTAGATCGGGCTCTCTGTTACCTAAAACGGTCCAAGCACCAGATGTTAACGGAAGACCGCTGGATGGATCTATAAGTACCTGACCTTTATCGTTCTTCTGGAAGTCGTTTCCGGTGATTGAGGTGATAGGGTTACCTACCTTTATACCGTTTCTTATATTTCCCGATACCCAGGTATATGCGTTATAATACTCGGTAACGTTCTCGGGCAGACTTACAACACGGCTCCAGTTTTTGGAGATGTTACCCGATAGGTTCCATACCCAATTACGGTTTTTAACAATGTCACCGGCAATTCTCAACTCAATACCGCTAGTTTTGAACGATCCTACGTTCATGTTATTTAGAACGAATCCCGTACCGTAACTCATACGGAAGCCGGTGATGATCTGATCTTCCGATAAAGTGTTGTAGTAAGCAAAGTCTACATCTATTCTGTTTCTAAGGAATCTTCCCTCAAAACCAACCTCCCATGCGGTGTTCATCTCCGGTCTAAGACTCAGGTTTGGACCTGTAAAGCCGTATCTGTAACCGCCGGCTGTTGTTGAGGTAGTCTCAAGAGCAGGGTAAATAGAGAGAGGAGGTGCATCTTTACCAACCTGAGCAATGGACGCTCTCAACTTCATATAGCTGAAAGTCTCTTTTCTTGCTTTGAAATATGGAAGTTCCGACACAATAAAGCTACCCTCTACGTTTGGATAGAAGTAACTGTTATTCTCAACAGGAAGAGTAGAAGACCAGTCATTTCTTGCTCTAAAGGTAAGGAATGCCATATTATTGTATGAGGTCTCCAATGCTGCCGAAACCGCCTGAAGTCTTCTCTTATTATCGTTAGTTTTTGAAACCAAGGTAGTTATATCACAGTTGCTTATCGATTGAAAATCTCTAACCATAAACTTCTCTCCGCGTACAGAGAGGGTTTGATTTGCATTCTCCTGCTGGTGGTAACCTGCCATAATGCTGGTTGAGAATTTGCCAAAATCCTTCTTGTAGCTTGTTATAATGTTGATGGAAGGGTTTTTCTGAAGCACTCTCGACTCATCGTACGAACCTGTTCCGGTTCTGTTATAAGACCAATCTGGGTGACGAACAATCCATAAGTTGGTCTGGCTAACGTCCATACCAAACTGACCACGAATCATAAAGTCTTTGAATGGTGTAAAGTTTACTGCCATATTGGTTATGAAACGTTCGTTCTCGTCGTAGTTTCTGTTTTTGTAAAGATCGAAGTATGGGTTTAGTATATCACCGTCGGAGTAGTTATTTGGATATCTTATCTGACCAGCTTCATTGAGATATACTCGCATATCGTCTGTAAGAGGCCAAACCATTGCTCTGTCCAGAGGTCCGCCCGAACCTTTACTCACCTTTGTATTAGTAACCGAGGCGTACTGAAGAGACGTCTCCACATTGAGCCAGTTACTAAGTTTGGCTGTACCCGAAACTGTAATATTTGTACGGGTATAGTCAGAAGTAGGAACAATACCGGTTTGATTTGTAGTACTTGCTGCAGAACGGAAGGTCATAAACTCGTTACCTGCCTCAAAAGCAACGTTGTGTCTCTGAGTAAAACCGGTCTGGAAGAAGTTCCCAAGGTTATCATACAGTTTTGTACCCGGCTCATAAGGAGCTCCGTATCTTCTGGTTGTGTAGTAGTTAGTAACCCCGTACATACCGTTATCGAACTCGGTCTGAAGCTCGGGATATCTGTACGCTTTGTCGAAACGGAAGAAGTTGCTGTAGCTCACTACGCCGCGCCCCTTTTTACCTTTCTTTGTTGTGATTATGATTGCACCGTTAGATGCGTCACTTCCGTAAAGTGCGGCTGCTGCAGCTCCTTTAAGGATTGTCATACTCTCGATATCCTCAGGGTTGATGTCCGATCCTCTGTTTGAGAAGTCCAGGTTACGGTCGGCAACCGTCTCGCTTCCGCCCGATCTTACCGCAAGGTTTCCAACAGGGTTGAAGGTTGAGTTGTTCATTGGGATACCGTCGATTACATAAAGCGGCTGGTTGTTACCGGAGATAGAGGTTGCACCCCTGATTAGAACCGAACTTGATGCACCGGGAGTACCTGTAGAGTTTGTAATCTGCACCCCGGCAACACGGCCCTGAAGTGCAACTACAAAGT
>CAYYAM010000002.1:57926-95484 GCA_964469965.1 uncultured Muribaculaceae bacterium | reverse complement strand
GTAGAGTTTGTAATCTGCACCCCGGCAACACGGCCCTGAAGTGCAACTACAAAGTTCTCGCGGCCCGACTCTGCAATCTCGGCTCCTCTAACGCTCTCAACTGCTCCCCCAACTGCACGAGCTGCCCTCTTAACACCGAACTCACCCACTATTACAGCCTCTTGAAGTAACACGGCATCTTCTCTGAGTTCTACTCTGATAGATGTTCTGTTTCTTACCTGAATAATCTGCTTTTCGTAGCCAATGGCAGAAATTTCCAGTGCTCCATTGCCGGGAACGTCCAGAACGAATTTTCCATCAAGGTCGGCAGCAGTACCCGTACGGGTTCCAACCAACAAAACATTGGCACCAATGACAGGTTGACCCTTGTCATCTGTCACAACGCCTGTAACCTTGATGTTCTGTGCCCAGATAGTGCTTGTGATAAGCAAAAGGGCAAAAACCGATAGGACTTTACGCCCTATGCGATCTTTCTTTCTTGAAACATGCATGAGATAAAAATTTTAGGTTAATAATTAAAAAAGTGTGGTTATGTTTTTTCATATTCTCTCCCCTCGGTTGCAAAAATAGTAAAAAAAGGATATATTATTACAATTTTTAAAGGAAGTGCCCTTCAATACTAAAAATATTGAATTAAACAGGGGTTATTTTGTAATTTTTACTAAGTAATTAAAAAGATTGGAATATTGATTTTTTGTTACTCCAGAATGGATTTACTTAATAAATCAAACAATTTAATGGCGCTTTCGTTTAAAACTGTTATTTTGATTGGAAGATAAAAGATTCTTTTTTTAGAATCTGCAGAGAGATCGTTAAGGTGCGTTAGTCTTTGAGCATCTTTTTCTGTTGTGATAATCACTGCTTTAGGATTATTTAAGGAAGCTCTGTTAATTTTTCGGGCATCTCTCCTTTTATAATTATGGTGGTCGGAAAAATATAGTCTTCTCTCAATTTTATATCTATCCATAACATGATATTCCAGAGGTTTTGGATTGGCTATCCCGGTAACAAGTATTACGTAGTTTGAGTAGGTGTATCTTTTGTCGCCCTCTTCAAATATTGCAATCGGTTCACTATAGCTAACGGCAGAGAAGAATAGCTTTTGGTTTGGCAAAAGGGTGAGGCCGTTTCTCCAGTTAAAAAACTCCTCATCGCTCATTTGAGGCGGACACTTGGTTATTATTACAACATCTGCTCTGCTCATCTGATTAGGAAGATCACGTAGTCGGCCAAACGGGAGAAGATTATCGCAACATGGGGGTTTGGAGTAATCTATGAGCAGTATGCTTATTGTTGGTATTACTCTTCTGTGTTGAAATGCGTCGTCCAACACTATAACTTTTGGTCTCTCTTCCGGCGGAAGTGCCGAAAGTCTCCCAATACCTCTTACTCTGTTTGCATCTACCGCAACAATAGCTTCGGGGTATTTTCTCTTAATCTGCAAGGGTTCGTCTCCGCAATCGATTGCCCTGTCTAAAACTTCAACAAATCTGAAACCCCTTGTTCTTCTTCCGTAACCTCTTGAAAGAACGGCAACTCTACCCTCTTGTAAGAGATGCTCCAACAAAAGCTCGGTATGAGGTGTTTTACCTGTACCTCCAACAGAGAGGTTGCCTATTGTTATTATAGGTATATCAAAACGGTGCGATTTGAATATTCCGTTATCGTACATATAGTGCCTCAACTTTAAAGTGAGGTAGTAGGGTAGAAGAATTACTTTGTTAAGTATAAAGGATTTCATATTTGTAGTTATTCGTAGGAGTGGTATCTCTCATTTACTATGTCCAGTAAGTCAAGCACTTTACCCGGATCATTTTCTGTTACCAGCTTCATTCTAAGCGGCTTAAAATCTGGGAGAGATTTAAAATAGGTAGAGAGGTGCCTTCTCATCTCAAGAACACCAACCCTCTCCCCTTTAACCTCTACCGATTTAATAAAATGTCTCTTTGCTATCTCTACCTTCTCTTTAACGGATGGTTCGGGCATTAGGGTACCGGTATTAAGATAGTGCTTTATCTCTCTAAAGATCCATGGCCTTCCGTAGGTTGCCCTTCCAATCATCACGCCATCTACACCAAATTCATCGAAAGCTCTCTTTGCTCCCTGAGCATCTGTGATATCTCCGTTTCCTATTATCGGGATCTTTATGCGGGGGTCTCTTTTAATCTCCCCTATGAGAGTCCAGTCGGCCTGCCCTTTATAGAGTTGTGCTCTGGTCCTTCCGTGAATGGTAAGTGCGGCTATGCCGCAATCCTGGAGTCTCAGTGCCAATTGGGGTATAATCTTGGTGGTCTCGTCCCAACCTAATCTGGTTTTAACTGTAACGGGCAGATTAACTGCCTTTACAACCTTTTGGGTAATCTCAATCATCTTGTCGGGGTATCTCATCATACCCGAACCTGCTCCTCTGTTGGCTATCTTGTTCACCGGACAACCAAAGTTGATGTCGATAAAAGCAGGGGCTGCCTCCTCTGCAAGTTTGGCCGCCTCTACCATGGGCTCTGTAAGATGGCCATATATCTGTATGCCTATGGGTTGCTCATAGCTGTAGATCTTGAGCTTCTCTACCGATTTTTTTGCATCTCTGATAAGTCCGTCTGAAGATATAAACTCTGTGTACATAACGTCGGCTCCAAACTCCTTGCAGATGTATCGGAAAGAAGGATCGGTCACATCCTCCATAGGGGCAAGAAAAAGCGGATACTCTCCCAGATTAACATCTGCAATTTTCATTAGTACAACTATTTTAAGCTTCTTGCAAAAATATTCTCACAAAAGTAGATATTTGCAGCTTAATAAAAAAATTGAGTAATAGCATACTATTTTGTCACTTTAAAAAATAGTTTTAACTTTGCAGCCCCCTATTTTATAGGGTAATCGCAACAAATTAAATGTATTAATCTAAAGATCAACAAAGTGGACACATTGAGTTACAAGACTGTTTCGGCAAACAAGGCCACCATCACAAAAGAGTGGGTGGTTATTGATGCTGCCGATCAGGTACTGGGCAGGCTTGCTTCCAGGGTAGCACTTATCCTGAGAGGGAAGAACAAGCCAAACTATACTCCGCATGTGGACTGTGGCGATAATGTTATCATTATCAATGCCGAGAAAGTTCGCCTGACGGGTAAGAAAATGACAGACAAGGTGTACGTTCGTCACACCGGGTATCCCGGCGGACAGAGGTTTGCTACTCCAAAGGAGTTGCTTAACCGCAAACCGCTGGCTGTAGTTGAGCACGCCGTGAAGGGTATGCTCCCAAAAAACCGCCTTGGAGCAGAGCTGTTCCGCAACCTGTTTGTATATACGGGTCCGGAGCATCCGCATGAGGCGCAGCAACCTAAAACAATTCATTTAAACGAAATTTAAACACAGAGCATGGAATTAATTAACGCCCTTGGAAGACGAAAATCAGCAGTTGCTCGCGTTTATGTTAACTCAGGAAAAGGCAACATTACGATTAATGATCGCCCCCTTGAAGTTTACTTTAAGGAGGAGACTCTTCAGTACATCGTAAAGCAGGCACTTGAGCTTACCAGCACATCGGGAATGTTTGACATTAAGGTCAATCTTGATGGTGGTGGGTACAAAGGTCAGGCAGAGGCATTGCGCCTTGCCATTGCCCGTGCTCTCTGCAAAATTGATGCAGAGCAGTACCGTCCTGTACTAAAGTCTAATGGACTTCTTACCAGAGACCCTAGAGAGGTTGAGAGGAAGAAACCCGGCAGACCTGGTGCACGTAAGCGCTTCCAATTCAGCAAACGTTAACAATTTTTATTGTTTAACAATAAAAAAGCTGATTGCACAATGCACAGTATGGATTAAAAATCAAGGATCTGCTTTGTTCAGCTACCTGGATTTGTCCTGCTGCGGAAAACTCGAAAGATCACCTTAGGTGCTACTGCGGGTTGAAGTAAAGAGAAAAACAAATTATTAAAAAAGAAATTTAAAAATGCCTAGAACAAATTTCCAAGAACTACTTGATGCAGGTGTACACTTTGGACACCTAAAGAGGAAATGGAATCCAAAGATGGCTCCCTATATCTTCATGGAGAAGAACGGGATTCACATCATAGACCTGCATAAGACCGTTATCAAAATAGATGAGGCCGCAAACGTGATGAAGCAACTTGCCAGGGCAGGTCGCAAGATTCTTTTTGTGGCAACAAAAAAACAGGCGAAAGACATAGTTGCAGATAAAGCAAAAGCAATCAATATGCCGTACGTTACCGAGCGCTGGCCTGGTGGAATGCTTACAAACTTCCCTACAATTCGCAAAGCGGTAAAGAAGATGAACACCATCGATAAGATGATGACAGACGGTACATTTGAGACTCTTGCAAAAAGAGAGAAGCTGCAGGTTACACGCCAAAGAGCAAAATTAGAGAAGAACCTCGGCTCTATTGCCGATCTTAACAGACTTCCGTCTGCACTCTTTATTGTAGATATCCAGAAAGAGATGAACGCCGTAAAAGAGGCAAATCGTTTGAACATACCAGTAATCGCCATGGTTGATACTTGTTGCGATCCGGGTCCGATTGATTATGTGATTCCTGCAAACGACGATGCTGCTAAATCTATCTCTCTTATAATGGATATTATAGGTCAAGCCATAGCAGAGGGTCTCTCTGAGAGAAAGCTTGAGAAAGAGAAAGAGGGTGCTGCAGAGAGCAAAGAGAGTTCAGACAATGTGAGAAAAACACGTCCTCGCAAAGGGGGTCGTGACGAAAAATCTGATGTTGAGGCCGAGGCAAAACCCGAAGCTGCAATCGAAGAGGCGCAAGCTCCTGAAGCTGAGTAATTTTCTTGCACTAAATTAACAGTATTAACATTTTTATATCTAAGAATATGGAAATCAAAGCAACAGATGTTGCCAAGTTGCGCCAGATGACAGGCGCAGGAATGATGGACTGTAAAAGTGCTCTTGTAGAGGCCAACGGTGACTTCGAAAAAGCTAAAGACATCATTCGCGAAAAGGGCAAATTAGTAGCTGCCAAAAGAGCCGACCGTGAAACCACAGAGGGAGCAGTTATTGCCAAATCAAACGAAAATAATACTAAAGCCATTCTTGTATGCCTTGGCTGTGAGACAGATTTCGTTGCTAAGAACAGCGAATTTCAGGCCCTTGCAAATCAGATAGCCGATACGGCTCTTACTGCCCTTCCAGCAACTTTGGAAGATCTTATGAAAATTAAGACTGATGGGGGTATCACAATTGAAGAGGCCGTTACTCAGCAAACAGGAAAGAGTGGAGAGAAGCATGCAGTTCCTGCCTACAACAAACTGGAGGCACCATATATTGCAACATACATCCACACAAACGGCAAACTTGCAACAATTGTTGGTTTCTCAAAAGAGATCGGCTACGAGGTTGGCCGCGAAATAGCAATGCAGATTACTGCAATGAATCCTGTTTCGGTTAGCAAAGATAGCTGCCCTCAATCTGTTATTGAGAAAGAGCTGGAAATATACCGCATTCAGATTCGCGAAGAGGGTAAGCCAGAGAATATGGTTGAGCAGATTGCTCAGGGTAAACTTAACAAATTCTTCAAAGAGAGCACTCTAGAAGAGCAGACTTTTGTTAAGGATGGAAAGATCTCTGTAGCTCAGTACCTTAAAACTGTAGATCCCGAGGTTAGAGTTACAGGATTCTTCAGATTCTCACTAAACGACTAAATTTTATTAAACCAAACATAGGAGCCGGGGCAAACTAAACCGGCTCCTTTTAAAAAATCTTCGGGGCAGGGTGTAATTCCCGATCGGCGGTAAAGTCCGCGAGCCGTAAAGGCAGAACCGTTGTAACTACGGTACCGACAGTAAAGTCTGGAAGGAAGGAGATTAAACATGATACAAAAAACCAAAAGAGCCATCTTTAGGGCTGTCTTTTCGTATACAGTCCATTTTACAGCCGCTATTTTTATATCTATACCGGCTATCGCACAAGAGAATAATTCAGATACATCAAGGGTAGTACAGGTTAACCTCAACGAGGTTATACTACAGGCATCTTTTGTAAAAGAGAGGCAAAGCCCTTTGAGATTAACCACAATCGACCGCTTGTCCATAGAGAAAAAAGCTGCGGGGGTTACATATCCGCAACTTTTAGAGAATATCCCCGGCGTGTATGCTACCAGTGAGTCGGGGAGTTATGGCGATGCCAAAATCAACATTAGAGGTTTTAAACAGGAGAACATATCTGTGCTTTTAAACGGAATCCCAATTTCGGGGCTTGTTACAGGAAATATGTTCTGGAATAATTGGCTGGGTCTCACAGATGCAACACACTCGATACAGGTTCAAAAAGGGATAGGCGCATCTATGCTCTCAGATAACTCAGTAGGAGGAACAATAAATATTATTACCAAAACCCCCTCCCTTAAAAGAGCTGCAAATGCAGGATATTTCATTACCGACTACGGAATGCAGAAAGCATTTGCAGGTTTTAGTACCGGATTAGGAGAGGGTGGCTGGGCATCATCTCTGCAGGTATCTTATGCATGGGGAGAGAGCTATCCCGTCTCTACTAAGGTGAGCTCTTGGGCATACATATTTAATCTCAGCAAAAATTTTGGCAAAAGACACTCTATATTGCTAACAGCACTGGGGTCGCCCGAGAGGCACGAACAGAGATCTGCAAGGTTGTCTGCCAAGGAGGTGGAGACATACGATCTTAAATACAATAAAAACTGGGGTTATCTTTATGGCAAACCAAAGAATATCAGTGAGAACTTCTACCATAAGCCATATATTACACTACATCACTTTTTTAAGATTTCAGAAAAGACCGACCTTTCAAACGCTCTCTATATCTCATCGGGAAATGGTGGAGGAAGATGGTCGGAATCTAAAGGTAAGAGGATTTTAGACTACCGAAAAGAGGGTTTGATTGACTGGGATAGTGTAGTAGCCGAAAACAGGAATATATCTCAAACAACAGATGCATCTCTCCTTAAAGAGTCGGGCTCTGCCAGAAACATCCTCACCGATTACCTTGCCGGGCACACACAGGCCGGGTTTAAAAGCAATTTGTCTGTTAAGGTTGGAGAGTACTGGAACCTCAGCTCGGGATTTCACTATCAGTACTACTACACATGGGAGAGAGAGAGAATTACCGACCTTTTGGGAGGATTGTACTGGTACGAAAATTACCAAACATCCTCTTTGGCAGGTTTAAGCGGCCGAAATCCCATAAAAAGAATTGGTGACTATGTGAGAACCAATAATGGAAAGTACATCAATCACTTAACCGTGTACTCATCGGCAAATTACAAAAAGGATGATTGGGACATAAGGGTAGGATCGTCTGTAATGGCTGGCACCAACCAAAGGTGGGATAGGTACAACTATATAGATGATATACACAGTAAAACAGCTACTGCAGCAGGTTTCAGTCTAAAGGGGGGGGCCAATAAAAAGCTAACCGCTGCATCGTCGGTATATCTAAACGGTGGTTACTACAGTCGACTCCCCTACAACGATGTCTTCTTCTCATCGGGGAATAATAACCTTACAGAAGATGTAAAAAATGAGAAGAATATATTGGTCGAAGGGGGATTCAGACACCTCTTCCAAAGAGGATACATAGAGGTTACGCTCTACTATGCCTACTGGAAAAATAAAAGTGTTATGTCTAATCCGTATAAACAACCCGACAATACAAATCTGAGGTATTTGATTAGGGGGCTCGATGCGCTACATAGGGGGTTTGAGCTTAATGCGTCGTACAAACCGTACAAATTTGCCGAACTCTCTGCATATCTCTCTTTGGGCGACTGGAGGTGGAAGAACGATGTATCGGCAAATATATACGACGACTACTCGGGTAACCTAAAAGAGGTTGTAAATATATACAGCAACGGTCTACCTGTAGGCGACTCTCCTCAGAATCAACTCTTTTTGGCTGCAGATATATCAATTTTGAAAAACCTCTCTATAACTGCAGAGTGGAGATACAATGGAAGAATGTATGCCGACTTTGAACCACGGGAGCGACAAAACTCGCAGGACAGAGCAAATCCTTACAGGATTCCCTCATACAATATTACAAATCTATCGTTTAACTGGAGAAGCACAAAAAAGACTCCGGAGGTTGCTCTCTTTATGAATATCGGCAATATATTCAACGAAACCTACATTGAGCGGGGCAGAGATGGTGCCGGACATACTTACGACTCCTTTAGGGGATTTTGGGGAATGGGCCGCAACCTTTCTGCAGGTGTACGGTTCGGCTTTTAACCTTCGGTTAAGGGGCAATGGCTTTAAGGATGTTGGCCGTTGCCCCTTTATTTTTTTGGACATACTCCCCTGCAATTGCCGAGCAGCTATCTCTAAAATTCTCATCCATAATGAGTTTTTCAAATATTTCTTCTATGTTGCCCAGAGGAAAGGCTGCACCCAATGAGACAAGGTCGCATGCCTCTTTAAACTTTTTATATCTTGGACCGAATACAACAGGTTTTTTATAGGTTGCCGCCTCCAGTATATTGTGTATCCCCGATCCAAAGCCCCCGCCAATATATGCAAACGATCCGTAACGGTAAGCTGCAGAGAGAAGGCCTACGGTATCGAGGATATATACAGATGCTTGCGATATGGTTTGAGATGGGGTAGTATCTATTTTTGAATAGAGAACCACTCCTGTACTGCCGAACCTATCGGATATGCTCTTTACAGAGCGCTCATTCACCTCGTGAGGAGCAATAATAAGCTTAAAACTTTTACCCGTACTCCGGCTCTTGAAATATCTCTCCAGCAACTCTTCATCGGGAGGCCATGTACTTCCTGCAACACAGCAGACACTCCCCCGGCTAAATATATCCAATCCTTTAACAGTAGACGAGCTCTCAAGTATCTCGGCAACGCGGTCGAAACGTGTATCTCCGCAAACAGTAACACTATCTACACCAATAGAGGCCAACAGATCTTGAGATTTTTTATCCTGCACAAACAGATGTGTAAACCTTTTTAGAACTTTCCTGAACGGTTTGCCCCACCATTTAAAAAACCTTTGGTCTTCTCTAAATATGCCCGAAACCAAGTACAGAGGTGCTCCTCTTTTACTTATCGCTTTTAAAAAGCATCTCCAAAACTCATACTTTATGAAAATAACAATTTGAGGATCTACTGCCTCTAAAAATTCTCCTGCATTTTTTGTGGTATCCATAGGTAGATACCACACCTTGTCTGCCAAAGGGTAGTTTTTTCTTAACTCGTAACCGCTTGGAGAGAAGAACGTAACAAACACCTGCCACCCGTCCCAATCTCTCTTTATCTTCTCTATGAGGGGTCTTGCCTGTTCAAACTCCCCAACAGAGGCACAGTGGAACCAAACTCTCTTTTTACTTTTTTCTAAGCTTAACATATCTCTCTTTACTCTTTTAATGAGCCCCATACGCCCTTTAAAGAAGAGAGAGGCCTTTTTTGAAAAAGGAGAGAGTAATCCCGAGGCAACGAGATACAGGTAAATAGAAAAATGGTACAGAATAGTCAAATGATTTGTAAATTTGTGCAAAATTACTCAAAATAATGAAAAAAGCTCTTGAACAGATAGGGCAATACTTTCTTCTTATGAAGGTGGTGTTTGTTCGTCCAGATAAAAAGAGAATATTTAGAAAGCAGTTCTTTACCGACGCAGAGAAGTTAGTGATAGACTCAATCCCCATAATTGCTGTAATCTCTGTATTCATTGGAGCCGTTATTGTTATACAAACAGCATATAACATAGAGAATCCTCTAATTCCAAAGATGTATGTGGGCTATATGGCTAGAGAGAGTCTTGTGCTGGAGTTCTGCTCAACAATGGTTGCTCTAATTCTCGCAGGTAAAGTAGGTTCTAACATCTCTTCAGAAATAGGCAGCATGCGGATCAGCGAACAGATAGACGCTATGGAGATGATGGGAATCAACTCTGCAAACTATCTTATTCTTCCAAAAATTGCAGCTGCAACTCTATTCAATCCGCTGCTCATGCTCATGAGTTTTATTCTTGGCCTTCTAGGAGGCGCAATGATTATTCTTTTTACAGGTATTATCACTCTGAGTCAATACTCCGACGGACTGCAATTCTCATTCCGGCTCTACTATGTCTTCTACAGCATGATAAAGATGTCTGTATTCAGTTTTCTTATTACAAGCATTGCATCGTATTACGGCTATTATGCATCGGGAGGTTCATTGGGTGTAGGGAGGGGGAGCACAAGGGCAATTGTTGTAAGCAGTGTTGCCATTCTTGTTGCCAATTTGGTAATTACTCAATTAATGCTCAATTAGATATAATTGTATTTAGAAATGATAAGGGTAAGCAGTCTTAATAAACATTTTGGAGATAAGCAGGTACTAAGCAATATCTCAATTAACTACAAACAGGGTGAGTGCTCTCTTATTATTGGAGCAAGCGGATCGGGGAAGACCGTATTGTTGAAGTCGCTCGTTGGGCTGTTAGAACCCGATTCGGGAGAGATATGGTATGGCGATATACGTTTTAACACTCTCTCATTTGGAGAAAAAAAGAGCATTAGAAAAGAGATAGGGATGCTTTTTCAAGGGAGTGCTCTGTTCGACTTTGCTACAGTGGAGGAGAACGTAAGGTTTCCAATGGATTTTTTTACAAACTGGAGCCACGAGGAGAAGCTGGAGAGGGTTAACTTTTGCCTTAAGAGGGTAAACCTTCCGAATGTAAACAATCTTTATCCTAACGAACTTAGCGGCGGAATGCAAAAGAGGGTTGGTATAGCACGCGCCATAGCCCTTAACCCAAAATATCTCTTCTGCGATGAGCCAAACTCGGGGCTCGATCCTCAGACCTCTATACTAATAGATCAGCTTATATCGGAAATAACAAAAGAGTACAACATTACTACCGTAATAAATACTCACGACATGAACTCCGTAATGGAGATCGGCGACAGGGTGGGCTTTATTCACCGTGGCTCTCTATTATGGGAGGGCAATAAAGAAAACATCCTGACCTCTGAGTGCAAAGAGCTGAATGATTTTGTCTTTGCCTCAAGAATGGCCAGGAAGGTTAAGGAGATGATGGGATAATCTACTGTTTTACCGGGGTAACAGAGATAATGATTATATCAGAAACCGGTCTGTCTCTAAAGTTGGTGGGTGTTGCAGCAATCTTATCTACCACATCTAAACCCTCTAAAGTTTCCCCAAAAACAGTGTACTCACCATCGAGCTGAGCGCATGTCTCTGCGTTTTCTACAATGTAAAACTGAGATCCCGAAGACTCCTTCATAGGGTTTGCAGCATCTCCCCTTCTTGCAGCAGCCAGTGCCCCCTTCTTATGCTTTAGTTCAGGTATTATCTCTGCAGGGATAGTGTATCCCGGGCCTCCGGTACCAAAAGATGCCTCGTTTGCCATATCCTTTGAGAGCGGGTCGCCTGTTTGTATCATAAAACCCTGTATAACCCTGTGGAATCTTATTCCGTTAAAGAAGCCTTGCGTAGCAAGTTTTACAAAGTTATCTCTGTGAAGCGGGGTCTCTTTGTAGAGTTTAACTCTAATTGTTCCAACATTGGTAACAATGTCAAAAATCGGTTCTTCTATCATTGTCATATCTTCTTGTTTAATTGTCTCCTCTTGTGTATCCTTCTGTTTTCCTTTGCATGAAAACACTAATAAAGGAATGATTAGCAATAGTTTAAAAATGTTATGTCTCATATTGGGAATAATTTTTTTTATTTAACTTTGTAGACTCAGACAAAATTACCTCAATTGACAATATTATGCAAATCAAAAAGATTATTCCAACTATCTTGCTGATACTCTTTTCGGTTTCGCTCAATGGTCAGAGCGTTGGACTTGTGCTAAGCGGAGGAGGAGCAAAAGGATTATCTCATATTGGGGTGATTAAAGCTTTGGAAGAGAATAATATACCTATAGACTACATAGCCGGAACATCTATGGGGGCAATTATTGCTGCTCTCTACTCAATAGGTCTCACACCAGACGAGATGGTAGCAATTTTCAGATCTCAAGAGTTTGCCTCATGGTATAGAGGCGAGTTCGAAAAGGGATATGCTACCTATATTTATAGGAGGGAACCCAATGCCGAGATGTTTGGTCTCTCTTTACAACGAGGCAGAAGAAACAGACTTGAAGTTAAACTGCCTGTGAGTCTTATCCCCCCATACCCTATGGATCTGGCTGTTATGCAGCTTTTCTCATCTTCGTCGGCTGCTGCAGGGGGCAACTTCAACAACCTTATGATTCCATACAGATGTGTGGCTGCCGATATTGCCAATAAACGCCCTTTTGTTTTAAGGGGAGGGGATTTGGGTTCGGCTGTGAGGGCCTCTATGACCTATCCTTTTCTTTTTAAGCCCATTGTTATTGATTCCGTACTACTTTTCGACGGTGGATTTTACAACAACTTTCCTTGGGATGTAATGATAGAGGATTTCGATCCCGATTATATTATAGGGTCGAAATGCTCTGGTAATGCGGTAGAGCCCGATGCCGACAATATTATCAGTCAAATAGAGAATATGTTGATGGTTGAGACAGACTACTCTATTCCAGAGGGTAAGGGGGTGCTGATTGATACAAAATTGCCGGGAGTTGCCATAATGGATTTTCACAGAGTAGACGAGATTGTAAACATAGGTTACAATAGCGCCAGAAAATATATAGCAGGCCTAAAGAACGATATTGAGAGAAGAGTATCGGCACAAGAGATTCTTGATAAGAGACTTGCATTCAGGACACAAACACTTCCTCTAAGGTTTAAAGATGTCCATGTAGAGGGGAGTGTACTAAATTCGGGAGAGAAAGAGTTTATAATCAAAACAATAAAGAGTGGTTCAACCCAAAATGATTTAAAAGGGGGGTTCGATTTTGAGCAGCTTAAAAGAGGTTTTTACAGAGTAGTGGCTACCGGAAATATTAATACAATGTATCCAGTTGCCCGATTCAGAGAGGACTCACTGTTCGATCTCTACTTAAGGGTAACCAAGCAGGTTCCTGCCAAAATTTCAATCGGGGGAAACATATCATCCTCTTCTCTGAATCAGGGTTATATTGGGTTTCAGTACAATAAATTCTCTAAGAACCCTTGGAGGGCCTCTGCAGATGTGAATCTGGGGCGTTACTACTCCGGACTTAACCTCTCTCTTCGCCAAGACATAGGAATTAAGCCCCTTTGGTTCTACGAAGCTCAGATTACACTTCACCGATTTGACTATTTTGGGGGAAGTCAGACTCAATTTTTTGCCAACAGAGTACCCAGTAATATTCAGGAGTCAGAGATGTTTATAACAATTGCAGCCGGTACTCCGATTAATATAGACAGAAATATCCTTGCAAAGTTTGCCATAAGCTCAGGACAAAACCTTTACGAGTACTTCCACACCAACAACTATACCACATACGACATCCCTGACAGGACCTCCTTCTCGTACATATCTCCAACCATGAGTATAGAGAGCAATACTACCAACTATAAACTTTACCCTACTCAAGGGAAAAAAGAGAAGCTCTCTGTACGTTACACCTATCTTTCTGAGGAGTATCAACCGGGGAGCACCTCACCCAACAGACCCGAGATAAAAAGGGATATGCACTACTCATACTCTGCCAGATACTACTCAGAACGCTATATTTATTTAACACGACGCCTCACTTTAGGTGTTCTTACCGATCTTACTCTCTCTAACAGAACATATATGGGAGATCATATATCTACAATGATGTATATGCCTGCATTTACCCCTAATCCGCATAGTAAAACCCTGCTGCTTAATTCATACCGGGCACCATCATTTGCCGCTCTTGCCATTAGCCCCATAATTCACCTATCCGGATCGGTTTTTATTCACATGCAGGGATCTTATTTCCAGCCATACAGGCAGCTTGAAGAGAGTAGCGATGCAGTACCCCGATTCACAAAGAACCTCCCTCGCGGATCATTTATGGGTAATGTTGCACTCGTGTGGCAGGCCCCATTGGGTCCAATATCGCTATCGGCTACTTACTACCAAAAATCTCAGGTAAAGTGGTTTCCTCAACTTAACATCGGCTTTCTCATTTTTAGGCCAAAAGCACTAATAAATTGATATGACAGACAACCCTTTGAAACGACTCGCAGGTGAGACGGTGATTTATGGATTCAGTACAATTTTCGCCAGAGTTGTCAACTTTGTTTTTGTACCGCTGTATACCTACAAGCTTTCAACTGCAAATTACGGAATTGCTACCGAATTTTTATCCTATATTGCTATTTTACAAGTAGTTCTTACACTAGGATTGGAGACAGGTTGTTTTAGGTATGCCAACAAAAGCGGCGAACCGGGCAAAGTTTTCTCTAACGCACTAATTACAATAACCTCCCTATCGCTTTTGCTCTTTCTTTTTCTCACTCTCTTTTCGGGGAGCATCTCTTCTATGCTGGGATACACCGGTTTTAAGTTGGTTATAGTGTATGTTGGTGCAATACTTATGATTGACTCAATAACTGCAATCCTGTTTGCAAAGCTTAGATTTGAAAACAGAGCCAAGACCTTTGCTGCCCTTAAATCTGTAAAGATAATTGGGGAGACCTCATTTAATTTGCTTCTTTTTCTTGTACTGCCTCACTATCTCTCATCTAATCCAAACTCTTTTATCACGCTTTTTGTGTCGCCCAAACCCGACTTTACATATATTCTTTTTTCAATTTTTCTAAGCGGTGTGTTGTCGCTGCTAACCTTTATACCTATCCTGATTAGGTTTAAAATATCTCCCGACCGCAAATTATGGAGAGAGATGATGAGATACTCTATCCCGATAATGGTTGCCGGTTTGCCGGGTATTTTAAACGATTTTATAGACAGGCCTATGTTTAGATTCTTCTCTCCCGAGGGTAACAGCTGGGAGTCCGATCTTGGGGTGTTTCAGGCAGGTGTAAAAATCTCTACATTAATGATGCTGTTTATTCAGATGTTCCGGTTTGCGGCAGAGCCCTTTTTCTTCTCCCGAGAGAGAGAGAGGGGGTCTAAAGAGTTGTATGCAAAAGTGCTAGAGCACTTCACCGCGTTTGGAATGCTAATATTTCTGGGTATAATCTTCTACCTCGACATTATTCAATACATAATAGGCAAAGATTTTAGGGAGGGGCTCTCTATTGTTCCAATCATGCTATTCTCCTACCTTTTGCTTGGGATAGGGTTTAATGTATCAATGTGGTATAAGTTGTCTGGCAAAACCAAATATGCCATAGTTATAACCGGCGCCGGCCTTCCTATAACAATATTGGTTAACACTCTTTTTATGCCAATCTACTCATATCATGCGGCTGCCTGGGGGCATCTGCTCAGCTATTTGGTAATGCTGGCAGTGAGTCTATATCTTGGAAACAGACTCTACCCTATTCCGTACAGATGGAGCAAGATTACGAGCTATCTTGTTGCAGGGCTTCTTCTCTACTTTGCATCGATTGTTATTCCTCAGGAAAATACTATTTTTAAATACTCACTCAGAACTTTATTTATTTTAATCTATATTTTTGTATATATAAAACAGGAGAAAATTTCTATATGGAAGTTAAAATTGTAAACAACTCACCCTTTGATCTCCCCAAATATGCAACCCCACACTCTGCAGGTATGGATTTAAGGGCAAATCTGGAGAGTACATTAGTAATAAAGCCGTTAGAGAGAGTATTGGTTCCTACAGGTATTCAAATTCAACTGCCCGATGGTTATGAGGCCCAGATAAGGCCGCGCAGCGGACTTGCCATTAAGCATGGAATTGGTCTGGTAAACAGCCCAGGAACCATAGATTCCGACTATAGAGGCGAGATAAGGGTGATAGTTGTAAACCTCTCCAATAGAGATTTTACTCTTGAGCCGGGAGAGAGAATAGCTCAGATGGTTGTTGCAAAGTACACAAAAGTAAGCTGGTTGGAACAAATTGAGTTGGATGAGAGCGAGAGAGGAGAAGGGGGATTTGGGTCTACAGGGGTAAAATAGATTAATAAAAATTTGAATTGAGATATATGGAGTTAATAGAGAGGCTTTACACCATTTTTTTGAACTCGGCGGGAGTTTGTACAGACAGCAGGCATATTGTTAAAGGGTCTATGTTTTTTGCCCTTAAAGGAGACAATTTCGACGGAAATAATTTTGTAAAAGACGCATTAGAGGCAGGAGCTTGTTGTGCGGTTTGTGACAACATGCAGATTGAGGGAGATGATAAAATTATTCAGACAAATAATGTATTGGAGACTCTTCAGAACCTTGCCCGGCGCCACAGAAGGGAGTTAAACATACCGGTAGTTGGGCTCACAGGTTCTAACGGTAAAACAACAACCAAAGAGCTTATAACAGCAGTGCTCAACACCAAATACAAAACGGGCTCTACAATAGGAAACCTCAATAATCACATTGGAGTTCCCCTAACAATTCTACAACTGAGTAAAGAGCACGGTGCCGCCGTAATAGAGATGGGAGCAAGTGCTCCCGGAGAGATTGCCCTTCTCAGCTCCATTGCCTCTCCCGATATTGGGTTAATAACCAACGTTGGAAAAGCTCATCTGGAGGGGTTCGGGTCTTTTGAAGGGGTAAAGAGAACAAAGGGAGAGTTATACGACTTTCTGGAGAAGAGTGGAGGGACAGTTCTTTACAACTCAGATAATCTACATCTAAAAGAGATGATTTCTGCTCGTGTTTTTGCCAAACAAGTGAGGTACGGAGTTGCTGAACAAGGTGTTAAAATTTTAAAACCAAGTGCAGCCAAGCCATGGCTGTCAATTGTAATGGAGAGCGGCCGGGTTGTAAATACAAAGCTTATTGGCGATTATAATACCGACAATATACTTGCTGCTCTAAAAATAGGAGAGCTTCTAGGTACAGATTACAATCAGTCTATTAAAGCAATTGAAGATTATGTTCCGTCTAACAACAGATCGCAACTTTTAAAGGGAGAGAAGAACACCCTGATAATAGACGCCTATAATGCCAATCCAACAAGTATGGCAGCATCTATTAACAATTTTACAGAGATAGAAGAGGCAAATAAAGTGCTTATCCTTGGAGATATGTTGGAGCTTGGAGAGGAATCTCTACAAGAGCACATATCAATACTCAAACTTGCAGAGAAAGTTGGTGCTATGAGAGTATTTTTAGTTGGGGAAGAGTTTAATAGAGCCTCTCTCTCTGTTCCGTTTTCTAAAGAGAGTGTATTTAAGTTTAATAACTCCATTTTGCTCAATGATTATTTACAGGAGCACCAAATCAGAGGTGCATTCATACTGATAAAGGGGTCGAGAGGGATACGGCTGGAGCGCGTAATAGATACTCTCAAGTAAAGGGCAAATTATAGCCCAAGATCTATAAACCTGAGCCTCTTACGAGATAGGAAGAAAGAGATTACTATGCTAAAATTGTAGATACCCGATACCTTTTTACAGCATCGCCGCTCATCTCTGACTATATCTTTTCTCATTGCCCAAAACTGTTTATGGGCATCGAGTACTGCATTGAAGAACCCCTTTTTACCCTGCAGTAAATATAGTAAAGCCGAGGCACCATCCATAATCATTCTTACTATAAGAGTGATGTGCAGATCTCTAAACGGGAGATTCTTATACAACATCAACAAATTGTTTCTGTAGTTGTAAAGAAGTTTTTTTGGTGAGTTGTTGGGAAGAGTGCCTCCCCCAACGTGGTATACGGTTGAGTCCGGGAATACCCATACCTGCCATCCCAGCTGCTTAGCCCTCCAACAGAGGTCTATCTCCTCCATATGGGCAAAGAAAGTTTCGTCGAAACCTTTCAACTCTCTAAATAACGAAGCCCTAATCATAAAAGCTGCGCCCGACGCCCAAAAAACCTGCCTCTCTAAGTTGTATTGAGCAGAGTCTCTCTCAATATTAGATAATATTCTGCCTCTGCAGAAGGGGTATCCCAAAATATCTATAAAACCTCCACAGGCACCCGCGTATTCAAACATATCTCTGTCGAAAGCAGACTTAATTTTTGGCATACAGATCCCTGCTTTGCTGTTTTGATTCATCCCCTCTAAAAGAGGTTCAAGCCAGCCGGGAGTAACCTCAATGTCGGAGTTAAGGAGCAGAAAATACTCTGCATCTACTCTCTCCAATGCACGATTATATCCTCCGGTATATCCGTAATTTTGAGCAAACTCAATTAATGTAAAATTGGGAAAGTTCTCCTTTACCCATAAGGCCGAGCCATCGTCCGAGCCATTGTCTGCAATCACTATCTCTGCCTTGTCTAAAGGGGTATTTAGTGCCAGAGTGGCAAGGAATCTCTCCAGGTAGTGCTTTCCGTTCCAGTTTAGAATTACTATAGCTACTTTAGACAACTTCTGATTTTTTTGTAAAGATAATCAAAAAGATGTTTACATTCGGAATCTCAACCCAAGCTCAAATTTAAACTGTAGAGGTTGAGATGTTCTAATAGACATTGGCTGTTTATTATCGAAGAAGTAAGCAATTGCCGGATCGAAATAGAATCCTGCAACATCGTTCACTCTAAACTCGGCACCCAAACCGGCCATCGCAGACCACTGAACGCCTTCAATCGGCTCTCCATAAGACTTTCTGACACCGTTTTCGAATACCTTATAGTTGGCATATAAACCTTTGTCTAAGTTGATGCCTCCCGAGAGGTAGAGGCGAAGATTCTGATTGCTCAGTAAATTGTAGTAGAGATTGAGCGGAACACCCAGGTAGTGAAGTGTCTGTTGAGTCTCTCTGGTTTCGCTTCTGGAAAGATTATCGTAGTGCGAAAAAAGCAAAGTGTAGTTGATTCCTGTTCCTACTGCAAACTTACTGCCCAGTGGAAACTGAATCTGAACCCCAAAAGAGACCGGCATTAGAAACTTAGTATTGGATATTACCTCTTGAGGTACTGTTGCTTTTTGAATTGTAGAGACCACTGCATCTACCATCTGGTAGCCGCCTTGTTCCTGCCTTACTGCCATTAGGGAGACCGAGTTGCTGGATGTAGATGGCGATACATTGGTAGAGAAGGCCAGCATTGTAGATTTTCTTGCTCTTCTCTTAGAGTCGTCGAACATTGGCCTTACGGGTTTTCTCTCTTTAATCTGAGAGGTCTCTCTACTCTCCGGCTCTATCGGAGATATCTCCTCTTTAGCTTCAACTTCTATATTATCAACTCTTTTATTGTTAATGTCTATATTATCAATACCCCTACTCGCAACTACTCTACTCTCTGTGTTGTTAGATTTAATCTCTTCCTTTGCAATACTCTCCGAGATTATAATCCCCTCCCTACCCTGAGGTTGGGTTTTATCTGAGTTAACTTGAGATACAACCTGCAACGACTCTTTTTTAATTGGTGAGTTTTCTGTCACAGTGTCTATTCCGTTTATCAATAAAAGAAGTGCAAGAGATGCTGCTACGGCCACAGTTGCCACAACACGTTTTCTTATATAGAGAATCTTAGCTCTCCTCTTTTTTATCAGAGAGGCCTCTATGAGGTCCCATGAGCTGCTGTGAGGCATCTCTGAATGCCCCTCCATCATCTCACGAACTCTTCTATCAAACTCTCTGTTGTCCATATTATACTTTTTCTTCTTTTTATCTACTCTCTTGCAATCTCTCCTGAAGCCACAATCTGGCTCTGCTTAGCTGAGACCTCGAGCTCCCTTCACTTATATTGAGCTCCTTTGCAATCTCCAGATGGCTGTAACCCTCAATTGCATACATATTAAACACTGTTCTAAACCCGGTGGGCATCGAAGCAATGAGTCTGAGCAGCTCTGCAGATGAGATTGTTCCCAGAACACCCCCTTCTGCCGTGAGCTCTTTTTCATGGTCGGTAATTTCGTCTGTAAACCTTAAGATATCTCCTTTTCTCAGAGACATGAGTGCGGTGTTAACGAAGATCCTCCTCATCCAACCCTCAAACGAACCTGTACCATTAAAGCTCTCAATTTTTTCAAATACCGTAATAAACCCGTCGTGAAGTATATCCCTAGCACGCTCCTTTTCGCCTATATAACGCATACATACGGCAAGCATTTTTGGAGAGTACAACTCATAAAGAGTGCGTTGTGCCTTTGGATCCTGCTTTATACAGGCACGCAACAGCTCCCTCTGGTCGGGGAAATCCTTTCTAGTAGTCATTCACAGTAATTATAAGATGCAAAATAGCAATATTTCGTTGCACACCAAATAAAAAGATTTCAACAATCCGCAGAACATTGGATTGATATTTGTAAAGGTAGGAAATTAATTAACTTTGTAACACTTTAATAGCAATTATGATGTACTTTTCCTGGTTTGGCCGGTTTTCAAAGTCTCTATTATTACCTCTTTTAACCACTTTTTTACTGGCTTTATACACTCCGCTCAATGGGCAGATAGATGTTGCAAAAAACTCTGCCCGTTATTTAGAGGCGGTAAAAAATTTCTCTATCGGCAATCTTGAGCTTGCTGAGCGGCAGCTTCTCGAAATTCTTTCCAAGGACAGAGAGAACGATGCGGCTCACTACTATCTATCCAGGATATACCTGTCGAGGGGGCAGTACACTAAGGCAGAGCACTCACTCAATAACGCCATCAAAGCAGATGGCAATAACAGCTGGTATAAGCTTCAGTTGGCAACGGTTTACAACTACACAGGCAATACTCAAAAAGCAATAAAGCTATTCAACGAACTAAGAAAGAGAGAGCCGTTAAAAAGTGAGTTTTACGATGCTTTGATTGATATATATATAAGAGAGAGAGATTTTGAGAAGGCGCAGCAGGTGTTGGAAGATATTGAGAAGTCGGCCGGGGTAAGCGAAGCCACAGGGCTCACAAGGTACAATCTGCTTATTTTTATGGGAAAACAACAAGAGGCCATCGATTATTTGAGAGACTTTGACATAAATTTCGGCACACCAAGAACCTCAACCATAGTTGGAGACAGCTATGCCGCAGAACAAAAAGACACATTGGCATTGGAGTATTACCAAAAGGCGCTCTCTATGGCTCCCGACTATATTCCTGCCAGCTTTGGAATGGCCGAGATATTCAGGGTGCAGAATAAGTTCGACCTCTACTTTGACAGTATGTTTCCGTTTATGGCAAACAGAGATATAGATCCTGCAATGAAAACAGGGTACATGGATCAGCTCATGGGTAATGTAAGATTCGTTCAAACATTTCTCCCACAGATAGACACAATGATGACAAACATGTATCAAGCACACTCTTCCGACAGCTCGGTTGCATATAAATATGCTCTATTTTTGGTTCAAAGCGGTAAAAGCGGTCGTGCATTGGAGGTGCTGCATAGTAATCTTGAGCTCTATCCTAACTCAAAAGAGGCACACAGGCAGTATCTTTCACTCATCTACTATCTTGAGATGTGGGAGCCAATGGAGGTTAAAAGTACCGAGGCCCTTAAAGTTTTCCCTAACGACACAGGATTTCTTCAATTCAAGGCAATTTCACTGTTGCAACAGGGTAAAAGAGCAAACTCAATTAAGTTGTTTCAAGAGATTCTTACTTATGCAAAGAGAGACAGCGCTACGTTTGTAAACACGCTCACTACCCTTGGTGATCTCAATTACCAGGAGGGAAACACCAAAGAGGCATTTAAGTACTACAGAAAAACCATCAAAAAAGAGCCAAAGCATCTGCCGGCTTTAAACAACTATGCATACTTTCTTTCGTTAGAGAGAAAGTCCCTCTCAAAAGCACTTAAAATGAGCAAAATTACAATAGATTTAGAGCCGAATAACGCAACATATTTAGATACTTATGGTTGGATTCTTCATCTACTGGGAAGAAACGGCGAAGCAAAGGCAATCTTTAAACACGCTATGATTTATGGCGGAAAAGAGAATGCCGATATCCTGGACCACTATGCCGATGTTCTTTTTGCATTAAAAGAGTATGAGCTGGCGTTTATATATTGGGGTCAGGCAGATAAACTGGATCCTTCGTTGGGTATATCACAAAAGATTGTAAAAAAACGGGAGGAGGTAGAGAGCAAAAGGCAATGAAAAATGGGGTTCTCATATCTGCTCTTCTGTTAGTTACACTAACCGGTTGGGTCTCTTCCGGGGAGCTCTATGCTCAAAGCGTTTCTGATCAGACCAAAAGGAGAGAGGAGATAGAGAGAGAGATTGCATTTATAGACAGGCAGCTGTCATTAACTCGCACACAGCAGCAGACAAGCACAAAAGAGCTAAGCTTTATTCAGCGAAAAATATCTAACAGAAGAAGACTCCTTTCTCAGCTTGAGAGCGAGATCTCTCAAATAGACAGGCAGAGAGTGGTTAAAGAGAGAGAGGTTGAGAAGCTAAACTCTCAGCTCATGAGCTTAAGAAGAGATTACTCCACAATGCTCTACAACTCTTATAAAAATAGAGATAAAAGTTTGTGGATGATGTATATACTTGCAAGCGGGAGTCTTGAGCAGGGCTACAGAAGGTGGAGCTATCTAAGAAGTATGTCAGACGCCATGAACAGGAGTGCGGCAAACATTAAGCAAAAGGGAGAGGAGTTAAAAATTGAGATTGAGGCGCTCAATCGTTTGAGAAGTGAGTCACTGGAAATTCAGGGCAGAAGAGAGAGAGAGTTTCGCTCTTTGGCACAAGAGGAGAGGCGGTCTAAAGAGATTATCTCTCAACTGTCTCGTAAAGAGAGAGAGTTTAGAACTCAACTCGCAGATAAAAGAAGAGAGGTAGAGAGATTGAATAGAGAGATTGAGAGAATACTGGCCGAGGCGGCAAGGGCAAGAAAAAGCTCCGATTTTAAAGAGAGTGAGGCAGAGAGGGTGCTTGCAGATAATTTTGAGAGCAATCGGGGGAGGTTACCATGGCCGGTAAAGGAGGGTGTGATAATAGAACAGTTTGGGCAACACACCCATCCGGTATTCAAAAACATAAAGCTCCCGTTCAATAATGGAGTAAATATATCAACAGCTGCGGGAGCAGAAGTTTATAGCGTTTTTGAAGGGGTGGTGAAACAGATACTCTTTATGCCGGGTTACAATCAGTGCGTTCTTGTGCAACACGGAACATTTTATACATTTTATACAAAACTTGATAAAGTTGCTGTTAAAAGCGGAGATAAAATCTCAACCGCACAATTAATTGGCAACTTAACAGTAAACGAAGGGAGCTCTGTTCTCCACTTCCAATTGTGGAGCGGCACAACAAAGCAGAATCCCGAGCATTGGATATCTAAATAGTATCCTTTAATAGTTAAAGCTACTTCCGCCTATAAACTCTCTCATTACCGATGTTGGGGGGATAGTTGCAATCTCTGCCGGTTGAAGCTCCTGAATGTAAGAGAGAAATTTAAGCAACCTTATGCTCTCTGTAGATGCCGGTGAGTTTGCCGGAATTCTCCTTAAAAGTGGTTCGGCGTAATACTTCAACAGCGGGAGCTCGTACAGTAGAGCAGAGTTGAACATAATATGGGCATTCTCCTGAAAAGGGAAAATATTGTTAATCTCTCCTCTCCTAACACTTGGCCACCTTAAAATTGTGCTCTCGGGCGACATTCCTCTAAAGTTTCCGTCTCTTACTATCCTTCTAATAAGGCGGCTGTCTGAAGTAGATATGTTGTTATTCTCATCTAGTGAAAGAGAGGTTAGTGCCGATGCGTAAATTTTATAGATCTTTTGCTCCGGTATATGGGATGTTAGTTTTGGGTTTAATCCGTGTATCCCCTCCATAATGAGTATATCTTTCTCCTGAAGTGTGAGCTTCTCTCCCAAAAACACCCTTTTGCCCGATGCAAAATCGAATTTTGGCAGCTTTACTGTTTTTCCTTCAAAAAGTTGGTTGAGCTGCTCGTTCAAAAAGTCTACATCCATCGCCTCCAGCACCTCAAAGTCGTAATTCCCATCTTTGTCTTTTGGTGTTTTATCCCTGTCTACAAAATAGTTATCCATCTCAATGATTACCGGATTTAATCCTAACACCTTAGTTTGGAGAGCTACCCGTTTTGATGTTGTTGTCTTACCGCTGCTTGATGGACCTGCTATTAATACCAGTTTTATCTTATCTCTTCTTTTATATATCTCATCGGCAATGGCAGCATATTTTCTTTCGTGAAGTGCCTCCGAGATCTGTATAAGCTCTTTGGCTTTACCCTTCATTATGGCATGGTTAATTGTGCCTACTCCCCTCACTCCAAGAATACTGCACCAATGGGAGTACTCTTTGAATACATCAAAAAGTTTGAATTGGTAGGGTGTGTGAATAATTTCGTAAGGTTTGGTTATCGAGGGAGACCTCAACATAAAACCTCTGCTGAAAGACTCAAAATCCCAAGAGGTTAGCACCCCGGTAGATTCAACCAGAGGACCGTAGAAGTGGTCGGGGTATCCGTCCAGAAAATATACCGTAGTAAAGAATTTGCCTCTCAACTCATGCAGGAAGGCCTTCTCCTGTCTGTTGTTTTTCCTGAATAACTTTACCGCCTCTTCTGTCCTTATCTTCTTTCTTGAGAAGGGGAGGTTGGCATCTATAAGACTTTGCATCCTCCTCTTTATGGCCGCAATCTCATCTTCACTCAAAATCACGGTCTTTGGAGAGCCATCCTCCTCCTGCTCACTCTCCCTTAGCTCGGCATACATTCCATTCTGAAGATTGTAGTCAATTATGAGAGAGTGTTGAGGATATAGTTCAAACATAACCTTTTGTAATACAAAGTTCAGCGACCTTACATAGGTTCTTGCTCCGTCGGGATGGGAGTAATCAATAAACTCAATATTGTGCTCTACATATATCTGGAATGACAGCTCTTTTAGTTGATTATCTACAACTGCAGCAATAACAGGCCATTTGAGTTTAACTCCGCACTCTTTTGCAAATGCACCAAGAGTTGTGCCGGGCTGGCATGTAAATGTTTTTTTAAGGTTTTCGCAATAGATTTTAATCATAATATTGAGTATTTTGCTACAGGTATACTCCCGTAACTGAGTTTTTATTACTCTTGACCTCCTCCGGTGTCCCTTGGGCAACAATTTGTCCACCCTTTGCACCACCTTCGGGTCCAAGGTCGATTATATAGTCGGCCGATTTTAAAACATCTAGGTTGTGCTCTATAATTACAACCGTATTTCCTTGATCTGTAAGCTTCTGCAAAACATTAAGTAAAACTCTTACATCTTCAAAGTGGAGCCCGGTAGTGGGTTCATCCAATATATATAGAGATTTACCGGTTGCCCTCCTAGACAACTCTGCAGCCAGCTTAACCCGTTGGCTCTCTCCTCCGCTCAGGGTGGTTGAAGATTGCCCCAGCTTTACGTAACCAAGCCCAACCTCTTCAAGCGCTTTTAATCTCTGTACAATGGAGGGTATGTGCTCAAAGAACTTTAATGCGGCAGAGATTGTCATCTCCAGAACGTCGTTAATAGACCTCCCTCTGTATTTTACGGCAAGAGTATCTGCTGTATAGCGTTTGCCGTTACAGTCTTTGCAATGGACGTGTACTGAGGGGAGAAAATTCATCTCAATAATTTGAACTCCGGCACCTTTACAACCTTCACACCTGCCACCTTTCACATTAAATGAGAATCTTCCCGGCTTAAACCCCCTTATCTTTGCATCTTGAGTCTCTCCAAAAAGTCTTCGTATGTCGGAGAATACATTTGTGTATGTTGCCGGATTGCTCCTTGGTGTTCTTCCAATTGGGCTCTGGTCTATCTCAATAATCTTATCAATGTGTTTCAGCCCTTTTATCTCTTTAAAAGAGAGCGGCCTGTAAAGAGAGTTGTAGAAGTGATTGCTGAGTGCCGGCATAAGTGTCTCGTTAATCAGAGAGGATTTCCCGCTTCCGCTCACTCCGCTGACTCCCACAAAGGTTCCTAGCGGAATTTTCAAATCAACATCCTTAAGGTTATTGCCACATGCTCCCAGCAACTCGAGATATTTTCCGTTTCCTCTCCTTCTCCGGGCAGGGGGTTCTATCTTCTTTATCCCTTTAATGTAATCTATTGTTAATGATTTTAGTGATTCCGCCTCTTTGGAGTCTAGCTTAAGCAGTTGACTACTACTCCCCGAAAAGAGCACCTTCCCCCCTTTATCTCCCGCACCGGGGCCCATATCTATAAGCCAGTCGGCCGATCTTATCATCTCTTCGTCGTGCTCTACAACCATAACCGAATTCCCTTCATCTCTGAGTCTCTTAAGAGAGTCAATCAGTTTTATATTATCTCTCTGGTGCAGACCTATGCTTGGTTCATCCAAAATATAGAGCACGTTTACCAGTTTAGATCCAATCTGAGTAGCTAGTCTGATTCTCTGACTCTCTCCTCCGCTGAGAGATCTTGTACTTCTATCCAGTGAAAGGTAGTCAAGCCCAACATCTAAAAGAAATCCTATCCTCTCTTTCAGCTCCTTTAAAATATCTCTGGCAATAGTTTGCTCTCTCAATCCCAGCTTTGGCTCCAGATTGTCTATCCACCTCTTTAAAGCATCTATCTCCAAAGCAGACACCTGAGAGATATCAAGAGAGTCTATTTTAAAATATAGTGATTCCTCTTTTAGTCTGCTCCCTTTGCAAACCGGACATTGAATCTCCTCTACAAATCTCTCCTTTTTAAGAATGAGGTCGTCGCTGTCACTCTCACTTTGCTCTATCATAGAGATGATTCCGTTAAAGCTCATCATATTGGTAGATGTGCCTCCACCAACTCTAAAGAGTTCGTCCGATCCGTAGATTATTAAATTCACCGCCTCTTCGGGCAGATCTTTTATGGGGTCGTGAAGAGAAAACTCATACTTCTTGGCTATGCCCTCAAGCTGTCTAAAGAGCAGTGTATCTCTCATAACCCCAACCGGGGTGATGCCGCCATTGGCAATAGATATTGTGTCGTTAGGGATAATCTTAGATAGATCGGCTTTATTTATCATCCCCAGCCCTTTGCAATGAGGGCAGGCCCCCTGCGGTGAGTTGAATGAGAATGTGTGTGGTGCCGGCTCGGGAAAAGAGAGGCCGCTTTGGGGACACATCAGATGTTTACTAAAATGACGGAGCTCCCCGGTAGCCATATCTATGAGTGCAAGTGTTCCTTTACCGTGATAGAGTGCCCCCATTACCGACTCTCTGATTCTCTTCTCTGCTGCAGGATCGGGAATAATCTTATCTACCACAAGCTCAATAAAGTGCGGTTTGTATCTGTCTAGGGGTGCTATTGTAGAAAGGTCGTAAACTACATCGTCTACTCTAACTTGAAGAAACCCTTTTCTTATTAGATTTTCGAATAGGTCTCTGTAGTGCCCCTTCCTACCCTTTACAAGCGGAGCCAATAAAAGTGATCTTTTACCCGAGTAGTTATCTATAATGTATGAGACTATCTGCTCGTCGGTAAATTTCACCATCTCCTCACCTGTAAGGGGGGAGTAAGCTTTTGAAGCTCTGGCGTATAGAAGTCTTAGGAAGTCGTATATCTCTGTTATGGTACCAACAGTAGATCTTGGATTGCGGCCTGTGGTCTTCTGCTCTATTGCAATTATTGGGCTCAGCCCTGTTATATTGTCTACGTCGGGTCTCTCAAGAGCACCCATAAATTGTCTGGCGTAGGCAGAGAGGGTATCCATATAACGTCGCTGACCCTCAGCGAAGATAGTATCGAAGGCAAGGGAAGATTTACCACTCCCGCTTAGGCCGGTTACTACAACCAGCTCTCCTCTGGGTATGGTTACATTAATATTTTTCAGGTTATGTACCCGTGCTCCTATTACCTCTATACTCTTCATTTTTTAGCGGGTTGCTCCCTCCCTGAACCCCTCCGGAGGAATCTGTACCTTGAATGTTCTTCTGTTTTTATTGTCCAGTCTGTTTGCTCTTATCCACTGGTTGTACATCTTAAGTAATTTGAAATTTGTTCCGTGCTTCTCTGCAAATTCCGACCAGTTCTCTACACTACCCTTCACCTCTACCTCTTTGTACTTTAACGGAGGGTAAAGATCATCCTGATCTATATTGAATCCATATCTCGAAGGGTCACTGAGAATAGTTTTAAAAGCCAGTGCTCTAAAAACATATCTTCCCGTCTCCTCTACAAATTGAGTGTCGTAATAGTTGCTCTTTGACTGAATATTCATTCTGTATCTCACATTTGTTAAGCCGGTATTGTAAGATGCGGCTGCCATTGTCCAAGTTCCAAACTCTGCATAAGCTTTTTTAAGGTATGCAGCAGCAGCCCTTGTAGACTTCTCTATATTGTATCTCTCGTCTACTTCACTGTCTACAACCAGGCCATACTCCCTGGCCGTACCGGGAAGAAACTGCCAGTACCCGGCAGCTCCGGCAGGAGATACAACGGGTTGAAGGCCGCTCTCTGCAATAGCAAGATAGAAAAAATCATCGGGAACACCCTCCTCTTTTAAAATCTCTCTAATCCGGGGTCCGTACCTGTTACTCAGCTGCATAATAAAAATCATTGTGCCATGAAAGTAAGAGAGAGAGGTTATCTCTCTTTGCAGAGACTCCTTAATATCAAAAAAGTGCAGAGGAACCTCTTCTCCTGCAAAGGATATCTGTTTTGGGACAGGAGGTATTCTAATATCCTGAAAAGGCACATCTCTACCCTCGAAAACGGGTTGGTTTTCTACAGAGTCGGCATTTGTGCAGTAGGAAAGAAGGGGTATAAGAAGTGCAAAAAATTTCATTCTAAAGCTATTCATCTGCTGGTATAATTATTCGTAGCGTAAAAAAGGATTTGTGTCAAGTTCTTGGCCAATAGTTGTTACGGGTCCGTGCCCCGGGAACACTTTAAAGTCGTTTCCAAGCTTAACAAGACGGCCAAGCAGACTCTCCATAAGTTGGTCGTAGTCGCCTCCGGGCAGATCTGTTCTGCCTATGCTGCCGGCAAAAAGAGCGTCGCCTGTTATCACAAACTTTTCTTCCAGGTTATAGAGCGACACACCCCCTCTTGTGTGCCCGGGTGTATGCATGACGGTAACGAAAGAGTTCCCGAAAGTTATTTTATCTCCATCATCTATGTCTATTGTGTCTAGTGGCGGCTGCTCTATTGAGTAGCCAAAAAGTTCACTGTATTTTTGAGCTCTCTCTAAATGTGGTTTGTCTTGTGGATGTATATGTGTCTTAATCCCCCACTCGGTTGCAACAAATGCGTTGCCCATGATGTGGTCGAAGTGGCCATGGGTATTTACAATTTTTACGGGCTTCAGGTTCTCCGAAACAATAAACTTTACCAACCGCTCTCTTTCGCTGCTGCTGTAACATCCGGGGTCGATAATTATACACTCAAGTGTTTCGTCCCATAGAACGTAGGTACACTCTCTGAGATCGTTAAAATAAAAGGTCTTAATTTGTATCATCTTCTCTCTTGTTTTCAATATTCGGTTCCGCTCAACATAGGAACAAATTTATAATCGCCGTGTTCACTCCTCTCATATTTATCTGCCGATACTCTGTCTATAACAACCATCTTTTGTGTCTCCTCTCCAAGAGGAATAACCATTCTACCACCCACTGCAAGCTGCTCTAAAAGTGCATGGGGCAGTTGGGGTGCTCCGCAGGTTATAAGTATCCCTTTAAAGGGGGCAAATTGTGGCAATCCAGCAAAGCCATCCCCAAAAAAGAGTAGTGGCGTGTGGTATTCAAGTCTTTCCAAATTTCTTTGTGCCTCAAGATAGAGGGTTCTTTGCCTCTCTATACTGTATACCCTCACACCCATATCGGCCAGTATTGCTGTTTGGTATGCACATCCCGTACCAATCTCCAGAACTTTATCGAACTTGCAAACCCTCTCGAACAGAAGGTGGGTCTGCATAGCTACTGTGAAGGGCTGCGATATGGTTTGTCTGGCTCCTATCGGGAGAGGTTTGTCCAGATATGAGAGGTGATCCAGCCCGCTCTCTATAAACATATGTCTTGGAACGTTGTACATTGAGTCCAAAACATTTTGGCTAAAGTTGTATCTCTTTGAAAGCTGTTGCAACAGCTGCTTTCTCCTCCCTTTATGTTGTAATGAGTCTAACATAGGGGCAAAATTACTAAAAGATTTTCTTAATTTTGCCGGAGAGAATCTCTCCTAATTAACCAAATTTTACTATGCACATAGCTATAGCCGGGAACATTGGAAGTGGTAAAACAACCCTTACCCGCCTTCTTTCGAAACACTACAATTGGGAAGCCAAATACGAAGCAGTGGACAACAATCCCTACCTTGCCGACTTTTACAACGATATGCAGAGATGGTCTTTCAATCTTCAAATATATTTCCTAAAAGAGAGATTCAAAGGTATTGTTGAAATTCAGAGAGAGACAAGTCACGTGATTCAAGATCGTACCATCTATGAAGATGCCCGTATTTTTGCGCCAAACCTGCATAGCATGGGACTTATGAGCTCACGGGACTTTGATAACTACAACACTCTGTTTAATCTCATGCTCTCTCTGGTAAAACCTCCCGATCTTCTGATATATCTTAGATCTTCAATACCAAATCTGGTCTCTCAGATACATAAACGAGGCAGGGAGTATGAGAGTGGAATAAGAATCGATTATTTGTCGGGGCTTAATGAGAGATACGAAAAGTGGATCTCCACCTATAACGATGGTAAGTTGCTTATCATAGACGTAGATGAGAATAAATTCGAAGATAAACCCGAAGATCTAAGCGTTGTTATAGATAGGGTAGATGCTCAGATTCACGGTCTTTTCCGTTGATGCTCACTGTGCTGTATAATTGAATCTCTATTTTAGCAACCCGGTAAGCTCTCTTATCTGCTGTTTTGCATGCTTCCATCTTGGAATATCTATCTTTGGTCCAATTACTTCAACAACCTTTGCAGCTACAATTGAGCCAACATCGCCGCACTCCTTAAGAGTGAGCCCGTGTGAGTGTGCGAACAGAAAACCGGCAGCGTATGTGTCTCCTGCTCCGGTTGCGTCTATAGTGTCGGCAGGCCATGCCTCTATATAGTGGTACTCATCTCCTCTCTTTACCATAGAGCCATCTTTTCCTATTTTCACAACAGCAATATCGCAGATTTTTGCAATCTGATCTAGTGCCTCTCTGGGTGGTTTGTTAGTAAATACCTGTGCTTCTGTTTCGTTAGCAAAGACAATATCTACATAATTGGTTATAATATCGTGCAGAAACGCATAGTTACTCTCTACTACATTATAGCTTGCCATATCTATTGAGATAATCATCCCCGCTCTCTTAGCCAACTCTACAGCTCTCCTCAACAACTCCTGATTTTGAACAAGGTATCCCTCTATATGAAAATAGTCGTGCCCTACAAACTGCTCGGGAGTTAGATCGTCGGCACCCATCTCTATAGATGCACCAAGATATACCGCAAAAGTTCTCTCTGCATTTGGAGCTGTAATAAAGACCATAGCTCTGCCCGATGCTGCTTTGCCTTTAAATAGTATAGATTTAATGCCGTTTCTTGAGAGATCCGATTTGAAAAGAGCTCCCAGCTCATCGTTTCCAACCTTTCCTATAAATGTTGAGGGCATACCCAGCACTGCTGTAGCTGTTATGGTGTTTGCGGCAGAACCTCCCGCAACATATTGTACACCCATGGTTTTAAGCGTATCCCAAATCTTCTCTCCTGTCTCTCTGTCTACATGCTGCATACTCCCTCTTGGAAGGTGATAGCACTCAAGGAGAGAGTCATCTTCCAGTACCGCCAGAATATCTGTCAATGCGTTTCCTATTCCCAGTATAGATTTCACTATTATATTTTTTTTAGTGTTTACAAAGTTTCTGCGGATCACAGAATTTTATTGCCTCTCTTGCAAGCAGCTCCATTGTGTTTATAAAATTGCATTCCAGCTCCTTACCCGTTAATACAAGAGGTATCTCTGTACAACCGGCTATTATGTATTGTGCCCCTCTGTCACATAAAAGAGAAGCTGCCTGCTTTAACAATCGAGCCGGATATTTTTTAAACCCTGCCTTTACCCCTTTTTTACCATAAATTGCCTCCATAACCAACTCCTCTTGCTCTTCCGGTGAGAGGGTGATTGAATCTATCCCCTCCTTAGCAAGACTCTTTTGGTATAGATTACTTCTGATTGTTCCGGTAGTGGCAAGAACCCCTACTTTGCAACTCTCTCCCTCTCTGTCTTTTATAAATTTTGCAGTTGTCTCAATCATATCTATGATTGGAACAGCTATGAGCTCTTTTATCTGCGGAGCATAAAAGTGGGCAGTGTTACAAGGGATAAGTATGGCATCGGCACCAGATTTCTCAAGAAATTTTGCCCCCTCTATCAACATGGGTAATGGAGACTCCTCTCCGTAAACAATGTGTTTTGTTCTATCGGGGATTTGTGGGTTATTATATATAATCACAGGTATATGTTCCTGATCTTTAATGGCATCTGTATTTTTAATTATTAGACTAAAAAGGCAGAGAGTGGCTTCGGGCCCCATTCCGCCAAGGATTCCCAGTGTCTTTGGTTTTTTCATGGAGGCAAAGTTCATATTTTTTATGTAGGTTTGCAAAAATTTTAAAACCAATGACAATCTGCTTTACCCTGGCTCAGTTTAGAGAGGCAATAAGCAAGCTTTCAGATGTTTATAAGATAGGATTTGTGCCCACGATGGGTGCTCTGCACAAGGGACATATATCGCTGGTAAAGAGCGCTCTTGAGTACACACCTAATGTTGTTGTGAGTATATTCGTGAACCCTACACAGTTCAACAATCCAAACGATTTAGCAAGATATCCCAGCAACATAGAGGGAGACTGTAAGGCACTTGAAGAGGCAGGTACCTCTATTGTTTTTATCCCTTCAAAAGAGGAGATATACCCCGAGCAAGACAACAGAGTGTTTAACCTTGGAACATTAGACAAAACCGGTGAGGGTCCAAGGAGGCCGGGTCACTTTAATGGGGTTGCTCAGGTGGTTACAAGGTTGTTCGATATTGTAAAACCTCATTTGGCCTTTTTTGGAGAGAAAGACTTTCAACAACTTGCAATAATTAAACACTTCACTAAAGAGCTATCTTACCCTATAGAGATTATTGCCTGTCCTACAATAAGAGAGAGTGACGGATTGGCTATGAGCTCCAGAAATATGCTGCTCACCCACAAGCACCGGAGTGCAGCTCCTAGAATCTTCTCAACCCTTGAGAGGGCTGCGCTTATGGCTGCGGCACAAGATTTGTTGACACCCACACAATTATCGCAATGGGTAAAGGAGGAGATAGATAAAGACCCTCTGCTAAAGACAGAGTACGCCGAGGTTGTTAACTCCCTAACCTTAGAACTGATTGACAATTGGAACCAGGCCTCAGAAATACAGCTCTGCACAGCAGTTTTTGCCGGAGATGTGAGGCTTATAGATAACATTAAAATCAAGTAAGATGCTATTGGAGATAATGAAATCCAAAATACACAGGGCCCGAGTTACAGAAGCTAATCTTCATTATATCGGAAGTGTTACGATAGACGAAGATCTTATCGATGCAGCAGGTCTCTATCCCAATGAAAAAGTGGCTATTGTAAATATAAACAATGGTGAGAGAATTGAAACCTATGTGATTAAGGGAGAGAGAGGGAGCGGAAAGATTGGAATCAATGGCGCCGCAGCTCACAAATTTTCTGTAGACGATTTAGTAATAATAATGGCCTACGCACAAATGACTCCTCAGGAGGCGCTAACCTTTCAGCCATCTGTTATATTCCCCGACTCAACAACAAATAAGCTTTTATAATCTAAAATGCCCGCCCCAAAAACATTAAAGAGAGTCTACTCTGCCGTTAAATATGCTGCGCTTATGGCAATAGCACTGGCTCTTCTGTGGGCATCGTTCAGGGGTGTAGACTTTGAAGAGTTCAAAGAGGGGTTGAAAAGCGCCGATTTTTTTTGGATTGGAGTCTCTATGGCTGTGAGTATTCTGGTATTCTGGCTTAGAGCACTCAGGTGGAGATTGGTAATGATCCCGTTGGGTCATAAGATTAAAAGGGTAGATGCCTGGGACGGTATAAATGTGGGCTATATTACAAACTTTGCTATTCCGCGTGCAGGAGAATTTGCCCGATGCGGAGTGATTACTCGTAAAACCGGACTCCCCTTTGAAACGGTAGCCGGCACAGTGGTTCTGGAGAGAGGAGTAGATCTTTTATCGCTTGCTCTTCTTACATTATCTGTGGTTGTTTTTCAATGGAATAAGTTTGGTTCTTTCATAGAGAGGGAGATAATAACCGGTATTGGTGAGGGTTTTAATATGGGCTTTGTTTGGATTGCCCTTTCGGCAATAGCTGCCGCATCTATATTCCTCTATATTGTATACCGTTTTAGAAAGAGTAATGCACTTTTTGCAAAACTTTCAAACATTGCAAAAGGGGTGATTAAAGGGGTTTTCTCGGGGTTCAAGATGCCCCAGAAGTGGATGTTTTTAGTTTACACAGTTGCAATTTGGGGCTGTTATTGGCTAATGAGCTACTCAACAATCCTTGCCTTTCCGGCTGTAGCCGGGCTTACAATACAAGACGCACTCTTTTTGATGATAATTGGGGGATTTGGCTGGGTGATTCCGGTTCAGGGTGGTATAGGGGCATACCACTTCATTATTTCACTTGCACTATCATCTATATACTCCATAAATCAGACTACCGGTGTAGTTTTTGCTACTATATCTCATGAGTCTCAGGCATTAACAATGTTAATCTGCGGTGGAATATCTCTAATTTCACTCTCTCTTTACAAGAGGAGAAGATGAGTTTTAAAATTCGTCTATTTTAATTACTTTTGTTTTTTTGGGTATATTCTATAATAACTATGCAATCGGACAAAAGATGCTCCCAAGGGCTTTTTGCTCTTTTCTGTTTTATAACCTGCCTGGGTATTGCCCTCCCATTCTATGCCTCTGCTGCCGATTCCGCAACATCTCCGCAGGTTAAGTATGTGACAGAGACCAAGGTGGGCGACAGCTTGGGAGTAGATATTTTCCTGATGATCTCCTCTTTCAATCCCGATACCAAAAGGACAATGGACTTTATAAACGACTTCAGCAAACAACTTGAGTCGGATTACAAATCGGACTACCTTATACTCATAGAAGATTTAGGTGTAAGAAACTTTACAGAGGAGGCGCATGAGTGGAAAGGCAGAGTATCTGGTATTCTAAATAAATACAGAACTGCAAACATAAAGGCAATTATTGCAATTGGGCAGGAGGCATGGGCAGCAATCTTTTCACAGGACTCGTTACCTAAGAATATCCCAATCTTTGGATCGTACATCAGCTCTAACGGAATAGTTCTGCCCGATAAGCCGATAGACTCTTCATGGGAGCCAACCTGGATTAACAATGCAAGAAGGGCAAGACAAAAAAGTGTTTGCGGAGCAATCATGAATGTATATATTCCCAAAAAAAATATCGACCTCATACTCTCTTTCTATCCAAACACAAAAAACGTTGTACTGCTTACAGATAACTCCTACGGAGGCCAATCTATCAAAGCACTTTTCAAAAAAGATATTGCTGAGATGCCAGCTTTAAACTACATCTTCATAGATAGCCGCCATCACTATTTTGAACATGTCAAAGAGCTTGTAAGAGAGCTCCCCGATAGTACTGCAATTCTGGTTGGAACATGGAGGGTAAACAGAGACGGACTATACTACCTGCCACGGTCTCTTGAAGAGATAACCTCAGAGAGGCCCGATATCCCGGTCTTCTCCATGACAGGAACCGGAATCGGGAGTGTGGCTATAGGAGGGTATATACCTATATATCAGACCGATGCCAAATATATTGTAAATCAAATTGAGAGCTTCTATTCGGGACACGCCGACTCTGTAAGATTTAAAGCGGGGGGTGGGTACTATCAATTCGACAATAACAAGCTTAGAGAGCTCTCTGTAAGGCCCGATCAACTACCAGCAAACAGTGTCTTGATCAATACCACCGAACCCAGAGTAGAGAAATACAGGAACTATGTTAGGATTGTATCTATTATAGCGCTCATTTTAACAATATTTTTTGTTGTTTTTGTTATTCTATACCACCGTAACAGAAAGCTGCGACGCAGTTTGGAAAAGAAGAGTCTGGAGCTTATGGAGGCAAAGGAGAAGGCAGAGGAGAGCGACCGGCTCAAAACCGCATTTCTGGCCAATATGAGTCATGAGATAAGAACTCCTTTAAATGCAATAGTGGGCTTCTCAAATCTTCTTGCCGGAGATGAGTTTAGCGCAGAGGAGAGACAGAGCATGAGCAAAGTTATAACACAAAACTCGGAACTTCTGCTTACGCTTATAACAGATATTCTGGACATATCGGGGCTTGAGACCGGGAAGATGAACTTTCTGTTTAAACATGCCGACATAAATCACATATGCGAGCAGGCCGTGAGTACAATATCTCATCTGAGAAAACCGGGAATAGAGTATAAATTTTCTCCCGGGGCAGAGAGTCTAATAATTAAAACAGATGTTCACAGAATTACTCAGGTGCTTATTAACTTACTTACAAATGCAAATAAGTTTACAGAGAGCGGGAGTATCAATTTAGAGTATAAAATAGTAAAAACCGGCAGTACCGGTCAACTTCTATTCTCTGTTACAGATACGGGCATTGGAATCCCTCCCGAAAAAAGGGATAAACTGTTTGAACGTTTTGGAAAACTAAACAATTTTAAACAAGGGGCAGGATTAGGGCTGGCCATCTCCAAGCAGATTGTTACAAAGTTGGGGGGAGAGATTTGGCTGGACAAAAACTATACGACAGGTTCAAGATTCTTTTTTACACACCCTATTTAAACCCATTAATTATGTCGTTGCTTCGCGTACTTATTTGTATTCTTTTTCCGCCTCTAGCCGTAATCGACTATGGTTGCGGATCGGTATTGATTGTGTTTCTGCTTACTCTTGCAGGTTGGGTCCCGGGGGTTATTGCTGCACTTATTATAGTAAACAGATCTAGACGATGAAGATGAAGATTAACTATATTACCAAAGTATTATCAGTAGTATTTATTTCGCTGATTCTCTCATCTTGCTTTTCCCCTTCGGGGGGAAAAGATCTCCATGGCGGGGATTATTACACCGTTATACGTATAACAGATGGCGATACATTTGTGGTTGACGACGGAACAAAAAAGGGGATGAAGGTTAGATTAATAGGGGTAGACGCTCCGGAATCGAGAAAGACAGGCAAAAAGGAGATAGGTTTTTTTGGCAAAGAGTCTAAAGAGTACTTAGAGAAAATACTGGCAAACACCAGAGTAAGACTTGAATACGACGTTAATAAGTATGATCAGTATATGAGGGTGCTTGCATATGTATATACCGAGGATGGAACATTTTTGAATGCAAAAATGGTAGAGGAGGGGTATGCGCAAGTCATGACAGTTCCACCTAATGTTAAGTATTCCGAGCTTTTCCTTAAGCTTCAACAGAGAGCCCGTCTTAAGAACAAGGGTCTATGGTCTGCTACGTCACATAAAGAGAGAGTTAAGTTCTGATTATGAAGAAGATGCTACTCATATTTATTCTTACTCTGCATAGTTTTGCAGCGTGTGCCTCCGGAATAAGTGAGTTGACAATCTATCTGATTCCATCTACATCTCCGTTAGACTGGGGCTCTCCCTCTTCACTTTATAAGTCGGCAAGAAAGAGCTTTACCAAGAGTGC
>CAYYAM010000002.1:55823-57826 GCA_964469965.1 uncultured Muribaculaceae bacterium | reverse complement strand
AGGGGATAAGCGGAATAGATTTTTTAGATTTTGAAATATATGACCCTACATATATCTTCCGTTGGATTGTTCAGACCCTCGAGAATCTCACTGAACAATTCACCCCACTTATTAAGAACGGAATTTTAGGGCTCTTTCTGGATGCAACCGATATAGAGCCACCCACAGAACCGATATTCATAAAAAGACCTTTTTGATATGGATAGTAAACTTATGTACCAAAGGCAGAAGCTATCGGCCGACATCTCCCAGATGTTGCACTCTTCCCACAATCCCGGTAGTGAATTCGACAAGGTGCTTGAACTGATAGGGGAGCAGATTGGTGTATGCAGAGTATACATCTTCGAAGATCACCCCGACGGTGTTCACACCAGCAACACAAACGAATGGTGCAACTCGGGAGTCAAATCTCTTAAAGAGGAGATGCAGGGTGTTACTTATGACTCATTCCCTAAGTTTAGAGAGAGACTTATAGATAAAGGGTTTATTATCTGTAAAAATATAGATGATCTGAACTTAGACCTAAAGGAGATTTTAGCATATCAAAATGTTAAATCGTTTTGCGTACTGCCTCTTATTGTAGAGAAGCAGTTTTTTGGCATTTTGGGATTTGATGTATGCTCAGGAGAGTATGACTGGAGCGACAGCTTACTCCATTTTCTAAGAACAATTGCCAGCACACTCTCTAACTTTATTGAGAAGAGAATAGTAATGGCAAGACTGCACAGTAGTGAAATTCGTTTAAATATTGCCATCGAGAGTGCAGGATCGGGGCTATGGGACTGGGATGTAAGAACCAACCGGATATTTCACAACAAGAACTACTTTAAACTTTTTGATTACAACCAAGGGGAGTTCGACGACTCTTTTGAGGCATGGAGAGAGAGTATCCATCCCGATGATTTTGAAAGTACCATTGCTAAGCTCAATTCACATTTAGAGGGTTTGTGTGAGTCATATGAGGCCACTTACAGAATAAGATGCAAAGGTGACAGATGGAAATGGGTACTGGATAAGGGCAAGGTAGTTGAAAGAGATCAATTTGGCAACCCTCTTAGAGCAGTAGGGATCATAAGTGACTTCTCTATGCAAAAAGAGCAAGAGCTCTCGCTAATTAATCTAAACAACACAAAGCTTAAACTCTTCTCAATCATCTCTCACGACCTTAGAGGGCCTGTAGGAAATATGATACCCATATTAGACCTGCTTACCGGCGATATGGAGCTGGATGAGGATCAGCAAAAGCAATTTCTCAACTATCTCAAATCTGCCGCTTTAAGCACATATGAACTGCTTAACAATCTACTGATGTGGTCTAAGAGTCAGAGCGACACTATTAGATTAAGCCCCGATTTTCTTTCACTACAAGAGATAATTAACAATAATATTACACTTGCAACAACCTCTGCAAGAAATAAAAACATATCTATTTCAATCACATCTGTGTCTCCTGCAACCATTTATGCCGATAAAGAGTCGGTAAACTTAGTGTTGCGGAATCTTATTTTTAATGCTATTAAGTTTACCCCCGAAGGTGGCAAAATAATAATCAACAGCTTCTCGGCAGACGGGTTTGCTACGGTTAATGTTATGGATAGCGGAGGAGGCATTTCACAAGAGAAGCTAAACAAAATATTCTCTGCCAACAACTTTATTTCGGAAAAGGGAACGGCAAATGAGACCGGCACAGGTCTAGGTCTAATTCTATGCAAAGATTTCATTGAGAGGAATGGTGGCACCATTAAAGCCGGTAACAGAGACGAGGGGGGCAGCATTTTTACCTTTACACTCCCTCTTGCTTAAATTTTTTTACCCCACCTTTTCTTAAATTATTTTATATCTATCACGATTATTACTCCAAATTTTTATCTCTTATATCAATTATCCTTACACTATGTAATATATCAAAAACTCAATACCCATAAAGCTTTCCTAATTTTTTTGTAATATTTGTTTGTATATTTCAAATTGTTTTTAACTTCGCATCTGTTATGATAAGACAA
>CAYYAM010000002.1:39872-55723 GCA_964469965.1 uncultured Muribaculaceae bacterium | reverse complement strand
ATTTGTTTGTATATTTCAAATTGTTTTTAACTTCGCATCTGTTATGATAAGACAATCCTTTAATTTATACTCACTGCTACTACCTGGAAGCTATTACCCGGGGAGTTAAATATGTCTGTCTAACAAAATGGTATGATTGAGAATAGAGGCTGCCCCGGATAGGGCGGCCTTTTTTTAAACCCGATTCTATGGAAAAACTTTACATTTTTGACACAACACTTCGCGATGGCGAACAGGTACCCGGATGCCAACTTAATACTATAGAAAAAATAGAGTTGGCTAAAGCATTGGAGCTACTTAAGGTAGATATCATTGAGTGTGGATTTCCCATCTCCAGCCCCGGAGATTTCAATTCGATAGTAGAGATATCTAAGGTGGTAAGAGAGTCTGTAATTTGTGCTCTTACAAGAGCGGTAGAAAAAGACATCGAAGTAGCGGCAGATGCGCTTCATTTTGCTAAAAGAGGACGTATACACACAGGAATAGGGACCTCGGAGCTACACATAAAACACAAATTCAAATCTAACAGAGAGCAAATATTAGAGAGAGCAGTAAAGTGTGTTAAGTACGCCAGACGATTTACAGACGACGTAGAGTTCTACGCAGAAGATGCCGGCCGAACAGATAACGAATTTCTTTCCAGGGTTATTGAGGCGGTGATTAAAGCAGGGGCGGGCGTGGTAAACATCCCCGACACTACCGGATATTGCACTCCATTTGAGTATGGTGAGAAAATCAGGTACCTGAGAAATAACGTACCCAATATAGATAAAGTGATTATCTCCACCCACTGTCATAACGACCTTGGCATGGCAACCGCCAATACATTAGCCGGCATAATCAATGGGGCCAGACAGGCCGAGGTTACAGTTAACGGTATTGGAGAGAGAGCAGGAAATACTGCACTTGAAGAGGTTGTAATGGCCATTAAGTGCAGGAGAGACATTCCTGTATTTACTCAGATAGATACCAAATTAATCTCAAAAAGTTCCCGATTGGTATCTACCCTAATGAGAATGCCGGTTCAACCAAATAAAGCGATAGTAGGAAGAAATGCATTTGCTCACTCATCCGGAATACATCAAGACGGAGTGCTTAAGAACAGAGAGAGCTATGAGATTATAGATCCTGCCGAGGTGGGTGTGAACGAGAGCACAATAGCTCTAACCGCTCGTAGTGGAAGAGCTGCTCTCAATCACCACTATAAAAGATTGGATATTGAGCTTAGCAACAACGAACTGGACGAAGCTTACGATAAGTTTCTTAAGTTGGCCGATGTAAAAAAAGATATAAACGACGAAGATCTTTTAGTAATAGCGGGAGTGACTCGGTCTAAGCAAAATCAACGGATTAGATTAAAGTTCCTCCAGGTTGTTTGTGGAAAGGGGTCTGTTCCCATGGCAACAGTCAAGTTAGTTATAGACGGAGAGATATGTTGCGCTACAAGCTCGGGTAACGGGCCTATAGATGCTGCCTTTAAAGCCATAAAGAGCTTGGTTCACAGAAAGGTTACCCTGGAAGAGTTTTTAGTTCAAGCCATAACAAGGGGTAGCGACGACGTTGGTAAGGTTCATATTCAAATAGAGAACAAAGGGGATATCTACTATGGGTTCTCTGCAAATACCGATATTATTACTGCCTCGGCCGAGGCGTTTGTTAATGCAATCTCTAAAATTCTAAAATAGATGGGAAAAACAATATTTGATAAAATATGGGATAATCACCTGGTGAAGGAGATAACCGAGGGGCCATCTGTGCTTTATATAGATTGCCATTTCATTCACGAAGTAACGAGTCCGCAGGCGTTTGAGGGATTAGACAAGAGGGGTATAAAGGTTTTAAGACCCTCAAAAACTTTTGCCACCTGCGACCACAACGTCCCAACCCAAAATCAACACCTTCCAATTAAAGACCCCCTCTCTGCCCAACCTGTAGATAGACTAAGGCATAATACAGCCAAGCATGGAATCACCTATTTCCCTTTGGGAGATGAGGCAAATGGTGTGGTTCATATTATAGGCCCCGAACAGGGTATAACCGGTTGTGGAATGACAATAGTTTGTGGCGATAGCCACACCTCTACTCACGGTGCGTTTGGTAATATAGCTTTTGGAATAGGCACAAGTGAGGTGGAGATGGTTTTGGCTACTCAGACTCTTCTGCAAAACAGGCCAAAACAGATGCTTATAGAGGTAAAGGGGGCTTTAAAAAGGGGGGTCTGTGCAAAAGATCTTATTCTCTATATTATCTCTCAAATGGGGAGCTCAGGTGGAACGGGCTACTTTATTGAATTTTGTGGTGAGACTATAGAATGCTTAACAATGGAGGAGAGGATGACAATATGCAATATGAGCATAGAGATGGGTGCAAGAGGAGCTCTTATTGCCCCCGACCATATAACCTTCAACTACTTAGAAGGTAGAAAATACTCTCCAAAAGGTGAGGAGTGGTTAAGGGCAAAGAGGAGTTGGATTGCTTTAAAGAGCGATTGGGATGCAAGCTATCATGTTGTAAAAAGTTTTGACGCCTCTGTTATTGAACCAATGGTAACATATGGAACAAATCCTGCGTTGGCAATACCGGTTAATGGATGTATTCCATCTAATAACATAGAGGCAGGCATAGACGAGAGAACTTTTGAGCAATCTCTAAGGTATATGGGATTAAAGAGAGGGGAACCTATTGAGGGGCAAAAAATAGACTACGTTTTTTTGGGTAGCTGTACAAACGGCAGAATTGAGGATTTTAGGGGCTTTGCAAATATTGTCAAAGGGAAAAGAAAGGCGCAAGATGTTATTGCCTGGTTGGTTCCTGGTTCAAAAATGGTTGAAAAGCAGATTGAGGATGAGGGGATTGGAGAAACTCTTCGTAATGCCGGATTTGAGTTAAGACAACCGGGTTGCTCTGCATGCCTGGGTATGAACGAAGATAAGGTTGCTGCAGAAAAATACTGTTTATCAACTACAAACAGAAATTTTGAAGGTAGGCAGGGTGCAGGGGCAAGAACAATACTGGCCGGCCCCCTGGTAGCTGCTGCCTCTGCTATCACAGGTGTAATAACAGATCCTCGTAAAATAGTTGATTAAAGATGAAAAATAAAAAATTTACCGTTATAGAATCCAATGCAGTAGTGATTCCATTAGATAACATAGATACCGACCAGATAATACCTGCCCGTTTTTTAAAAACTACCTCAAGAGAGGGATTCGGCAAGAAGCTGTTTTATGACTGGAGATACGATGCTTACGGTACCCCCGTTGAGGATTTTATTCTTAACCGCTCAAATGAAGAGGGGGTGATTCTGGTAGCAGGAAAAAATTTTGGATGCGGCTCCAGCAGGGAGCATGCTGCTTGGGCAATAGCAGATTATGGCTTTAGGGCGGTTGTCTCAAGTTCATTTGCCGATATCTTTCTATCGAATGCGCTCAACAATGCTCTATTGCCTGTATGTGTGAGTGAACGGTTTCTTAACTCAATAATAGAGAGCTCTAAATTGGATAAAAAAATAACTTTAAAGATAGACCTTATGAAAAAAGAGATTACAAACACCTGCACCGGAGAGTCGGAATCATTTGAGATCAACAGATATAAACAGGAGTGTCTTCTAAACGGATTTGACGATATAGACTATCTTCTATCAAATATTAAAGAGATAGAGAGTTACGAACTATACAAAGTCTCCTCATATTAAACTTAGCCACATGGAAAAGAGAATCACAGTATTGCCGGGAGATGGTATTGGACCTGAGATAGTTAAACAGGCAACTAGAGTTTTACAAGCTATTGCCCATAAGTTTTCTCACAAATTTACCTTCAATTACGGATTGATCGGTGCGGCTGCCATAGAGGTATACTCAGACCCATACCCTGTTGAGACACATAAATTGTGCACAGAGTGTGACGCTATTCTCTTTGGAGCAATAGGGGATCCAAAATACGATAACAACCCCACGGCACAGGTGAGACCGGAGCAAGGGTTATTAAAGATGCGCAAAGAGCTTGGTCTCTACGCAAATATTCGCCCTGTTGAACTGATTCGGTCGCTTGCCCATCGCTCTCCGTTGAAGTTAGAGAGGGTTATGGGAACAGATTTGATTGTGGTTAGAGAGCTCACCGGGGGTATCTATTTTGGAGAGCCAAGAGGTAGAAGTGGCAACCGGCTCTCGGCTTTTGACACTTGCCGGTACTCGGTAGAAGAGGTAGAGAGAGTGGCCCGGATTGCTTTTAAAATGGCTGCTCGCAGAAGAGGCAAGGTAACTATGGTAGATAAGGCCAATGTGCTTGAGACATCTAGGTTGTGGAGAGAGGTGGTTATGAATATCCATGAGAGAGAGTATGGTAATATAGAGTTAGAGTTAATGTTTGTAGATAATGCCGCTATGCAGTTGGTAACCTCTCCCGCAAAATTCGATGTAATACTAACAGAAAATATGTTCGGAGACATATTGAGTGATGAGGCGAGTGTTTTAACCGGATCTATAGGGCTCCTACCCTCTGCCTCATTTGGGGTTGGCTCCCCACTATTCGAACCAATCCATGGGTCGTACCCTCAGGCAGCAGGAAAAAACATAGCAAACCCAATTGCCACTATTCTATCGGCAGCAATGATGCTTCAAGATGCTTTTTCTCTTAATAAAGAGGCAGATACAGTAAAAAGCGCGTGTTTTGAGACAATAAATGAGGGGTGGCTGACACCCGATCTATGTGATGAAACAGATGCAAAGAGTACCTTAGAGGTTGGTGAGAAGATAATAGAGAAGATACTCTCTGCTAATGTGTTGTAGCTAAATGGCAGATAGTCTGGATAGCAACTCCCGGGCAAGCTGAGACTTAACTTCGATGTGTCTTCTTACGGCCGAGACAAATGTATTACTTTCAAACTCCCCCCGCACGCTTTCAAAGTCTTCATGTTTCTCTAGCTCTGTTCCGTCTACTCCAAATCCGGTCATAGAGGTGATTGAGAACTCCTTCATAGCATCGGAGTAGAGCATTTCGTCTATCGAGACAACAGACTCTCTCCATGTATTTACCAACTCTACAATCTTCTCAACAGTAATTTGTGAAAGGGTTATTCCGTAGTAGCTTTCCATTTGTCCGTAAGCCCATGTCCACTCCATATCGTAGTAGTGGGCATGAAGCTCTCTAAACCTGCTCTCAATCTGCTCCAGCGTTATGGCATCTGCCTCTGCTTCCCTTAAAATAGACTCCACCTCACTCTTTGGAATGATTAGCCCCGAAAGATCTACCCACTCTCCCTCTCCAAGCTTATGAGTTGGTAAGAGTCTCTCTCTAACCTGCTCAATTGATGAGAACCTTGTCTCCTCTAATCTTTTTATTATTGAGTTGCCAAAGAATTTGTTGATTGCTTTTTCATACAGCTGTATACCGTTTCTAAGCGAACTGTTTTTGATCTTTGAACTCCTGTATGTATAGACTTCACAACTCTCGCCCGATACAGCCCTCAACTCCATAAGAATTTTCCTCCCCCTTATCATCTTCTGGATAGTATAAGGGCTTAGAAGGTTGTAGTTGATGTGGTCGAGAAAATGTATATCGCTCCTCTTGTCCCGGCTCGGCCACTTTTGTGCATCTCTGATTGTTCCCACACTCCTAATATTAACACCGGGAATAAGATATGTTTCGTCTGATTTCTCTATTAAGTATGAGAATGGTAAATCAGAGGTGTCGGAGTGCCTGTAGTGTCTTCCCATTACAAGAGAGAAGGCCCCCACCTTGGCAGGCCAAAGGATATAGGAGTCGCTGGTGGTTTTGGATCCTCTTTCAACTATCCCCTGGTGTATAGGTCCAAGCTTATACATATGGTTACTCTGGTTTGAGCCGCTTCCCGCATTCAGAAATGAGAACATTCCCGCAATCAGAAGACTGGATTTATGAACAGAAACTGTAAATGGTCCTGCAAAGACAGCACACGCTTCGCCATTTTCAAAATTACAGTTTGCAAACAGCAGAGAGTCATGAGCAGAAAAACTGTGTGAGATATGGCACGATTGCCCTACAAAACATCTCATTATCTTAGATGCATCCGATATAAAGCAGCCCGAAGAGAAGATAAAATCCTTAGCAATAACTCCATCTCCCACATATACAGGGGCACGGGAGTTTCCTGTGATTGTTCCGTTCTCTAAGCGAGATGCATTTACAATCTTAGTGTAACTACCAACACACACATTAATCACATATCCTGTATTTACAATTTTTACACACTCACCTATTGTTCCTATATTAGAACTCTGCTCTACTGCATATTGGGCAACCATTTTCATGATATTGTCTACTGCCCCCCGCTTGTGTCTATACAAAGCTATAATGTATGCTAACGACGAAGATAGACCGGGGTAGATGGGAACCTCCCTTCCTCCGGTCTCATTAAGAACAGATACGAGCGTATTACATCCAAAGCTGCTGTACTCCTCTACCGCAATCACACCTACGTTCTGGATAAACGATCCGTGGCCTATTTTATAGTTTGAGATGTGGTTAGATACGTTCTCTATAAGAACGTTATTGCCTACTTCACAGTTGTGAAGAGTTGCGTTTCTGATGCCGGATGGGCGCTTAAGCCCTCCCGGAAGGGAGAATGTGTTCTCAAAGGAGCCCAGCACAACCCTGCCCGAAAAACAGACGTTGTACAATCTCTCCGTTTGGAATTTCTCCGGCACAAAGACCCTGGTCCAGTCTTCTGCCACACAGAGATTGGCTATCAGTGAGCCAATCTCCTGTTGAGATAAGTTCCTCATGTATTTAATTTTAGAGGAACAAATTTAAATTTATTTTTAGAATTTATTCGAAAACATTAAATAAACTTAATAATTTTGCGTTTATCATTAAAAAATCTATTAAAATGCAACGATACGGAACATTTATCTGGCTCACTACTCTTGGAGTGATTGCTGCCTTTCTTATAGTTCCCCAAACAAGGGAGATCTTTACTAATGCAACCACCACATCTCCCTATCTTATGGGATTTGTAAAATTTGCGATACTCTCTACAATGGGTGAATTTCTGGCCTTGAGGGTTGTTTCCAAAAAGTGGAGTATGGTAAAGGGGGTGGTGCAGAAGATGTTAATCTGGGGTTTGCTGGGTGCAATGATTGTATTCATGTTCTCTTTGTACACCAATGGAGTAGACGGAACAATAGAAACTAATTCCAAATTGGTAAGGGCCTTATACATCTCGGCTGTAATGAATCTTACTTTTGCCCCTGTGTTTATGGCGGCTCACCGTATTACAGATACAGTAATAGAGTCGAGATACTCAAAAAAAGAGCTCACAGCAGGAGAAGCTGTAAGCTCAATTGACTGGGTAGGTTTTCTAAAATTTGTTGTTTTTAAAACCATACCCCTTTTTTGGATTCCGGCACATACGATAACTTTTTTACTTCCCAACAGCTATAGAGTTATCTTCGCTGCGTCGTTATCTATAGTGCTTGGCCTTATTCTCTCAATAGCAAAGAGCAGAAAGTAGCAACTACTTACCTGCTCTATACTCCTTTGCCTCATTAATGAGGTATTGAAAAATACCTAAGAAGGTGTCTACATTACTGGCTGTGAATCCCTCGGGATGAAACTGAACTCCAAACGCCCTTTTGCTGCCAATCTTTTCTATTGCCTCAACAACTCCATCTGTTGAACGGGCTGTAACTCTAAAGCCGGGAGCAATATCCTTTACTGCCTGATGGTGAAATGAGTTAACCGCTACTTTATCAACCCCTATCTGCTTGTGAAGAATAGAGTTCTTCTCAATTACAATGGTATGAGTTCCATAGTATCTTGGTGCTCTTTGGCTGTGCTTAACATTTGATCCTTTCACTTGTGACGGAATATCTTGATAAAGTGTTCCTCCAAAGGCCACATTCATAAGCTGATGTCCTCTGCAAATCCCCAACACCGGAATATTCCGCTCAACCGCCATTCTAATTAATGCAATATCAAAGGAGTCTCGTTCAGGAACAATCTGCCCCATAGCGGGTATTGGCTCCTCTCCAAACCATTTTAAAGGATCTATATCTTCACCTCCCGTCATTATCAACCCATCTACTCCATCTAACATGGTAGCTAAAATCTCGGGGTCGTGAGAGATAGGAAGTACCACCGGAACACCTCCGGCACGGATAACAGACTCTACGTATGTGAGTGGAACCGATGCCGATGTACCCTCTCCCCATGTTGAGGAGATTCCTATTATCGGCTTTCTGCCGCTCTGTGCAGAAACAAGTGCACACAGGAGCAAGGCAAATGTTAAAGAGATGAGTTTTTTCATTTTATATTTTTGTTAGTGCTTTTCTTTTACACAAATTTATGAAAACTCAATTACTGTACAAGGTGAACAGGACCGTCGAAACCTACCGGTATTCCAAGCCACATCCAAATTGTTATCATAATAGTCCACACTATGAGGAATATAACGGTGTATGGTATCATTAGTGAAATTATTGTTCCAATACCGTTTTTCTCATCATATTTTTGAGCGTATGTAACAATCAGTGCAAAGTAGCTCATCATAGGGGTGATTACATTGGTTACCGAGTCTCCTATCCGGAATGCTGCCTGTGTAAAACCGGGGTGATACCCCAACAACATAAACATTGGTACAAAAACCGGAGCCATAATGGCCCATTTTGCCGATGCGCTGCCCATGAACATATTGAGAAAAGCCGACAAGAGCAGAAAAGCTATGATGAGTGGAATGCCGGTAAATCCTATATGGCTTAAGAACTGTGCTCCATCTATTGCAAGAACAAGCCCCAGATTTGAGTAGTTGAACCAGTAGATAAACTGAGCCGCAAAGAATACAAGAACAATATAGCCACCTAGCCCTTTCATTGAGTGGGTCATGTGCTTAATCACATCTTTATCGTTTTTAATGCTCTTTACAATTATTCCGTAAATCATACCCGGAACCATAAAAAGAAGAAGGAGTCCAACCACTATTCCCGAAAAGAAAGGAGACTTTAGAATACCTCCGGTATGAGGATCTCTAAGCAATCCATTTTCCGGAATAATAGTCCATGCCATAAGGGCTATATAAATTAACGTTCCTATTCCTGCCCATCTGAGACCTTTTCGCTCAAGAGGAGATATCTGCTCTATCTGGAGCGGCTTCTCTGTCCCTTTATACTCTCCAAGGCGCGGTTCAACAATTTTTTCTGTTACCCATGTACCAACAATTGTAACCATTACGCCGCTCACTACCATAAAAAAGTAGTTGACCATTGGGTTGATGTTCATCTCAGGGTCTATAATCTGAGCGGCCGAGGTAGATAGTCCTGCTAAAATGGGATCTACAGAGCCAATAAGGAAATTTGAGCCGAATCCTGCACTTACTCCGGCAAATGCAGCTGCAAAACCGGCCATAGGGTGTCTTCCCAAAGCGTGGAATATCATAGCTCCCAATGGAATGAGAATAACATAGCCAACTTCTGAGGCCAGGTGAGAAAAAATTCCGGCAACAATTATGGCTGCAGTAATCAGTTTTTTAGGTGCTCCAAGAACCAGTTGACGAACCAGTACGGTAAAGAGTCCCGAACCCTCGGCAACACCGATTCCCACCATAATTACCAATACAAGTCCAAGTGGAGGGAACTTTACAAAGTTGTGCTCAACATTGGTATAAATCCATCTGATACCATCGGCACTAAGGAGATTTCTAACTTTAATCAGCTCTCCTGTTGCCGGATGTGCTGCCTGCAAATCGAATGCAGATGCAATCCAAGATATAAGAGCCACCAGTGCTGCCATCATAAGAAAGATTGTGGCAGGATGAGGCAGCTTGTTCCCGACCACTTCGATAGTGTCTAATATTCGGGCAAAACGGCTTTTTTTAGTCATTTTGTCATTTAGTTTTATTCCCCTTTATTGGGGAGGGTTTATAATTATTTTAATTTGGTCCATAATCCAAAATTCTCGCTATATCCAAAGGATACATCCATACCACCGCACACACCGCTCTTCTCATCTACGCTGAAAGTTGTTTTAAATTCGTTCCCGCCCATTCTGAATGAGTATTCGTTTCCATTTTTATGTGTCAAAACACTTTTCCATCCCTTAGGTCCAATGGTAATAAATAACTTACCCCCCTCCTCTGTTACAACTGCAGTGCCAAAAAGATCATCTTTTTTATACCTGCCCGTAATCACATTCGATTGTGGTGCTTTAACAGCAACCCTTTCGCTCTCTTTTTTTAGCGACTCCTCTCTTCCTTTGCGTGCAGATGTAAGCCACTCCTGATAGAAGAGAGAGTTGTAGTCCTTATTGGGGAACCCCTTATAGAGGTCTATAAGTCTTCTCATAATTGCATAACGCGGAAAAGCAGGTGCCTCTGAGTTAACCAATATTACAATTCCAAGATTCTGTTCGGGAATAAAAGCGCATAAGGCAGTAAAGCCCCAAGTAGTTCCGGTATGGAAAATTACTCTATAACGACTGTTCTGCTCAACAAACCAACAGTGGCCATAGAGCGTAACCCTTGCAGAGTCTTGAGATGTAATTGTCTGCCCTCTTCTTAGATAGTTCATCTGCTCTACGGAGAGAACCTGCTTATCTCCTACCAATCCCTTATTAAGTTGAAAAAGTAGATATTTAGACATATCCTCTACATTAGAGCTTATAGAGCCCGCAGGTCCTATAACTGACAGCCAGTGAAGTGCCTGCTCCTCTCCATAAAGCGGCTTAACCACAACCGAATCGATGTATGTAAACTCATGAGGAGTAGAGACATCGGGAGCCGACTCAAACTCTTTGCCTGTAACGTAGCTAGACTCCATTCCAAGCGGTATAAATATGCGCTCTCTAACATTCTCTTCCCAGCTCTTACCTGTTAACTTCTCTATTATCTTAGACGCTATAATAAATGTTATATTGTTGTACTCATAAGAACCTCTCATGCTGTACTTTGGTTTTAAAAGAGGGAGCATCTTATAGATGTCCTCTCTCTCGTAACCCATGTTTGGTATATAGGTTCCCAACTGACCCTCCAAACCTGTACGGTGGGTCATAATATCTTTAACTTGAAGGTTACTCTCAACCCATTTGTCGAACATTTTAAAATCGGGTAAAATATTTTTAACGCTATCCTCCCACTTAACCTTGCCCTCGTCTACCAGTGAGGCCATCACTGCTGCAGTAAACGACTTGGATACAGAACCTATCTGAAATACCGTTTTTGGTGTAACCTCCTGATCTGTTCCAAGCTCCTTTACTCCAAACCCTTGAGAGTATATTACCTCTCCATCTTTTACAATAGACACTGCCATTCCTGGAATTTTCCACTTACTCTGCACCTGCAATGCATACTGCTCTAATTCTTTTACAATGTGGGAGTTATTCTGAGCTGTGAGATTGGATACCAATATTAACATTGGCATAATAAGCAAAGTAAGAGTCTTTTTCATATTCTTGCTTTTTAGTGTCATTTTTTAACGCAAAGCACAAAGATAATAGAAAATGGGAATCCTATTTACTATATTTGCCACTCAATAATTACACTTATGGCAAAAGTTAAAAAGGCCTGGTTCTGCACATCGTGCGGTAATGAGAGTGCTAAGTGGATGGGAAGATGCCCTGCTTGCGGAGAGTGGAATACACTTACAGAGGAGATAGTTAGTAAAGAGAGTAGCGGCACAAGGTCTATGGGTTTTTTACCTATTCAGAATCCGGCTCCCGTACCGCTTTCTCAAATAAATACATCCGATGACCCCAGGATTAACCTTGGAAACAACGAATTAAATCGTATCCTGGGTGGAGGACTAGTAAAGGGTTCTCTTGTTCTGATTGGGGGAGAGCCGGGGATAGGGAAATCTACACTCTCTCTACAAATTCCTCTGCACAATAAAGATCTTAAGACCCTCTATGTTTCGGGAGAGGAGAGCCCAAGGCAGATTAAACTTAGAGCATCCAGGTTGGGCGGAGAGCACGATAATTGTCTTGTTTTGTGCGAGACCCTGTTAGAAAATATTTTAATCAGAGCTAAAGAGCTACAACCATCTCTCATAATTGTAGACTCTATTCAAACCATATACTCTCAAATTCCTGAAAGCTCTCCGGGATCGGTAACTCAGGTTAGAGAGAGTGCCGCAATGCTGCTTAAGTATGCAAAAGAGACAGGTACCCCTGTTATTCTGATTGGACATATAACTAAAGACGGAGCAATAGCCGGTCCAAAGATTTTGGAGCATATTGTAGATGTGGTTCTTCAATTCGAAGGAGACACTCGCCACTCATACAGGATTCTCAGAAGTATTAAAAATAGATTCGGCTCAACAGCAGAATTAGCTATTTTTGAGATGATTAACACCGGATTACGAGAGGTAGAGAACCCATCGGAGATGTTGACACCAATGCATCGGGAGAACCTTTCCGGAATTGCAGTTGCTGCAATGCTAGATGGCACCAGACCCTTTCTCATTGAGACACAGGCGTTGGTTAGTACAGCCGCTTACGGAACACCCCAGAGATCGGCAACAGGTTTCGATGTAAGACGAACAAATATGCTGCTTGCCGTTCTGGAGAAGAGAGCCGGGTTCAACCTAGGATCAAAAGATGTTTTCCTGAATATGGCCGGAGGATTAAAGGTTACCGACCCTGCATGCGATATGGCTGTTGTGAGTGCTATCCTCTCTTCAAACTTCGATCTTCCCGTATCTCCAAAGATCTGCTTTGCTGCAGAGGTTGGGCTTAGCGGAGAGATCAGACCCGTAGGGCAGATAGAGCGACGAGTAGCCGAGGCCCAAAAGTTGGGCTACGAACAGATCTATATATCGGCATATAATAAGCCGGCAACATCGGGAGCTGCGGGGAGGGCTACTGAAAATATAAAACGAATTAATGTGATACAAGTGCAAGATATACCCCAGCTTGTAAGATCTCTTTTCAAATAAAATTTTATGCAGTATTTTGGAGAACTTATCTCAATAATGGTAGCTGTATCCTGGACCTTTACAGCTCTTTTTTTTGAATTTGCAGGTAAGCGAATCGGTTCGCTCTCGGTAAATCTCTTAAGACTTTTGTTCGCTTTTCTACTACTTGGTGCAATGCTCTACTTTACCACAGGATCTATGCTACCTGTAGCAGCCGACGGGAAAACCTGGCTGTGGATGTCTCTGTCGGGGTTGGTAGGATTTGTATTCGGCGACCTCTGCCTCTTCTACTCCTATATTATAATTACTGCAAGGTTCTCACAGCTGCTCATGACACTAGCTCCACCCTTTGCAGCACTTTTTGGATGGATGCTGCTGGGAGAGAAGATGTCTCCCATGGGTTTTATGGGGATGACCGTTACCCTTACAGGTATTGCCATCTCAATATTAAAACGCAATTCAAAACCTGCGGGGTCAACTTTAGAAGATGCAACTTTGGTGGCCGGCACCAGTAATCTCACAGTAGTTACCTGCTGTGAAAAGGATAAGAAAAACGGTTTTATCAATAGATTAAAGCCCAATGTTTCTCTTCACCTTCCTCTTAAAGGGGTGCTTCTGGGAGTTGGGGGTGCGCTGGGTCAAGGGTTGGGAATTGTACTTAGCAAACTTGGGATGAACCACTATGCAGTATCGTCGGCCGGCTCCGATGTTGTTCAGTACATTCCATTTGCCTCTACCCAGATTAGAATCATTACGGGGGCCGTTGGTTTTGCGCTAATCATTCTATTAACCGGCCGAGGTAAGGTTTTTATTGAAGGGCTAAAAGACAGCAAGGCCGTTAAAGCCATTTTTGGAGGGGCAATATTTGGCCCTTTTCTAGGTGTCTCTCTTTCGCTTATGGCTGTCCAGCACACAAATACTGCCATTGCCTCAACAATTATGGCAACCACCCCCATAATAATTCTTATACCTTATGTTCTTTTCTATAAAAAGAGAGTTACCGCAATAGAGCTTACCGGAGCCATCCTTAGCGTAGGCGGTGTTGCTCTCTTTTTTATGTAGGTTTACCCTATATAACCCTCATAAGAGGCCATATCCAGCATTCCATGTCCCGACAGGTTAAACAAAATTACCTCTCTCCGCCCCTCCTCTTTTGCCTTTTGCGCCTCTCTTATAGTTGCCGCAATAGCATGAGTCGACTCAGGAGCCGGGATAATTCCCTCTGTTTGGGCAAACATCAATCCCGCTCTAAAGGTCTCCTCCTGATCTACTGCGTACGATTTAATGAACCCATCGCTCTTTAATTGACTAACAATCTGCCCTCCGCCATGATAACGTAGTCCGGCAGCATGTATCTGTTCGGGTTTAAAATTGTGCCCCAGAGTGTACATGGGAATCAGAGGTGTCATACCCGCCGCATCTCCAAAATCGTACTCCATAACGCCTTTTGTGAGCTTTGGACATGCCGCCGGCTCGGCAGCTATGAGCTCAACCTCTCTTTTTTTAGATAGTTTGTGTCTCAGAAAGGGGAAGGTTATGCCCGAGAAGTTAGAACCTCCCCCAAAGCAAGCAATCACTTTATTAGGATACTCACCCGCCATCTCCATCTGCTTCTCTGCTTCAAGACCTATTATTGTCTGATGCAGCAAAACATGATTCAGCACACTACCTAAAGAGTATCTTGTATCCTGAGTGCTGATTGCCATCTCTACAGCTTCAGAAATTGCTATTCCCAGACTGCCTCTGCAATCGGGCTCTCTCTCCAGCAACTCTCTACCATACCTTGTCTTTAAACTTGGAGATGGGTAGACCTTTCCACCATAGCATCCAATCACAAACTTACGATAGGGCTTCTGTTCGTAGCTCTGCTTAACCATAAACACCTCAAGCTCCAGTCCAAAATACTTGCATGCAATACTCATAGCGCTCCCCCACTGCCCGGCACCGGTCTCTGTTGTTAGTCGCTTAATTCCCTCCTTGGAGTTGTAGTATGCTTGTGCTAGCGCAGTATTGAGTTTATGCGACCCTACAGGGCTCACGCTCTCATTCTTGTAATAAATTTTAGCCGGAGTATCAAGAGCTCTCTCAAGTGCAAAAGCTCTCACTAACGGGGTAGGGCGGTATATTTTATATAACTCTCTTACCTCGTGAGGGATATCTATCCATCTTTCTGCAGAAAACTCCTGTTTTACAAGCTCTTTTGCAAACAAACGCTCCATTTGATGGGGCTTCAACTCCTCCTTTGTCTGGGGATTTAAAAGTGGTTTAGGTACATTGGGCATGTCGGCCACAATATTATACCATTGTGTGGGAATTTCATTTTCTGCAAGCAGAAATTTTTTTGTCAAGTTCATAGATTATAGATTTTTATAAATAAAAAAAGGCCCGGTGCATGAGCACCGGACCTCGTATATTATTAGATTAATATTCTTAACTAAAAGATACTTACCATACAAACGGTGTGCTCACAGTCTTTTTAAGTCTGTGCCACCACCACATTTGTATGTTAAGATTTCTGTTCATCTGATTTCAATCACAAAAATAGAGAAAATTCTTTAAGCCCCTCTATTTTTTTATAGCCATTACCATTCTCTCTTTACCAAATATATCTCTACGTATCTCTCTATGTGAGAAATAGCCGCTATCAAAAATATTCAGAGTCTCTTTTCCAAAGCGCTCATTTATCTCCATAAAAATTGCACCACCCTTAACCAGAGCGCTCTTAGCAACTCTCTCCAATGCCTCGTAAAATATCAGAGGAGTTTCATTGGAGACAAACAGTGCCATATGTGGTTCGTACTCCAGAACATTTTTCCTCATAAGAGCTCTCTCACTATCTGTAACGTAAGGCGGGTTTGAAACAATGATATCTAACATACCGCCTGTCTCTTTTAAAAGTAAATCAATATCTGCACCACTCTCTCTCTCCTCTCCCAAGAGGTTATAATTAAAGATATTTCCCCTGCCTTTAAGGTT
>CAYYAM010000002.1:36698-39772 GCA_964469965.1 uncultured Muribaculaceae bacterium | reverse complement strand
TCTCCCATTGTGAATTGATTACTCCAAAGGGTTCAACAAGATGCTCGTAAGGGCTTATTTTACAATAAAATTGAAGCAGTCGGGCAGCCATAGCCGTTGCCTCTTCACGAGAATAGAGCGAACCAAGTCTCTCCTTACTTCTATTAATAAACTCACTATAGGTCATATTACAAAGGTAGTACTCTGTAATATTTCTGCATAACTTGCGACTAATAATATTGAAAAGTTAGTCATTAGTGTGAGTAGTGAACTAAATTAATAAAACGGTAAATGATAAAAACAGAAAAACCAACAGGAGACAATCATGAGGAGTTCCTCGAGTTCATTAACAGTAATAAAAATATTATTTACAAAGTTTGTCTTGTATACTCTAACCACCATACAAGTCGTGACGATCTCTTTCAGGAGGTTATTCTCAATTTATGGAGCTCTTGGCCAAAATTCAGAGGGGAGTGTAAAGTGCAGACCTGGGTATACCGGATTGCCCTAAACACATGTATAACATTTTTAAGAAAAAGCAGATCCAAACCACATCAGATGCCCCTCACCCAAAACATAGAGGCAATTGCAGATGAGAGTAAAGTAGAGACAATAAAGGAGCTGTACCGACTGATCTCTACGCTTGGAAAAATGGAAAAGGCAATTGTTCTATTGCATCTGGAAGAGAGATCTCACGAAGAGATTGCCTCAATCACAGGGCTGTCAAAAAGTAATGTTGCAGTTAAGTTGTTCAGAATAAGAGAAAAATTAAAACAACAATCATAACCATAATTATAAACGTCTAATAATTAACAATATGGACTTAGATCAATTAAAAAAAGAGTGGCAAGAGATGTCGGAGAGAATAGATAACACTAATATATTATATAAAGAAATGACAATCAATAATTTAAAGAGGGGTGTGCGCAATACCGGAGGAAAAATAGAGCGCTATGAGTATCTCTTTCTGGCACTATCTGTAGTGATGACTGCCTTTGCGTCAACGCTCCTGGCTTTTAATAGTGAAAGAGTGTTTAAAAACGAAAGTATAATGGTACTGATTGGTGTCTTTATCACAGCCGGACTATGGCAGGGCTATAAGATATATCTTTTGGGTAAGATTGATTATGAAAATAGTTCAGTACTAGAATTGCTCAAGAATTTTTCCCGCTTTAGACTACTTACCCAGGCCAGATTTATAGGAGGAATGGCTCTTCTTATTCCCGTGATTATTCTGCTGGTTCACTTTCAGCGAGACACATTAACAGGCGAGATGATTGGTGGCATGGTTGCCGGAGGATTTATTGGATTGATAATAGGACTACGAACCTTCTTCTCTCATTGGAAAAACATAGATGAGCTGCTTAACGATCTTAAAGAGATAGAAGATCTAACCAAAAAAGATTTACATTTGCAGGCAAATGGAAAGACTGGTCACCTCAAACCTTAAGCTTGGCATAATTGCCGGAGGACAGCTGGGGAAAATGCTTATTCAGGAAGCAAGTAAATGGGATATCATCACTTATGTCATGGATAGCGACCCAAATTGTCCCGCACGAAGTATAGCAACACATTTTGTACAAGGAGACAATCTCAATTTTGATTCTGTGTATCAATTTGGCAAAATGGTAGATATTCTCACATTCGAAATTGAGAACGTAAACATAGAGGCACTTGTAAAACTAAAAGAGGAGGGGGTTCCGGTTTGTCCCGACCCCTCTGTGTTACAACTGATACAAGACAAAGGGCTTCAGAAAGAGTTTTATATAAAGAACGGAATCCCCACTTCGGATTTTAGACTTTACAGCTCCGCCGAGTCTGTTCTTACAGGGCTGGAGAGAGGTGAGATAGAGTTCCCTTTTGTACAAAAGCTAAGAAGGGGTGGGTACGACGGGCGTGGTGTAGCCGTTATTGAGAACTCCTCACATTTAGACAAACTTCTAACCGGACCATGTGTGGTTGAGAAGAGGATAGATATATTCAAAGAGGTATCGGTGATTGCAGCAAGAAACAGAAGAGGAGAGGTAAAGTGTTTTCCGGTTGTAGAGATGGACTTTGATGCGCAGGCCAATCTGGTAGAGAAGCTCATATGTCCCTCATCTATTCCAGTTGAACAGTCAAAAATTGCACTCGACTGCGCAGCTAAGATAATAGAGCTGTTAAAAATGGAGGGGTTGCTTGCCGTTGAGTTTTTTATCGACCAAAAGGGGGCGGTTATTGTTAACGAGATGGCCCCTCGCCCACATAACAGCGGCCATCATACTATTGAGAGTATAATCACATCTCAATTTGAACAACATCTTCGCGCAATTCTAAATCTTCCGCTTGGCAGTACCAAAATTAAACTCCCCTCAGTTATGATAAACATTCTTGGCCATGAGGGATATGAGGGTGAAGTGCTATACGAAGGGTTAACAGAAAGTCTTGCTATAGATGGTGTTAAAATACATCTTTACGGCAAAAAAATCACTAAACCATCCAGAAAGATGGGGCACGTCACCGTACTTGCCTCGTCGCCCGAGAGTGCTCTACATAAAGCGAATGAAGTAAAACAACTCATAAAGGTTAAGTCAAAATAAAAAATCAGTCATGGAAAGAAAGCTCGTAAGTATAGTGATGGGATCCAAATCAGATATGAGTGTGATGAGTGAAGCGGCAAAGATGCTGGATGTTTTTGGTATCGAATACGAAATAGACGTAGTTTCGGCACACCGAACACCCGACAAACTCTTTCAATTTGCCTCAAATGCTCACAAAAGAGGGATAGAGGTTATAATCGCAGGTGCAGGAGGAGCGGCTCATCTGCCAGGAATGATAGCTGCAATATCTCCTTTGCCGGTAATAGGTGTTCCTGTTAAGTCGGTCAACTCAATAGATGGTTGGGATTCGGTACTGTCTATTCTACAGATGCCGGGGGGTGTTCCGGTGGCAACGGTAGCCCTGAACGGCGCAAAGAACGCCGGTATTCTGGCCGCTCAAATTATCTCGGTAAATGATGGTACAGTAAGAGAGAAGATCATTGAGTACAAAGAGCAGCTCAAAGAGCACGCTTTAGCCAAATAGCGGCAGATACCTCCAATGAGAAGATATATCAC
>CAYYAM010000002.1:1275-36598 GCA_964469965.1 uncultured Muribaculaceae bacterium | reverse complement strand
AAGAGCACGCTTTAGCCAAATAGCGGCAGATACCTCCAATGAGAAGATATATCACTTTAGTCGCCTCTTTTATTACAATGCTCTCTCTTGGAAGCGTTTACGCGTGGAGCATTATTGCAGGAGAGCTTAAAGAGAGTTATGGCTTTTCAACTTCTCAAACACAGATAATATTTGGAACCATTATAGCTCTCTTTCCGGCTACTATGATCTTAGTGAGTCGCTTAAGCAGTAAGATAAAACCTGGTATTTTAGGTGTTATCTCCGGCCTGTTATTCATTACCGGAAACCTGATTTCGGGTTACTCTCAAGGGAAGTTTTTTTATATTTTTATTGGATCGGGAGTCATAACAGGTGTCGCTACAGGATTTGGCTACTGGTTATCTCTCACAACATCGGTAATGTGGTTTCCTCAAAAAAAGGGTATCATTACCGGTATAGTTGCTGCCGGTTTTGGTTTGGGAGCTGTAGTAATGTCAAACCTCTCTGAGTTGATTCTGGAAAATGGCAAAGATGTTCTTGAACTCATTAGAACAACTGGGCTCATTTACGGATTTACAATAGTGATTCTTTCATTTTTTGTAAGCTTCCCCCCTAATTATCAAGCAAATATAGGCAAAATTAAGATATTGAAATTCTTAAAACACCGAGTGTTTCTAAAGCTCGTTTTGGGGATATTTTTAGGGACTTTTGCAGGACTGCTCATTGTTGGAAACCTTAGTCTTATAGGGGAGCAGAGTAGCATTCACTCTCACTACCTTATTATGGGTGTCTCTCTCTTTGCGCTCTCAAATTTTCTGGGAAGAGTTACCTGGGGATTTGTTGCCGACTTTGCAGGTGCTAAGGTTGGCATCATTACATCTCTTGCCATACAAGCAATTGCAATTTACTCGTTAAACATAATACCCCTGTCAAATATCTCCTATCTAATTTTGGTGTTTATGACCGGATTTGGTTTTGGAGGGAACTTTGTGCTGTTTGCCAAGCACACCGCAAACTCATTTGGAATTGAGCGATTGGGAACAGTGTACCCATTTGTATTTCTCGGCTATGCCCTTGCAGGAGTGAGCGGCCCATTTATAGGCGGTCTACTGTTTGATATTACCGGTAACTATAGCTCTGCAATCACCCTGTCTGCTATTATGAGTCTCACCGGTGCCCTGCTCTTTTTTTATCGGCGCATCCTATCTCTCATCTCTTGTTGAACACTTCTCAAGATTTGACGTTCAACGGCATACAGTTTTATTATCTCTCTTGGAGTGAGTACGTTTTTAAACTCATAATAGTACTTCTCCTTAATAATCAACATCCTTTTAGATTTCTCGGTCTGTCTTATAAAAATATCCTCAATCTGAGACTCGGTAAACCCCGACAGATCGGAATCGAGCGGAACCAGCCCTTCGTAACCTGCATTAAGTTCAAATAAATCGTTGATATACCTTCTGTAGATATTGTCAAAAAGAGGGATATCTCTATTATCAATCAAAATAATCTTTTTAACTTCAACTAATTGCCTCTCCATCAACAGCGATCTTACCCTTGGATAACCGCCTTGATTCTGTGCATACACATTGTTACATACAACCAGAGCAAGTGCAATAACTACTATCTTTATGTTTGTTCTAATATCTACCATAACTAAAAAATTAATCATTAAACAGATTATCATCTAAAATCACCGAGAGAGTAACAAGTTCGTCGTCAGATAACTCCTTTATCATACTCTCTATCTCATAGCTTTCAAAACTTGAGGGTATCTTTTTATTGCGGTAAACAATAAAGATCCCGCTTATAACAACCAGAAAAAGTGATGCTGCTACAAAAAGCGACGCTCTTCTCAGCACACCTCTGCCACTCTCTGCTCTTTTAACAGAAAAATTGTGAATATAACCTTCGGGCACATCATAAGGTAATCTCTTGCCCACGGTATCGAAATCGAATTTGCCCATAATAGTTTATAAATTTAACATATAACTCTTTATCTTTTCACTTGCATAGTGATAGTTAGTTTTTGAACTGCTTTCACTTATACCCAAAATGTCTCCTATCTCCTGAAAGCTCATTTCGTCGTAGTATCTTAGGTTAAACACCATTCTCTGCTTGTTAGGAAGTTTTAAAATAGCCTCCTGAAATTTAACCTCTATTGAGTGGGCATCGTATGCTGTTTCACAATGTAATTTATCTATAAGATCACTTTGAACGCTATCTAACGAAGTGAAAATCTTTCTGCTCTTTCTGAATAACCTTATACACTCATTAGTGGCAATTCTGTATAACCAGGTGTACAACTTACTCCCCTCTCTAAATCTGTCTATGTATTTGCAAACATTTGTAAATGTCTCTTGCATAACATCCTGGGCATCTTCATGACTCACTACCAACCGCCTAATGTGCCAGTATATCCTCTCTTTATACTTCTCTGTAAGCAGAGTCAAACCCCTGTCTCTAGTCTCTGTTTGAGATATCAGAGAGAGAATATCCTCATCTTTATGGTGAACCATAGGCAATATCTGTTTACTATTTGAAGAGTCTACCCTCATAAAGTTAAATTTTGAATGTAAATTTAACTTTTACTCTGTTCTCTCTTCTTATTGTAAAATGGCTTTTTAAAAATTAACCTTATGAAAAAATTTATTTACATCTTAACCTCTGCTCTCCTTATCGTTACATCTTGCAGCAAGGAGAGTATTGAAAAGCTCCCCAACGTAGAAGAGATTGCCAAGCAGGATGCTCTTCTGGAGGTTGCAAGCGCAAATGCCGACGGCATCTTTGAAGAGATTCTCAAAATTAATGCTGCAGGACCATTTACCAAAGGTATCTGGGGTGAGAGGTACCTCACCGGAAGCGTAACAATCACAGTGAGAGACTCGGCCGGAGTAAGGATCTTTTTGGTTGATTTTGGTACTGCAGGAAATGTAGGCCTTGATGGTAAAACCAGAAAAGGAAAACTGGTTGCATATATTGTTAATAATGGCAGAACCGGTAGTGAACAAAAAATTAAATATCTAGATTTTATAGAGGATGGTAATCTTTTCTCCGGCTTTGTTACTAGAAAAATTACAAGAGACATTGATGCACGAACCCAAGAGGCGGTTATAACAGAAAACTTTAAAGTAACAGCTCCCGATGGTATAAAGTTTATTATAAGAGTTGCCTCGCTTAACAGAGTTATTAAGATGGGCGACCCTGCTACCAGAGAAGATGATGTAATTGAGACTTATGGCACTGCTACAGTTACCAACGAACAGAACAAGAGCAGAAGCCGCATAATTGAGCAGTCAAATCCGCTTGTATTCAAAGTATCTGCATCGGAAATTGTTAAAGGTGTTGTGAAAACAACTCTCCCCGATGGAAAGGTGATTACAACAGATTATGGAGATGGTACCGTAGACAATACCGCAACTGTAACCGATGGCGAGAAAACCTGGACAATCAAACTTAAAAGGGTGCCCGCTTAGTCCAACTCCAGAAGTTTAGTAATAAACTCCGCCATTGTAAGCCCTGCAGCTCTCACCTGCTGGGGAATAAGGCTCATAGGCGTCATTCCGGGAACAGTGTTGATCTCTAAAAAGAAGATCTCATCACCTCTCACTATATAGTCTACCCTCACTACCCCTTTACATCCGAGGTGTCTGTATATAAGTTGTGAACACTCCCCGATTTGGTCTGAGAGCCTTTTATCTATTTTAGCAGGACATATTTCACTGGATGCACCCAGGTACTTTGCCTCATAATCGAAAAATTCATTGTGAGGCACTATCTCGGTTACAGGAAGGGAGATAAGAGTATTTCCATCTCTATATACTCCGTTTGTCATCTCTCTCCCCTCAATAAACTCCTCAATAAGCACAGAGTTATCTTCTGTAAAGGCAAACTCTATTGCCTTTTGAATATCATCTATACTTTTTACCTTGGTTACACCAAAGCTGCTCCCGCCGTTGTTTGGTTTTACAAAGAGGGGAAGCCCCAGTCTCTCTGCTATATCTTTTACATTATAACTATCTCCCTGTCTTAAAAACACCTCTTTTGCCAATTTCACGCCGGTGTCACGTAGAAAACATTTGCATGCATATTTGTTGAATGTGACTGCAGAAACTGTTGCAGGACAGGTGCTGAAGGGCATCCCAATCATCTCCAGATAGGCCTGAAAGAGCCCGTTCTCTCCCGGAGATCCGTGAATCATAATAAGCACCTTATCGAATTTGATGCGCGTACCTCCTATTCCTCCCTCGTTTGGAAGAATAAAAGAGAAATCGGCCTTGTCTACCATACTGAAGCCATCGTCATCTCTCAACACTCTCCAGTCTGCCCCCTTCATAACCACCTCATAAACCTCAAACCTCTCTCTATCTATCTCTGTGGCAATATTTTTTCCGCTCTTTACAGAAACCTCATACTCCGACGAATCACCACCATAAACAAGGGCTATACGCTTTTTCATAAATTTTATAATTTATTAATTAAAGAAAGGATCCCGCTCTCTCTTTGCCCCTTCCAGATCTTCATCGCTACCTTTACACCTCAAATCTACATTGAATCCGGGTGGTGCAGCAAAGGCGTCGAATGGAGAGACCCCCAAAGTTGGATCGGCTAAAACCTTCTGCATAAACAGCCCCCATATAGGGAGAGCCATGTTAGATCCTCCTCCAAGAGCAAGACTTTCAAAGTGTACTTGCCTATCTTCTGCCCCAACCCAAACACCCGCAGTAAGCCTTGGTACAAAACCAATAAACCATCCATCAGACTGGTCGTTGGTTGTTCCGGTTTTGCCGGCAATAGGACCCTGAGTTATATAACGGTATCTGAGTCTTGCTGCAGTCCCTTCGTTTACAACACCCTCCATAAGATTAACCATTAAAAAAGCTGTAGATTCACTAATGGCTTCTCGCTTTCTGGTAGTAAAGTTGCTTAGAACATTTCCCGATTTATCCTCAATTCTGAGCACAAAAGAGGGTTCAATAAATACACCTTTGCTTGGGTATGTGTTGTATGCAGCAACCATCTCAAACAGGGTTAAATCTGCAGGCCCTAAACAGAGAGAGACAACGGGGTCGAGAAAGCTCTTTATACCCAACCTCCTGCACATATCTACCAATGCAACCGGCCCATACTGTCTCATCAAATAGGCCGATATATTATTACTGCTTCGGGTAAGCCCCCACTTAAGTGTTACACTCTGGCCTATCCACTCAGGTTTATCTGTACTCTCGGGTGTCCAGGTTGTGTCTCCTACTATAAAGGTTTGCGGAACATTAACAACCCTGTCGCATGGGGTTCTGCCCTCTTGCATAGCCAGAGTATAAAGAAACGGTTTAATGGTAGATCCTACCTGTCTTTTTGCCTGTCTGGCGTTATCGTATTTAAAGTATCTGTAATCTGGCCCTCCAACGTATGCCTTAACAAAGCCCGTCTGCGGCTCTATTGCCATTAAAGATGCTCTTAAAAAAGATTTGTAATACCTGATGGAGTCGTTGGGAGTCATGAGCGTATCTATACTACCTCTGTTATTCCAAGCAAACACCCTCATATTCACGGGTTTGTTAAAACTATCCTCTATCTCTTTCTCACTTGCTCCCGAAGCCGACATATTTCTATACCTGTCGCTCCAACGCCTTGCCTGTCTCATTATATTGTCTATTACACCTTTAGGCACATCGTTAGAGAATGGCCTGTTGGTTTTCCATCGCAGCTCTCTTGAAAATACACTCTGCAGCTCCTTTCCCAAATGCTCGGCAACTGCCTGCTCTGCATACCTCTGCATCTTTGAGTTGATTGTGGTGTATATCTTGAGTCCCTCCTTATCCAGATTGTATTTAGTCCCATCGGGCTTAAGGTTTTTATTGAGCCACCCATATAGAGGATCCTCTCTCCACAAAAGAGAGTCTGCTCTGTAGTCTTCATACTGCCTGTAGGCCGATCGTTTTGGCTCAGTAGCGTTTAATACTCTCCTTAGCATATCTCTAAAATATGGTCCCAGTCCGGAGTTGTGATCTTGCTGGGTATATGAGAGTTGAATAGGAAGAGCGCTGATTGAGTCGTAAGCGGCTCTCTCCAAGAAGCCATATTTATACATCTGTGAAAGAACGTGGTTTCTTCTGGCCAGAGATTGTTGCGGATTGAGCACCGGATTAAATCTCGTTGGTTTATTTACCATACCTACAAGTAGCGCCCCCTCCTCTACAGTAAGCTGCGAAGGGTGTTTACCAAAGAAAGTATTTGCAGCTGCTCTAATGCCGTATGCATTGCTGCCATAGAATACGGCATTCATATACATCCCTATTATCTCCTCTTTTGTATAGTTCCTCTCTAACTTTACTGCGGTTATCCACTCCTTGAATTTAGAACCTGCCAACTTAAAAAGTTTTGCGCCGGGAAGTTTACTAGTAACGGTGTCTCTTGGGAAAAGAGTTTTTGCAAGCTGTTGTGAGATTGTGCTTCCCCCTCCTCCCGAGCGTGTCTGCCCCAGAATTATAGACTTTACCGCAACCCTTGCCAAGCTTCTGTAGTCTATTCCGCTGTGATTAAAAAATCTCACATCTTCGGTTGCGATCAGTGCATCAACAAGAGAGGGCGACAGCTCTTGATAGGTTACAAACGAGCGGTTCTCTATATGAAATGTTGTGAGAATCTCACCATCTTCAGATATGATTTCGGTTGCCAGATTGTTCTTGGGATCTTCCAACTCACCAAAGGAGGGTATGTCGGCAAAAAAACCCGTAAGCACCAATGCTCCAATCAACAAAGCAAAAGGGCTAAGCAATAAAAACCAGAACCACTTTACAATCTTTTTCCTCTTTTTTAAATCCATTTCAAGCTGTATTTGCATGTACTTCAACGAGCAAAATTAGAAATAAAAATTTTGATAATACCTTAATTTATCCTTTACTTTGCAGCCATCAAGGATTATTTTCTATGGTAGAGAACTTAGTGATTGTGGAGTCCCCGGCCAAAGCCAAGACTATTGAGAAGTTTTTGGGAAGTGGGTTTACGGTAAAATCGAGCTTCGGCCACATCAGGGACCTTTCAAAAAAGAATTTAGGAATAGATATTGAGAATGGCTTCGAGCCCGACTATCTTGTATCGGAAGATAAGAAGAGGGTAGTCTCAGAGCTTAAGTCTCTGGCTAAAAAGGCAGGTACTGTCTGGTTGGCTTCCGATGAAGACCGCGAAGGGGAGGCAATCGCCTGGCACCTTCAGGAGACACTTGAATTAGACCCTTCAAAAACACGTCGGATTGTATTTCATGAGATAACCAAAGATGCAATACTTAAAGCCATTGAGAATCCAAGGAGTGTAGACATGAACCTTGTGATGGCTCAACAGGCACGCAGGGTGCTGGATAGACTTGTTGGATTTGAGCTGTCGCCTGTATTATGGAAAAAAGTAAAACCAAAACTTTCTGCCGGCAGGGTGCAATCTGTTGCGCTAAGGTTAATTGTAGAGAGGGAGAGAGAGGTTCAGCAGTTTGCTGCAAAATCGCAATATAAGATTGAGGGGATATTCAATCCTGCCGATTCCGATCCATCTATAAAGGTTCCAGCAGAGATTGCGGAGAGGTTCTCTACAAAAGAGGCGGCGTTGGATATACTTGAGAAGAGCAAGGATGCTCTTTTCAAGATTGGAGATATTGAGGAGAAAGAGACAAAGAGATCTCCATCTCCGCCATTCACAACATCTACTCTTCAACAGGAGGCCTCAAGAAAACTTGGGTTTTCGTTAAATCAAACCATGAGGGCTGCCCAGAATCTGTATGAGGCGGGATTTATCACCTATATGAGAACCGACTCGGTTAACCTCTCCAAGGTTGCAATGGGTGCAGCAAAGCAGGTTATTACAGAGATATACGGTAAGGAGTACTCTAAACCTAGGCAATACACCACAAAAAGTAAGGGTGCTCAAGAGGCACATGAGGCCATAAGGCCTACCTATATGTCAAATACAGAGATTGATGCCCCCGCTCAGGAGAAAAAGCTGTACAACCTCATCTGGAAAAGAACAATAGCTTCACAGATGTCAGATGCAGAGATCTTCAGGACACAAATCTCCATAGAGTCGGCCTCTCTTTTGCACAAATTTATTGCCACCGCAGACAGAGTAACTTTCGACGGCTTCCTTAAGGTTTATATGGAGTCTAAAGACGATGAAACCCACGAAGAGGGGGCCAATCTGCATCTTCCAAAGCTTCAAAAGGGGCAGAAGATGGATAGGCAGCTGATTAGAGCAGTAGAGAAATTTACACAAAAACCCCCTAGATACACAGAGGCGAGTCTGGTAAAAAAGCTGGAGGAGCTAGGAATAGGCCGCCCCTCTACATACGCTCCAACTATCTCTACTCTTAGCCAAAGAGGATATATAATAAAGGATAACAGACCGGGGATAGAGAGAGAGTACAATGAATTTATTCTTGATAAGGAGAAGATTGTATCAAAAATCAGAAAGGAGACATGGGGTGCAGAAAAGGCAAAGCTGTTTCCCGAAGATATAGGCATCCTTGTAAATGATTTTCTTGCAGATAATTTTGAATCTATCATCGATTACAACTTTACTGCAAAGATTGAAGAGGATTTTGATAGAGTTGCAGAGGGTAAACTAAACTGGAACACCCTAATCTCCGATTTCTATCTTCCATTTCATAAAACGGTAGACAATACACTTACAGTGTCTCGCCCCACAAATGCCGAGAGACATCTTGGATTAGATCCCGCAACCGGTAAAAAAGTGCTTGTAAGGATAGGTAGATTTGGACCCCTCGCACAGATAGGGGAGAACGACGATCCTGAGAAGCGATTCATGAGTCTTTCAAAAGGTCAACTAATAGAGACAATAACTCTTACAGAGGCGCTTAAGTTATTTGACCTTCCAAGAGAGGTTGGGGAGTATAATGGAGAGAAGGTTATTGCCGCAGTGGGTAGATTCGGGCCATACATTAAGTACAAAGGGGCGTTTATTTCAATAGGAAAAGATGGAGATCCATACAGGATAACCATAGAGGAGAGCATTAATATTATAGATGCACACGCCATTAAAGAGTCTCAAAAGAGCATAAAGAGCTTTCCTGAACATGGGGTAGAGGTTCTGAATGGTCGTTTTGGTCCATACATAAAAAAGGGTAAGGAGAACTTCAAAATTCCAAAGGGTAAAGCCCCGGAGGCCCTTACCATAGAAGAGATTACAGAGATCATAGAGAAGGGGTCAAAGAGCGGCAAATCTAAGAAAAATGGCAAATAGCTACCCTATTGAGACTATTCCCGCTGCTGCTATAAGCGAAATTATTGGCGGAACACCGGCTGTTGTGATCGAGACAGATGGGAATAACTCTATTATTGAGTCTCTTAAAAGACTTAATGCCCACTCCGAATACACTCTATACCACACAAACCCAGGCATAGGTCAGCTGGCACAAACACTGCAAAGAACAGCCGAATCGGGAATTAAAACAATTGTTCTTTGTGGCAAAAGGCCCCCAATAATCAAATCGCTTATCTCTTCTGCTATTTCTGCTGCTCTAATCTCGCCCGGTTCAGAGGATTCCTCCCCATGGGGAATGCCCTATCAAGCTATCTCTCAACCTACCTTTGAGGAGTTTGCTCATCTTGGATATCAGACATATCGTTATCACAAAGAGACGCTCTCTCTTCTAAGATCGAGTTACTTTCAGGAGCTTCGTTTGGGGGTGCTCCGATCTGACATCTCACTTGCAGAGCCGTTGCTAAGGACAAAAGAGTATATTTTTATAGATCTGAACTCTGTGCGGCACTCCGACTTTCCCGATAACAAGTTTTCAAGCCCAAACGGACTTTATGCCGAAGAGCTGTGTCAACTTGCCCGTTATATAGGAATGGGGCAGTCAATCAAGAGTATATTTATCTACGGATACCCTTCCGATTTGAAAGCTGATTCTGTATCGGCTGCTCTAACCGCCGAACTTATATGGCATATTGTTGAAGCAATCTCTTCAAATATAATTGAAGACCCGTCAAACGCTGCAAATGACGATCTTTTCCTTAGAAAAATTGTAAGCATGGGTCAGGAGGGGCAAGATTTGGTATTTGTTACCAGCAGCTCAACAGGGCGTTGGTGGATGGAGGTTCCTCGTCTTAAAGAGGGTGATTTTCTGTATTTTCCTTGCTCTAATTCGGATTATTTAACTGCCTGCTCGGGGGAGGTTCCCTTAAGATGGCTTTTCTTTTTTCAAAAAATAAATCCGAATTAATTATAATTTATTATTATATTTGTTGTCCTACATAATATCTTTTACTAGTATGCCAAAATATCAGATTGATCAAATAGATCAAAAGATTCTCTCGTTCCTTGTAAAAAATGCAAGGATGCCATTTCTTGAGATTGCACGAGAATGTGGTGTCTCAGGGGCGGCTATTCACCAAAGAGTGAAGAAGATGGAGAACTTAGGAATTATAACCGGTTCTCGACTGCTTGTAAAACCTCAAACATTGGGACTCAATGTTTGCGCCTTTGTTGGGGTAAGTCTTGCTCAGGCAAATCACTACCCTTCTGTTATAGAGGCCTTAAGAAACATCCCTGAGGTTGTGGAGTGCCACTTTGTAACAGGTAAGCATGCCCTTATGCTAAAAATTTACTGTCAGAATCACGATCACCTGATGGAGATCTTAATCAATACAATTCAAAATATCCCGTCTGTTGAACAGACCGAAACTTTTATTTCGCTCGACCAAGCGATTGAAAGACAGGTTTGGGTTAAAGATTACCCCGGAAAGGGCTCTTCTGTTAAGAAACGCTAAGAATAGCTTTTCCCAGAATCATATCTTCGGGTCTTGTCAACTTAATATTCAACGGCAATCCGGGAGCGATTTCAACCCTCTCTCCCATTGCCTCTACAACAGAGGCATCGTCTGTGAATTGTGGTGAATAAGCTTGATCATAGGCTTTTATAAGAATATCCGATCTAAAAACCTGAGGAGTTTGTACCATATAGTAGAGGTCTCTGTCTGTAATTTGGGTGAGGCCTCTTTTTAGTTTGATTCTCATTGAATCTGTAGGGGTAGTAACAGGAATTACGGCTCCTCGCTCTTCTCCCTCTCTGTACATCTCTTCAAGAAACTCTTTTGTTACAAACGGTCTTACTCCGTCGTGTACAGCCGTTATGGTATCTTTACGAAGATATTTTACTGCATTCTTAACCGAATGGAAGCGTGTGATTCCACCGGATACGAGAGTGTGTCCAAATGTAAGTCTGTTGTTAAAACAGTAATCCCTCCAATACTCTTTGTAATCGGCAGGTAAAACAAGTATAATTTCAACCTCAAAAGACAAAGAGAGAAACTTCTCAATTGTATGAACAAGAACGGGCCTGTTATCTAACTCCATAAATTGTTTTGCAACATTTCCCCCCATTCTGCTCCCCGATCCTCCGGCCACTATTATTGCCTGATGTTTTCCTTGCATTTATTATATTTTTACGCAAACAAAAGTAGAGATTATATTGTATATTTTAGTAATTTTGTATCCATTTAAGTGTTATGGAAAAAAGAACTATCAAGAGGGCACTAATCTCTGTGTACTACAAAGAGGGGTTAGATGCTATTGCAAATCTGCTTTATAAAAACAACGTAGAGATTCTCTCAACAGGAGGCACTTACGACTATCTTAACTCAATAGGCATACCTGTAACCGCCGTTGAAGATATAACCTCCTACCCGTCTATACTTGGCGGCAGGGTAAAGACACTACACCCAAAAATTTTTGGAGGAATTCTCAGCAGACGAGATAATCCTTCAGACGCAACACAAGTTGTAGAGTACGGGATACCTGAGACAGACCTTGTTATTGTAGATCTCTACCCATTTGAAGAGTATGTTGCGGGAGGTTACTCTCACCAAGAAATTATCGAAAAGATAGATATAGGGGGTATATCCCTAATTAGAGCTGCCGCAAAAAATTATAACCATGTATTGATAGTCTCTTCAAAAGAGCAGTATGGGTCTCTCTTGGAGATTCTCCAAAACGGAGCCGAAACAAGCGTTGAGCAGAGGTTAAATTTTGCAACTATGGCATTTAATGTAAGCTCTCATTACGATACTAAAATATTCAAATATCTGTCGGGTGGCACTAGTGTCAATCTGTTTAAGGAGAGTGAGACAGAGGGTATCCCTCTCAGATATGGTGAGAATCCGCATCAGACAGCCCGTTTTTTTGGCAACAAAGAGTCTCTTCCTATACAGTTGCACGGCAAGGAGATATCCTACAACAATCTTTTAGATATAGAGGCAGCAATAGAGTTGATAAGTGACTTTTCAAACACTACCGTTGCCATTCTAAAGCACAACAATGCATGCGGATGCGCCTCGGCAGAGTGCTTAAAAGATGCCTGGGAGGCAGCACTTGGAGCAGACCCTGTTTCGGCGTTCGGTGGAGTAATCATTTCCAATAAAGAGGTAGATACAGATACCGCTGCAGAGATGAACAAAATATTCTTTGAGGTTGTAATTGCCCCTTCATACACTGGTGAGGCATTAGAAATTCTTAAACAGAAAAAGAACAGAATCATCCTTTTAAACAGAGGCGATCTAAGAAGCCCTAACAAGTTCAGGAGTATGCTTAAGGGGGTTCTTGTACAGGAGAGAGACAGTGCCATAGAGGAGGAGCATTCTCTTATCACTGTTACAAAGCAGAGCCCCACACCACAAGAGGTGTCGGATCTGATCTTTGCCAACAAGGTTGTTAAACACTCAAAATCCAATGCCATAGTCTTGGCAAAAGACTCTGTTCTTCTGGCTTCGGGTATTGGGCAAACATCCCGTGTAGATGCACTCAGGCAGGCAATTTTAAAAGCAGAGAGCTTTGGCTTCTCACTTAAAGGAGCCGTTATGGCCTCAGATGCATTTTTCCCATTCCCCGACTGTGTTGAAATTGCCCATAAGGCCGGAATCACAGCTGTCATTCAACCTGGAGGATCTGTAAGAGATGGTGAGAGTATTGAGTACTGTAACAACAATGGAGTATCTATGGTCATAACAAACACAAGACATTTTAAACATTAAACATATAACCCCGAGATAAATACAATTATGGGATTTTCTTTTTTAACACAGGAGCTGGCGATTGACCTGGGAACTGCAAACACTATTATCTTAATGAACGACAAGGTAGTTGTAGACGAGCCATCAATTGTAGCAATAGATCAGAACACGGGTAAACCTATTGCATTCGGCCAGAAAGCCAGAATGATGCATGGGAAGACACATGCAAACATCAAAACAGTAAGGCCTCTCAGAGATGGAGTGATTGCAGACTTTAACGCTGCCGAACAGATGATAAGAGGTTTTATCAAGATGATCAACTACAGAAACTCCCTTTTCACCCCAAGTTTAAAAATGGTTGTCTGTATTCCTTCGGGAAGTACCGAGGTTGAGATACGTGCCGTTAGAGACTCTGCAGAACATGCCGGAGGAAGAGATGTATATCTTATCTATGAGCCAATGGCAGCAGCTATCGGAATCGGCATAGATGTAGAAGCCCCTACAGGCAACATGGTTGTAGACATAGGAGGGGGAACAACAGAGATAGCCGTAATCTCACTTGGAGGCATAGTTATAAATCAGAGCATAAGGGTTGCCGGTGATGTCTTTACATATGAGATCCAACAGTATATGAGACAACAGCACTCAATCAAAATAGGTGAACTAACAGCAGAAGATATTAAGATTAAAGTTGGAGCCGCAATGTCTGAACTGGAGGAGTACCCCGAACCATATGTTGTTAGGGGACCCAATCTTATGACAGCACACCCGGTGGAGGTGAGTGTAACCAGTCAAGAGATTGCGCACAGTATAGACAAATCACTTGCTAAAATAGAGGCGGCAATTATACAGGTGCTGGAGCAGACTCCGCCCGAACTATATGCCGATATTGTTCAGAACGGAATTTACCTCACCGGAGGAGGTGCTCTGCTAAGAGGTCTAGACCAAAGACTATACGAGAAGATCAATATTCGCTTTCATGTATCTCAGGATCCTCTTCACGCTGTTGCCAGAGGAACCAGTATTGCACTTAAGAATACCGACAAGTTACCTTTCCTAATGAGATAACAGTATGTGGGATAAATCACCCATACTGAGGGCACTCGCAACACTCACCCTTTTTATATTATTGCAGGGTGTCTCTCTCTTTTTTGTTTCACAGGACAGTCTTTTTCAAAGAGTGAAAGTTGCCGGTGTGTTTATGCATATTAAATCAGGGATAGCTGAGTTCACCTCTGACATAAAATACTACACAGGTTTAAAAAGTATAAATGAAACTCTGGCAGCAGAGAACATAAAACTCAAAAACGAGTTGGAGAGATTAAACTCTATTTACAGCAAAGTAGACTCTTCGTATACAATGACCCCTCCCTCTCCCTCCTTTACATATATACCTGCCAAAATCATTGCCAACAGCACAAATAAACTCCATAACTATCTTATTATAGATAGGGGTAAAAAAGATGGTATCTCCCGAGATATGGGCGTTGTATCTCCAAATGGAGTTGTAGGTGTGATATCGTCGGTTGCCGAAAACTACTCATATGTAATCTCGTTTTTAAACATCAATCAGAGTGTGAGCGCGAAGATAGCCCCCTCCCAAGCATTTGGCCCTCTGGTTTGGGAAGGAAGGCGCCCCGACTATGCTACCCTTACAGAGGTGCCTTACCATATAAACTTTATGATTGGCGACACTGTTTACACCAGCGGCTTCTCTACCCTCTTTCCTCCCGATATCCCTTTGGGAACAGTTAGAAAGTCTACTGTTATAAAAGGATCTCACCACCAAATACAGGTGAAGCTATTTCAAGATTTCAGCACCCTCCATTTTGTGAATGTGGTGGTAAATAATAATAAACCCGAAATTGATCAAATAAAGAGACAGAATGAGAATTAAATCGGGAAACCTGCTTTTGTTTGCTGCATTCTTGATAACTCAGGTTATCCTGAGTTCTCTTATTGATATTGGCCCGCTTCTGTTCATATCTGTCTATCCGCTCTTTCTGCTAACCCTGCCTACCAATACAACATTTAACAAAATGTTGCTTTGGGCTTTTTTTATGGGTATCGCAGTTGATTATTTCACAAACTCTATTCTTGGATTAAACAGCTCTGCAGCACTAACCCTTGTCCTTTTTCAGTCTAAGATATTTAAGTTGGTCTGCCGCAAAGGTGATCTAGAAAACCAAATCAGACCGGGGTTGAGAGAGCTTGGGGTTGTTCGTTTTACAACCTATATAGCACTATCTCTTGCCGTTCATCATATATCACTTTCGCTTGTAGAGAGCTTTGGATTAACCTCATTTATATACAATTTTCCAAGGGTAGCAGTGAGTCTGTTCGCAAACACAATCTTAATACTTGTCATTGAGTTTGGATTCTTTTATAAAAACCGGCTTTAACTAACATGTCAAAAGAGAAGGGTAAAAGAAATATACTTGTATTTGCAGTTTTAACAATTGCAATTGTATTCCTGATAAGGCTCTTTGTGCTTCAGATTGTAGATAAAGAGTACAAGATTAATGCAAGTAATAACGCATACAGATACGATATAAGATACCCTGCCAGGGGGCTGATATTGGATAGAAACGGAAAAATCTTAGTGGGAAATGAGACCGCCTACGATATAATGATAACCCCGTTTGAGGTAAAAGAGTTAGATACTGTAGATCTCTGTAGAATTTTCAATCTAGATATTAATGAGGTAAGAGAAAAGCTAAAAGATTATAAAAGAAATAGAAGAAGAATCGGCTATCAATCAATACCTTTCGTAAAACAGGTGTCGGCCAGACAGTACTCTGTTTTTCTTGAAAAGGCATACAAATTCCCGGGCTTTAGCGCAATCTCCAGAACAATAAGAAACTACCCATATAATGCAGGTGCCAATCTTCTAGGTTACATAACCGAAGTAGATACTGCTTTTCTAAGAAGAAATCCATCTTACAAAAGAGGTGATTATGTGGGTCGTACCGGTATTGAACAGTCTTATGAACACATTCTTAAAGGAGAGAAAGGTTACAATATTTTTTTAAGAGATGTTCACAATAAAGTTAAGTCAAGCTTTGCAGAGGGGAGATACGATCTTCAGGCCATCCCCGGGAAGAGTATAGTAAGCTCAATTGATGCGCAACTGCAACAGTACGGAGAGCTCCTAATGTCAAATAAGATTGGAAGCTTGGTAGCTATTGAGCCATCTACCGGAGAGATCCTTACACTCGTATCGAGTCCGGGAATAGATGTGACAAAACTTTCGTCTATAAATAAATTTTATAACGAATTGGTGAACGATCCTCTAAAACCTATGTTTAACAGGGCTGTTATGTCGCCCTACCCTCCGGGATCTGTATTTAAGCTGGTTAACGCCCTTATAGCACTAGAAGAGGGAGTCATAAAGCCCGATACCCGTTACTCCTGCAGCGGAGGATATAAAGTTGGAAGAGGGGTTGGCTGCCACCCACATCCATCTCCAACAGATTTGGCGCAGTCTATTATGATGTCTTGCAACACCTACTACTGTATTGCCTTTAGAGATATTATAGATAATCCTAAATACAAGAGTGTTACCCAAGGTTTTTTAAAGTGGAAAGAGATGGTTGAGAGCTTTGGGTTCGGCCAAAAACTGGGCACCGATTTTCCTGCCGAACAGGCCGGTAACATGCCCACAACAGAGACATACGATAAGATTCACGGTAAAAACAGATGGCGTTCTCTATCAATTATTTCACTAGCAATAGGGCAGGGAGAGATAGGTACCACTCCTCTTCACCTGGCTAATCTTGCTGCAACCATTGCCAACCGTGGCTACTATCATACCCCTCATATCATTAAGGGCTCTCCCGATACTCTTATAAACGCCGACTACACAAAAAGACACTATACAATGGTAGATACCTCTCACTTCGAAATCATTGTAGAGGGTATGTACAGGGCTGTGAACTCTCCTCCGGGTTCAGGTGCAACCGCCTCCAGAGTTGCGGTTCCCGGTTTGGATATCTGCGGAAAAACAGGTACCTCCCAAAATCCGCACGGAAGAGATCACTCTGTGTTTATCTGTTTTGCTCCAAGAGATAATCCAAAAATTGCCGTTGCAGCATACATAGAGAACGCCGGTTTCGGAGCCACCTGGGCAGCCCCTATCGCATCCCTTCTGGTAGAGAAGTATCTGAATAAAGAGATCTCAAGAAAAGATCTGGAGATAAGGATAATTGAGAGCAATCTGCTCGGTAATGCTGCAAGACGATGATAAAGGGAGGAGAGTACAGAAAGCTTGATTGGCCTTTGATTATATGTTTCATTGCCCTAACTTTAATAGGGTGGGTAAGTATATTCTCTGCCGTTTACGACGACGAGCACTCTCAGATAATAGACATTAGTCAGAGGTATGGAATGCAGTTTATATGGATAATCACATCTTACATCATAGGGTTCTTTATTCTGTTTGTTGTAAATCCCAAATTTTTCAGTGCCTTCTCCTGGATAATATACTCGGGCAGTATTTTACTGCTGATTGCCGTAATCTTTTTAGGAATAGAGGTTAATGGGTCAAACTCTTGGTTTCAGGTTGGACCTGTTCGATTCCAACCTGCCGAATTATCAAAAATTGCAACTACGCTCGCCCTAGCATCCCTTATGAGTAATTACGGATTCAGAATCAAATCGGCCGAGAGTATAATAAAAGTAGCAATATTAATTCTACTCCCGGTTGGAGTGATTATTATGCAAAAGGAGACCGGTTCGGCCCTGGTTTATGCCGCTTTTATATTGATGCTTTACCGCGAAGGTTTAAGTGGCTGGTATCTTACCCTTGGGATACTTGCCATTGCACTCTTCCTTATAACACTCAGCTTCTCTTCATACGTTGCATTTATTGTAATTGTCTCTCTTCTTATTATTGCTAGAGGTTTTTTAACAAGAAAGATTACATCTCACTCTCTTTTTTTGGTTGCCTTTATGCCTGCAATGATCTACGCCAGAGAGTTACAAAACCTTAGCTTTATATCGTCAAAGATAACCCTCAACGAAGACTATTGGCTGGCAATGGTTGTACTGCCTCTTTTCTTGTACCATATTTTTACGGTAGTAAAACAAAGGGTATCGGCGCTAATGTATATAGCTATGTGCTTTTTAGCATCAATAGCATTAATCTATTCGGTAGAGTTCATTTTTGAGAGAGTTCTCAAAGATCACCAGAGAGCAAGGATAGAGAATTTACTCGGTATAAATGTAGATCTTAAAGGGGCAGGATACAATGTACATCAATCAAAAATAGCAATCGGTTCGGGAGGTTTCAGCGGAAAAGGATTTTTACAAGGAACTCAGACAAAGTTTAATTTTGTTCCTGAACAGAGTACCGACTTTATCTTCTGCACCATTGGAGAGGAGTGGGGGTTTCTTGGCTCATCCTTCCTCATATTTCTATTTACCTTTATGATAATACGTATCTATAATCTTGCTGAAAAGCAAAAAGATACCTTTAACAGAATCTACGGATACTCGTTGGCCTCTATTCTATTTATGCACTTTTTTATCAATATAGGAATGACAATTGGTATAACACCTGTAATAGGAATCCCCCTGCCCTTTGTGAGCTACGGGGGATCTTCTCTATGGAGCTTTACAGTTTTTCTTTTCGTTTTTATACGATTAGACCTAGATCGCTGGAAGTAGATTCATCTGAAACAATCGGCTCGGGCTCTGTATCTGCTTTAAGGAACATCATAACAACCCCCTTTGGAACCTTTTCTCCCTCTTTAACAAAGAGCTTCTCTACCGTGCCGTCGAAAGGTGCAATAACAAGATTGTGCATCTTCATAGCTTCGAAAGTCATAAGATGAGTTCCCGCAGTAACACGATCACCCTCTTTCACCTCAAAAGAGATTACAACTCCCGGTATGATAGATTTTATCTCTTGCGGATCGGGCCTTCTCCATGTAGGACGATTAACAAACTTCTTTGTTAAAATAGTTGAGTATCTCCTTGCATTTGGAAATATTTGCAGGAAATCTCCTTTCAAAAGCAGTTGAGATATTTGTTGTTCGGCTTTAGATGACTTTTTGCTCCGCTCTTTAGCTTTTGCTTTATCTGCCTCTTTTACTGCTTTTGCACGCTTTTTCTCCTCTCTCTCCTTGGCTTTCTGTCTTTTAACCACCAAGGCTCTTTTTTCTGACATTTTCATTCCACAAAGTTTTTAAAATGGTGGAATTCCGTGCTTCTTAGATGGCCTCTTAACAACCTTATTAGCAGAGACTTCGAATGAGTGAACCAGAAACTTTCTAGTATCTTTAGGATCTATTACCGAATCTATATAACCTTTAGAAGCGGCAACATACGGGTTGGCAAATTTCTGTTTGTACTCCTCCACTTTCTGCTTTCTCATTGCGTCGGGATCTTCTGCCTCCATAATCTCTTTTCTGAATATTATGTTTGCAGCACCTTCAGGACCCATAACTGCTATCTCTGCCATAGGCCATGCAAAAACAAAGTCGGCTCTCAAGTGGCGAGAGTTCATTGCTATATAGCCACCACCATATGCTTTTCTAATAATCACCGTAACTTTTGGTACAGTTGCCTCGCTATAAGCATAAAGAAGCTTCGCTCCGTGCCTTATAACCCCTGCATGCTCCTGATCTACACCCGGAAGATACCCCGGAAGGTCTTCCAGTGTAACTATAGGTATATTAAAAGCGTCGCAGAAACGGATAAATCTGGCAGCTTTGTCGCTTGAATCACAGTCCAGAACCCCTGCAAGAACAAGCGGTTGATTGGCTACGAATCCAACGGTTTTCCCTGCAATCCTTCCAAATCCTATAACAATATTTGCAGCCCACAACTCCTGAACCTCAAAGAACTGAGATCCATCGGTAATTGCCTTTATAACATCTCTAACATCGTATGGCTTGGTAGGATCTACCGGTACTATTTTGTCTATCTTGTACTTTTTGGTGTCGGGTTCGGTACTCTTCTCTACATTGCAGTTACACTCGTTATGAGCAGGAATGTATGAGAGCAGGGTTTTTATCTGTTCAAAGCACTCCACCTCACTATTTGCAAAGAAGTGAGCATTTCCAGTGGTCTCGCTGTGAACCCTTGCGCCACCCAAAGACTCCATATCTATCTCCTCTCCTAAAACAGATTTGATAACCTCAGGTCCTGTAATAAACATCTTTGAGATCTTATCTACAACAAAAACAAAGTCGGTAAGAGCAGGCGAGTATACAGCACCCCCCGCACACGGACCAAGTATAACCGACAATTGAGGTATTACCCCGCTGGCTAGCGTATTCCTAAAGAATATCTCTCCGTAACCGGCCAAAGAGTTTACCCCCTCTTGAATACGTGCACCTCCGGAGTCATTGATCCCAATAAGAGGGATTCGCATCCTAAGTGCATAGTCCATGATTTTTGTAATTTTTCTGGCATGCATAGATCCCAGAGAGCCCCCTGCAACGGTAAAGTCCTGAGCATAAATAGCTACAGATTTACCGTGAATCGTTCCGGTGCCTATAACCACACCGTCACCTGCCAGATCTTTGCCCTCCATTCCAAACTCTCTGGCTTCGTGCTCTATGAAAAGGTCGTACTCATAGAAAGAACCAGGGTCGAGCAATTGGTTTATCCTCTCTCTGGCCGGGAGCTTACCCATTGCTATCTGCTTTGCTATTGCCGACTCTCCTCCGCCCTGTAAGGCCTTGGCAGTCCGCTCCTGCAACTCAGAGATTTTTCTTTTTAATAGATTCATAGGTTTTAGTTTTGTTCGTCACAAAAATATGAAAATATTTTAATACACAATTTTTGTTATTTTTTGACTACATTTGTGTTTTAAAATGTTATTAAAAACCTAATAAATAATACAATATGTCAATTCCTTTTGCCGATCGACACAATGGTCCAAGAGAGAGCGAAATACAGGAGATGCTCTCGGTTGTAGGTGCTAAGAGTTTGGAGGATCTTGTAAAACAAACTGTTCCATCGAATATTTTACTTCATGAACCTCTAAAAATAAGTAAAGCCGTAAGCGAGCAAAAATATCTTGCAAATCTTAAAGCCATGGTATCTAAGAACAAGGGTCTAAGATCTATGATTGGTCTTGGATTTTATGGCACTGGCACTCTTCCGGCCGTGGTTAGAAATATTTTTGAAAATCCTAGCTGGTACACATCCTATACTCCGTATCAGGCAGAGATCTCTCAAGGCAGGCTTGAAGCCCTGCTAAACTTCCAGACAATGGTGGCCGGGCTCACCGGGTTTAAACTGGCAAACAGCTCAATGCTCGACGACTCTACTGCCGCTGCAGAAGCTATGAGAATGATGTATGAACTACGCTCGCGCGAAGCTCAGAAAGCCGGCAAAAACTTACTTTTCATAGACACCAATCTGTTTCCTCAAGTAAAGGCAGTAGTAGAGACTAGAGCAGAGGCACTTGGTATAGAGATAAGAGAGGCAGATTTTGCAACTTACAAAATAGAGGAGAGTTGCTTTGGCGCCATTCTCCAATATCCTGCAGCAGACGGAACTATTTACGATTACTCGGAGTTCTGCGAAAGAGCCCACGCCGCAGGTGTTTTGGTAACCGCAGTTACAGATTTGCTTGCACTTACAGTTCTAAAAGAGCCGGCTGCATGGGGAGCAGATATTGCAGTAGGCACGGCACAAAGATTTGGACTTCCTATGGGGTTTGGCGGTCCAACTGCCGGATTTATGGCTACAAGAGATGAGTATAAGAGGAATATGCCGGGAAGAATCATTGGGGTCTCGGTAGATCGCCTGGGGAAACCGGCGCTTAGAATGGCACTACAGACCAGAGAGCAGCACATTAAGCGAGAGAAGGCCACCTCTAACATCTGTACGGCTACAGCCCTTATGGCTACAATGTCGGGGATGTATGCAGTTTACCACGGCCCTCAAGGTCTGCGCCGCATTGGAGAGCGGGTTCATAACTATGCATGGAGTGTTGCTTTAGAGCTGAAAAAATTGGGATTCAGTCTTAAAAGCGAAAACTTCTTCGATACCATTGAGGTGATCACAGAGGAGTCAAATAAAATTAAAGAGAGAGCATTAGCAAAGGGTTACAACTTCTATTACCCTTCTAACAAAAGTATAAGAATAAGCTTCGACGAATTAACAGACTACACAGAGGCCGTAGATATTATTGAAATCTTTGGAGGCAGTGTAAATGAGTGTCCTTTCAAGGAGAACTCCCAAATTTTCATGGTAAGAGAGAGCTCATACCTCACCGAGTCTACATTCAACCGATTCCACTCTGAGACCGAACTTATGAGATATATCAAAAAGTTGGAGAGAAGAGATATCTCACTGACTCACTCTATGATACCTCTGGGTTCGTGTACAATGAAACTCAATGCAGCTGTTGAAATGATGCCTCTCAGCTGGTCGGAGATCACCGGAATTCATCCATTCGTGCCGGCCGATCAGGCAGAGGGTTATATGCAGATGATACATGAGACAGAAGAGGATCTTGCTGTTATAACCGGCTTTCACGCCTGCTCGGTACAACCGAACTCAGGAGCTGCAGGTGAGTATGCAGGTCTTATGACTATACGCTCTTACCATATAGCCAACAATCAACCTCAGAGAGATGTGGCCATAATACCGACCTCTGCACATGGAACTAATCCGGCCTCGGCAGCTATGGCAGGCATGGAGATTGTTTTGGTCTCTTGCGACGATATGGGCAACATAAATGTAGATGAACTTCGTCAAAAGGCCGAGCAGCATAAAGATCGCCTCTCGTGTATCATGATTACTTATCCTTCTACTCACGGTGTTTACGAAGAGAGCATAAAGGATATAATGGATATTATTCACAATAATGGAGGCCTGGTTTATATGGATGGTGCAAATATGAATGCCCAAGTGGGTCTAACCAATCCGGGATTCATAGGAGCAGATGTTTGCCACCTAAACCTTCACAAGACCTTTGCAATCCCTCACGGCGGAGGTGGTCCGGGAATTGGCCCTATTTGTGTAACAAAAGAGCTTGCTCCATTCCTCCCATGCCATCCTTTCCTTCCAAATTGCAGCAATAAGGGGGCTAAAGCTGTTAGTTCGGCTCCTTATGGTTATCCTATGGCGCTACCAATAACACATGCATACATTAAGCTTTTGGGAGCAGATGGACTAAGAAGGGCAACTGAGATTGCAATTCTTAATGCAAACTATATATCTGAACGCCTTAAAGATCATTACAAAACACTCTACAGTGGAAATAACAATAAGGTTGCACATGAGTGTATTCTAGACTTAAGGGAGTTCCGCAAAGAGTATGGTGTAGATGCAACCGACGTTGCAAAAAGACTCATGGACTACGGATTTCATGCTCCTACACTCTCATTCCCTGTAGTTGACACCCTTATGGTGGAGCCAACCGAGAGTGAGTCTAAGGCAGAGCTCGATCGCTTTATAGAGGCCATGATATCTATCAAACAGGAGTGTGAAGCAATAAAGAGAGGAGAGTTGAATAAAGATGACAACCCTCTTAAGAATGCCCCTCACACAGCTTTGGAGGTGACTGCCACTGAGTGGAATCACAGCTACACAAGAGAGAGCGCGGCATACCCTCTGAACTGGATAAAAGAGAATAAATTCTGGCCTCATGTATCCAGGGTAGATAATGGGTACGGCGACAGAAATCTTATGTGCAGCTGCGAAGGGTGGCTTGAATAGACAAAAATATGATAGAACAGGAGTTTACATCAAAAGCAACTGCTCTTTTTGGAGTTGTAGATAAAATTTATCAGTTCTTGCTAGATGCGGGGGTATCCCCCGCTCTGGCATCGCTGTTAGACGAAGTGATAAGCATGACCCTGCTTCTAATTTTGGCCTGGGCATCAGACATCTTCTCAAGACTTATAATCCATAAAGTGGTTGAGAGATTTGCCCGTTTTACATCCAGCAAATGGGACGATATTTTTCTAGAACACAAAGTCTTCAGGCATCTCGTTCACATCATTCCGGGTATTGTTGTTGCGCTGGCAACTCCTATAGCAGTAAGAAGTGAACTTTGGGCCTCAATTTTTCAGAAAGGTGCCCATATATTTATTGTTGTAGCCCTTATGAAGGCGGTTCATTCTGCTACAAAAGCCCTTACAGATATATACTCACTATCAGAGGATTATTCAAATAAGCCAATCAAGGTTATCTTTCAGATTGTTGCGGTTATAGCATACTTTATTGGTGGTATAATAATTCTAAGTATAGTTATTAACAAGGAGTTCACCTCGCTCTTTGCTGCACTGGGTGCATCTATGGCTATTTTATTACTCATCTTTAAAGATAGCATACTTGGTTTTGTTGCCGGGTGGCAACTATCTGCCAACGACATGCTCCGACAGGGCGACTGGATTACGGTACCAAAATATGGAGCAGACGGAGATGTAGAGGAGATTAGTCTTTACTCTGTTAAGGTTCGCAACTTCGACAAAACTATAACAACCATTCCTCCATACTCTTTGGTTAGTGACTCATTTCAAAACTGGAGAGGGATGCTGGAGTCGGGAGGAAGGAGAGTTAAAAGATCTATCTCAATAGATATGAACTCCATAAAGTTCTGCACCCCCGAGATGTTGGAGCGTTTCAGGAAGATTAGATATATAAAAGATTACATAGATAAAACACAAGATGAGATTGAGGCCTACAACATAGAGAATGAGGTAGATAACTCAATCCTTGTGAACGGAAGAAGACAAACCAATATTGGTGTTTTCAGGGCCTACCTTCAAGAGTATCTCAACAGACACCCCGAGATTAATCAGGAGCTAACCTGCATAGTTCGTCAGCTTCAACCAAACGAAAGAGGTATTCCCGTTGAGCTCTACTTTTTTATAAGAAACAAAGAGTGGGCATATTACGAGCGCGTACAGTGCGATATCTTCGATCATGTACTGGCAATAGTCCCGCAATTTGAGTTAAAAGTTTTTCAGTACCCTACCGGAGGAGAGCAGCCCTACTACTACACTAACGCCCGGTAGCAAGCGGAGCAAAATACTCCCTGATAGATTCGGCAAATCTTAAAAAGCCGAGGTCGGTATAGTGGACACCGTCAACTGTTGTCTCTCCGTCTTCTCCTAAAAGGTTCTCACCTCTTATATAGATTATATTTTCGTGCCCCTCCGAAACAAATCTGGCAAAGAGCTCCCTCCACACTTTATTCTCCTCATCAAGGGCAGCTTTTGTCTCTACATCGGCAAAGAGGTACGGGAAGTTAGGGTTCTCTATCATATAGAGTTTTACTCCAGGCCTGTTCTCCAGTATATACCCAATAAAACGGTAGGCACTATCTCTAAGACTTTGTGCAGTAGTGTTCGGAAGGCAATCAAGAACAACAGCATCGGCATCTATCATTGTAATGGCCTTTGCCATTGAGAAGTCCATCTTTCCATTACCCGAAAATCCCAGATTGATTGTCTCCCTGTCTAACATCCTACCTAAAATAGAGGGGTATGCCATTCCCGGTCTCGAGGCGCACCCTCCTTGAGTAATACTGGTGCCATAAAAGACAATCGGTTTCCTCTCCTCCCTTTTTGTAAGACGATTAATTTGGGGCAAGCTTAGACGTGCTTCTCTCTCTACCCCAATCTCTACATACTCTACACCATCGTAAAGGGGTAGATAGGCAATAAACTCTCTGTTTTGCCTTGTCATGTTCTTAATAAAAACACCAAAGCTCTCTTTGGCATTTGGCCTGGTAGTACCTGCATACCTCCACGTAACTCCGTCGAGAATGTAGAGATCAATACCCTTTATTCCGGTCCCCGGCATATGATTCATATTAACATCTTCTAAGACTTTCCATTTTGCCCCTATGTAAGAGCTGTTAGAACTGAATCTCACGGCAATTCCTGCGCTGTTGGCTCCCAAACTTAGCAGCTCTTTTCTTAGTTCACCTTTTAGAGAGGCAGGCACTCTACCATACTTTACGTGGCTGTCATCAAAACCTTTGCCTATAATCATAAGACTATCTATGCTTACAAACTTCATCTCCTCCTGTTTCTGAGCAGTAAGTATTGAGGGCAGCAGCATTAACACCCACGATAGACATAGTAACTTTCCAATAATTCCTCTTCCTTTCATGATCTTCATTTTTTATATTGTTTCAATCCACTCAATTTTTATTCCTCTTCTCTCCATCCCTCTAAACCAGGTCATCTGCCTCTTAGCAAACTGATGTATGGCGATTGCCAAAGAGCTCTGCATCTGATTGTACGACATGGTTCCGGTTAAATACATTGTAACAAACTTGTATTCTAAGCCATAATAAATTAAATCTTGAGGAGATAACCCCATATCCAGAAGCTGCTTAACTTCATCTATCATACCTCCCTCCAGTCTCTCTTTAAGTCTTCTATCTATTCTTCTTATCCTCTCCTCTCTACTTACAGAAATTCCAATGTACCTTGTATTTATAGGTTCATACTCTGTAATTTGCAGATTATTATGCTTTTTGAACTCAGCTATCTCAATCGCTCTTATGAGTCTTTTTCTGCTGGTTGTGTCTGTGGTGTTATGAATTGGCCCGTATGAGACCAATCTCTCTATAAGTATTCCTGTCTCTTCTCTCTCCAATTCATCTCTCAACTCTATGTTTGGAGGAACCGGAGGAAGAGAGTAACCAAGAGTTGCCGTCTCTATGTATAATCCGCTTCCTCCGCACAAAATGGGTGTAGCGCCTTTAGATAATACACTTCTGTATGCATTGTGAAAATCTCTTTGATACTCAAATATGTTGTATTTGTATCCGGGGTCTACAATATCTATAAGATGGTATGGTATTTTTACTCCATTAACCTCATATTCGCTTAAATCCTTCCCGGTTCCAATATCCATTAGTCTATACACCTGACGTGAGTCGGCAGATATAATCTCGCCTCCCGTTTCAATGGCTAACTTTACCGCATACTTTGTTTTGCCACTAGCTGTTGGCCCCAATATGCAAATCAATTCTTGGTTCATTCCACAAATTTACACTATTTTTGCACTTCAATGGCAAAGGCAAAGAGCAAAATAGAGATTAAAAACAAAAGAGCTTCGTTTGAGTACGAGCTGGTAGAGAGCTTTACAGCAGGTATAGTACTTTCGGGAACAGAGATTAAGTCTATACGCGCAGGCAAGGCCTCTCTTGCAGACTCCTATTGCTACTTTGTAAATAGAGAGCTATATGTAAAAAACATGCATATTGCCGACTATTGGTGGGCAAGCTTCAATCAACACGACCCTAGAAGAGACCGCAAGCTGCTGTTAAACAGAAAAGAGTTGAATCGACTTTTTAGAGCAACTCGCGAGAAGGGGATGACCATTGTTGCAACTCGGCTCTTTATTGCCGAAAACGGATTCGCCAAGTTGAATATCTCTCTGGCCAAAGGAAAGAGAGAGTACGATAAACGACACTCTATCAAAGAAAAAGATCTTAGAAGAGAGTCGGATCGGGGTTAATTTTTTCCTTTTTTTTGTAACTCTGCAGGAATACCCTTTTTAATTCCGTAAAGAATTAATACCGCACCGGCAATCACAAATGGAATGCTGAGCCACTGGCCCATATTGAGGGTCATACTCTGCTCAAAACTCACCTGCGGCTCTTTAATAAACTCAATAAAAAATCTGGCTCCGAATATGCCAATAAGGAAAAGGCCAAAGAGAGTCCCTTGCTTTAGTTTGTTGAGGTGCTTGTAATACAACCACATTAGCGACACAAAAGTGAAAAGATATGCCAATGCTTCATATAGTTGAGTTGGGTGTTTTGCAACCGTCTCCCCTCTAAGCTCAAATATAAACCCCCAAGGTAGAGAGGTGGGGTTTCCGTAGATCTCAGAATTCATCAAATTTCCCAATCTAATAAGAGCTCCTGCAAGGGCTGTGGCAACTCCTATTCTGTCCATCAGCCATATATAGTTGAAGTTATACTTTTTCCCATACTTTCTAACATAGTACCATATTGCAATTAGTATGGCTATTGCGCCACCATGACTTGCCAATCCCCCTTCCCATATTTTGAGTATCTCCCAAGGGCGGGCAAGGTAGTACTCCGGCTCATAGAACAGACAGTGCCCGAGTCTAGCTCCAATTACGGCAGAACCTAAAAGTGTATAAAGGAGAGTATCCAGAATCTCTACCGGCAGGCCCTCTCTTTTGAAGAACCTTACAAAGATATAGTAGCCAATAATAAATCCGGAGACAAACAACACGCTATAATACCTTATGTGAACAGGTCCTATAGAGAAGATCTCAGGAGAGGGGCTCCAGTTTATTGCTAACTGTGTAAACATATAATCAAAATTTTATAAGTGTTCTATCTTCTTAGTCTTGTGAATACGCTAAGGGGCAGTGCCCGTTTTGCCCGGTCTTCCAGGTAAAGTTCTCCGTAATGTGTATCTTTTACACTCAGCGAGCTCTTTACAACGCTGTTTGAAAGTAGTGCGGAGTAGCCGTTAGAGTATAGATTAAGAACCAGAAAGGAGTCTTTTGGTTGTAAAATGCCAGAAACTTCGCACATCATTTCGTATAACAACTCATCTAATTTCCACTTCTCTCCGTCGGGCCCATGGCCGTAGGCAGGCGGATCCATTATGATTCCCTGATATCTGTTACCTCTTTTACTCTCTCTCTTTACAAATTTGAGAGCATCTTCAATTACCCATCTTATGTTGTCTAGAGAGCTAAGCTCCATATTGGTTCTTGCCCAGCTTACTACCTGTCTTACGGAATCTAAGTGTGTTACTTGGGCACCGGCACACCTTGCCGCCATAGATGCAGCCCCTGTGTAAGCAAAGAGGTTCAGCACCTTAGGGGCCGCCTCTCCTGCATTTCTGTTGATTGTTGCCAGCTCACGTGTATTTTTAAAAATGTAGTCCCAGTTTGGTGCCTGTTCGGGGAATACACCCACATGCTTAAAGGCAGTTAACCCCAGCCGAAGTTTAAATTTAAGAGAGTTTTTATTGTAGGTAATAAACCACTGATCGGGCATTTTCTTTAGCTGATGCCATGTGCCGGAGTCCTCTTTCCCCGATTTTCCAAAACCCGAGCCGGTGGTAAATTTAGTATGTGCTGTAGAGAGCCACTCTCTCTCCGATATACTTTTGCTCCATAAGGCCTTAGGTTCGGGTCTTATAAGAACATAGTTGCCAAATCGCTCTAACTTTTCAAAATCCCCTGAGTCAATCAGCTCATAATCATTCCATTCTAAGGGAGACTCTAGTAGCATCACAAATTTTTGTTTTAAATTGTTAATTATACAGCCCCGAAGGTAGTAATTTTATTAGAATATTCTTAATTTTGCGCACGAAACAGACATTTATTTAACATTTTTTCCATATGCAAAATATTGACAATTACGACTTCACGGGAAAAAGAGCTATCGTGAGAGTAGACTTTAATGTACCTCTCAACGAATCATTTCAAATAACAGACGATACACGAATCAGGGCTGCCATTCCAACTCTAAAAAAGGTGTTGGAGAGAGGTGGATCATTGATAGTAATGTCTCATCTTGGTCGTCCCAAAGGGCCAACAGATAAATATTCTTTAAAGCATATCATCCCTGCAATAGAGGCCAAATTGGGAATATCGGTTAAGTTTGCTCCCGACTGTATGGGAGATGAGGCGGCTCAGCTCTCTGCTACCCTAAAACCAGGTGAGGTTTTGCTTCTTGAGAACCTCCGTTTTTATGCCGAAGAGGAGGGTAAACCACGCGGATTGGCAGAAGATATTAGCGATGAGGAGAAAAAGGCGGCAAAAGCCAAGATGAAAGAGCAACAGAAGGAGTTTACAAAAAGACTTGCATCGTATGCCGATTGCTATATAAATGATGCCTTTGGAACCGCACACCGCGCACATGCATCAACAGCACTTATTGCCAAGTACTTTCCAAATAATAAAATGTTCGGTTATGTTATGGAGGGAGAGATAAAGGCAATAGACAAAGTTCTTAAATCGCCTGAGCATCCTGTAACGGCCATAATAGGTGGTGCAAAAGTCTCCTCTAAAATTGCCATTATAGAGAAGTTGTTCGATGTTTGCGACAATATGATTATTGGTGGAGGAATGGTTTTTACCTTCATCAAAGCTCAAGGAGGAAAGATAGGAAACTCTCTTTGTGAAGATGATCAGATAGATTTGGCGCTCTCTATTCTTGAAAAAGCGAAAGCAAAAGGAGTTAAACTATACTACTCCGGAGAGGTGGTAGCTGCCGACGCATTTAGTAATGATGCAAACACCATTGTATGTAAAGACAGCGAAATTCCTGACGGATGGCTTGGTATGGATGCAGCTCCATCTACGCTAAAGGAGTGGGAAGAGGTTCTTCGCTCCTCTAAAACAGTTCTTTGGAATGGCCCTGTAGGAGTTTTTGAGATGGAAAAATTTGCTACAGGCACAAAAACTATAGCTACTCTTCTAGCTCAGATTACATCTTCAGGTGTATTTACACTGGTAGGTGGCGGCGACTCAGTAGCGGCTGTTACTCAGATGGGTTTTGCCGATAAGGTAAGCTATGTCTCTACGGGTGGCGGAGCAATGCTTGAGTATCTAGAGGGTATAGAGCTTCCGGGCATAGCAGCAATTCGCGAGTCTTAATCTTATAAGAGTATAATTAAAAAAGAGGCTGACCAATTATTTTTTTGGTCAGCCTCTTTATGTTTACTCTATCAATATCTATACGGTCATAATTTCTCTCTCTTTCACAGCCAGAGCTTCGTCTATCTTTTTGTTAAAGCTGTCGGTCTCTTTCTGAATAGCTGTCTCTCCATCTTTGACAACATCTTCGGGTAAACCCTCTTTCTGGTACTTTTTAAGTAGCTCTACGCCGTCTCTTCTTGCATTCCGGACACTTATTTTTGCTGTTTCACCCTCATTCTTAACTCTCTTAACCAAATCTTTCCTCCTATCCTCTGTAAGAGGTGGCACATTTATTCTAATATGCTCCCCATTGTTTTGAGGTGTGAACCCAATGTTTGCTACCATGATCGCCTTTTCAATAGCCGGAATCATCTTCTTATCCCATGGCTGAATAAGCATTGTTTTGGCGTCGGGTGTGGTTATGCTGGCCACCTGCGGAACCGGTGTAGGTGTGCCATAATAGTCAACAAGAACATTGTTGAAAACGGCCGGGTTTGCCTTTCCTGCACGGTAGGTTTTAAGCTCCTCCTCAAGGTGCAGAAGGGCTTTCTCCATGCGCTCTTTTGCTGCCGATATAACCTCTTTCTGTTTACTGATATCCATAACTTTGTTTTTTTATATATTACTTAATCTATTATGCTGTTCGAAACCAGTGTCCCTACATTTTCACCCTGAACAACCTTTAAAAGGTTACCCTCTCTGTTCATATCAAAAACAACAATTGGAATATTGTTCTCCTTGCATAGAGCAAAGGCCGTTAAATCCATAACCTTAAGGTTATTAGACAACGCCTTATCAAACGATAGTGACTCGTATTTAACTGCATTTTTATCCTTTTCGGGATCGGCAGTATATACCCCGTCTACTCTGGTGCCTTTAAGTAAAGCCTGGGCTCCAATTTCGGCAGCTCTAAGGGCAGATGCCGAATCTGTTGTGAAAAAAGGATTTCCTGTACCCCCTGCAATTATAGAGACACCCCCTCTATCCATAAGCTCTTCTGCCTTATCTCTTACGTAGTATCTTGCAAACGGCTCCATAGGAGTAGATGTAAATACCTCACACTCTATGCCAAAACCCCTAATTACCATAGAAAGGGCAATGCTGTTAATTACAGTTGCAAGCATTCCCATCTGATCTCCTCTTACCCTGTCGAACCCTCTCTGCGAACCGGAAAGCCCTCTAAAGATATTTCCCCCACCTATAATTACAGATATCTCAGTTCCCGCTTTAACAGCCAATGATATCTCTTTAGCATAGAGGTCAAGAACCTCTTCACTAAGTCCTTTGCCTTGGTCACCCCCAAGACTCTCACCGCTCAGTTTAAGCAGTACTCTTTTGTATTTCATCTCTGTAATAGTGGTATTATCAAACAAAAGTAGCTAAAGATTATGAAAATACCAAGCAAGAGCTTATCTTTGCACACGCAATTGAAAGCCTCGAAAATAAATAATCAATTAAAATAAAAATGGGAAATATTTTGACATCATCAATTGGCAAGAAGCTTATTATGAGCATTTCAGGTCTGTTCCTGATTCTTTTCCTTCTTATCCATTTGCTCGCAAACTCAGCTTATCTTTTTGGCCCGGAAGCGTTTGATGCTGTAATCGAGTTCATGGGCTCACCTTTTATTGTAATCATGGTGCCAATGCTTGCTGCAGGTTTTGCTATACACATAGCATATGCAGTCTACCTCACACTATACAACATGAAGGCGAGAGGTAATCAGAGGTATGAGGTTTCTAACAAAGCTCAAACAGACTCGTGGGCCTCACGAAATATGTTTGTACTGGGCATTATAATCCTTGGTGTTTTAGTTTTTCACCTATCTCACTTTTGGGCTAAGATGCAACTCCCTGAGTTTACGGGAGGTCATGCAGAGAATGGTAACGTACTTATGGAGCAGACTTTTGGTAATATTTGGATAACCATCTGCTACCTTATTTGGTTTGCTGCTCTTTGGTTTCACCTCACTCACGGTTTTTGGAGTGCTTTCCAGACTGTTGGCGCCAACAATGAGAAGTGGCTTCCAAGATTAAAAGCAGTATCTTATCTATACTCTACTTTCATTGCATTAGGATTCAGCATAATTGCAATCTTCGCCTATATGAAAGCTAACGGAATAATATAGAGATCAATTTTCTACGTAGAATAGTTCCCGTATTATCCCGTCGGAGACAAATAGTCTTTCCGGCGGGATTCTTATATTGTCGGCCTCTTGGATAATATCTCCTCTATTAACCAGATATGGCAATCTTTTAAAAAAATAGTGTATGCTCTCTTTTGGAAAAGAGCTCTCAATTATAGGAATTTGGGCGCCTTGAACTCTTCTGAGCGAAATCATTATATATTCGTTATACCTACTGTATTTGTTTCTCCTCTCTTCTATTGCAAACCGTTTACCCTCATTCATTGCCTTGATGTATCCAACTAAAGATCTTTGATTATGGCTCCTCACCTCCCCTATAAATGAGTGAGCCGATGGGCCTAGTCCTAAGTAGGGCTCCAGCTTCCAGTAAGAGCTATTGTGTTGCGACTCTCTGCCCGGCTTACAGAAGTTAGACACCTCGTACTGTGCATATCCTGCTTGCTCTAAGGTTTTTCTAAGAATCTCATACTGATGGTAAGAGATATCTTCATGAGGAATTATATACTGCCCCGATGTAAACATTTTGTATAGCTTAGTACCCTTTTCTACACCCATCTGATAACATGAGATGTGTTCGGGAGAGAGCATAATGGCCTTATCTATATTATCTCTCCACTCGCTTATTGTAAGTGACTCAAATCCAAAGATGAGATCGATACTTACATTCTTGAATCCGGCATCTCTTGCAACCTTTACCGCCTCGGAAGATTGGCCGGAGTTGTGGCGACGGTTCATCCATATAAGTTGCTCCTCCTGAAAAGACTGTATCCCGATGCTTAACCTGTTTACTCCCATATCTCTGAGCGAGGAGAGGTACTCCAAAGTGACATCGTTAGGGTTAATCTCCATTGTAATCTCGATTGAGGAGTTATCATCGCTGCCTTGAGCAAAAGTGAAGTTGTCACTTATTGTCTCCAGAATTCTCTTCGTCTCTTCTATAGACAAAAGAGAGGGTGTTCCGCCCCCTAAATAAATAGTAGAGAGATGCACCCCCAAGCTGTTCAGTTCGTCTGCTCTTTTTTGAATCTCAAGCACAACAGCATCTACGAACTCCCCCTTTTTGCTTAAAAGCTTAGTGGAGTAAAAATCACAATAGCTGCAAAATTGTGAACAGAACGGAATATGTACATAAATTCCTGCCAAAACAGGCAAAACTACTATCTGAGCAGAAGATCGGCACTTCCCAGTTTACCCTCCTCTGTGAAGATATCAACATTATAAACGCCTTTAACATATTGTTGATTGCTGGCAAAGAAGATACAAACCTCCAATTCACTCCCTTGATAATCTACCTCTCTAACGGCCGAATATATCATCTGTTCGCCTGCCGATGTAAATATCTGCTGTTGTGAGTTGGTCATTAATATTCCATCGGGCCCTTTAACTCTAATGTAAATTCTTCTTGGGCCTCTTGCTGCTATTGAGTTCTCAACAAGGTTCAGACATGTCTTGAGTTTTGCGGTTCTGCTGCTTCTGTCGGTATCTTTGTCGGAGGCGTTGATTGCCGTTAAAACAAATCCTCTCCCCTTAAGCACCGATCCCACTTCTACTTTTCTTGCATACTCCTCTGTAGTACTTCTTAGCTGATCGTACTGCTGCCTTGACTGCTTTGCTTCGTCTCTTGCAACTGCTGCATCTTTTCTTAAAGAGATGTTTAAAGTGTTTAGAGAGTCAATCTGCTGAATATAGCTTCTCATAATGCTTCTGAGTGTACCCAGCTCCTTTTCGTACTCTCTGATTCTGGCTCTGTTGGTTGCCTCTGTCTTCTTAACCCTCTCAATCAGCTGCTCTACCTTCTCTCTCTCTCTGTTTAACTCGGCGTTAAGACTGTCGTTGTTTGTAGTGAGCTCACTATAATCGTCTCTAAGCTCCAACATCTGAACAGTAAGCTGCTCCTTCTCTGCCGTTAAATCGTTTATCATTCCGCTTCTGTCTACGTAAAGCCACGCTAGCACCAAGGCCAGAACAACAGCAACCGAAGCCATTACAATCACGAGTGTTTTGAGGTTTTTTTCATTTCCCATATCTCAAAATATTTATCATTATTATTGCTCTCAGCAAATCCTATGCTACAAAAATAGAAATTTTATCTAAACCTCATGAGATTATTTTTGTTAGCTTTGTTATAAAATTTAGATAATGAAAAGAGTAGTAGCCGGAGTAGACATAGGCGGGACAAATACTGTTTTTGCATTGGTAGACGAAACTGGAACTATTATTGGTTCTGATAGCTTTCCTACTGCCAAATTCAAAAATTTTGACGATTATATTCTAGCAATCAGAGACGGAATATTAGATCTCTCTGCTGCATGGAACTCTCCTCATAAAATTTCCGGTATTGGAATCGGCGCACCAAACGGGAACTACTACACCGGCTGTATTGAAAACGCTGCCAATCTTTTATGGAAAGAGAATCTGCCAATTTCTGAGAAGCTGAAGGTACTTTTTGGAGGTATTCCTGTTGTTCTCACCAACGATGCCAACGCTGCAGCTATCGGTGAAATGATCTACGGCGGGGCCAGAGGGATGAAAAACTTTGTGGTTATCACATTGGGAA
>CAYYAM010000002.1:0-1175 GCA_964469965.1 uncultured Muribaculaceae bacterium | reverse complement strand
ATGATCTACGGCGGGGCCAGAGGGATGAAAAACTTTGTGGTTATCACATTGGGAACGGGGCTTGGAAGCGGATTTGTTGTAAATGGAGAGGTTCTATACGGTCACGATGGCTTTGCAGGTGAATTCGGTCATATTGCTTATGAAAGAGGGTCAAGACAATGTGGATGTGGAAAGAGGGGATGCCTTGAGACATTTGTCTCTGCACCCGGGATAAAAAGAACGGCTGTAGAGCTGCTTGCGAAAGAGAATAACCCATCGCCTCTACGAAACATACCCTTTGCTGTGTTAAATTCAAAGGATATTGCCTCTGCTGCTCTTGGAGGAGATAAAATATCTATCGCCGCATTTGAAAGAACCGGAAAAGTTCTGGGTGAAGCCTTGGCAGATCTTGTTGCAATTACAACTCCCGAGGCAATCTTCCTGTTTGGAGGTTTGGCTAAATCGGGAAAACTCATACTTGAACCGTCTCGAAAGGCAATGGAGGAGAATCTTCTAAGTATATGGAGAGGGAAGATTAAGTTACTTTTGTCTCAGCTAGACGAGGATAATGCTGCTATTCTGGGTTCGTCTGCTCTTGCTTGGAAGGAGTTAAACAGATAGTTAAAACAAAAAATATATGGGAACAAATTTCGATTTTAAAAAGTATTTCACCAGAGTAGCCAAATATTTTGTCTACTTGATTATTGTGTTTACGCTGGTTATAGCAATCTTCTCACTAACATCAGGTCAGCAGGGGTTCAAATACACCAATCTGTTTCAGCCGGGTACAGGATGGCAGATAGCTCTTTTTCTTGTTGTGATGTCATTAATCTACCCTCTTTTTGGCTTTGCCGTAAAAAAAGTTTATCTCAATAAAAGCTATGAGCAAGACAAAGAGAAGATAAAAGATGTGTTCGAAAGAAATCGGTTTAAACTGGTTTGCGAAGGCAAAGAGTTTGTTCAGTATAGACACTCCTCGCCTTTTTTAAGGTTTATGAGAATGTTCGAAGATACAATAACAGTAAACTTCTCAGATAACCCAATCAAGCTGGAAGGGCTTAGAAAAGATGTATACCGAATATCACGCATGATAGAGTACGCTGTAAGAGACGACAGGAACGACGAATAGATATCGGTTAAGTAAGCTAAATAATAAATGAGAGGTAGGTTATTTTTACCCCTTGAGAGAGGAATAG
>CAYYAM010000001.1:140867-152510 GCA_964469965.1 uncultured Muribaculaceae bacterium | reverse complement strand
GGTACAACCACAGGTTCAGGTACAACCACAGGTTCAGGTATCACCACAGGTTCAACAGTAGAATCATCGGCAATCAACTCTTGCGTAAAATCTATATAATCCTCCTCTGCCGGCTCCTCTAATGGAGTAATTGCAGCCTCATTCATTTTTATTTGATCTTGCGGCTCCTCTACATGAAACTTCTCTACCACCTCCTCTACAGACTCCTCTATAAATATACTCTCATCGTGATAGTCTAAGTTATCTGTAATGTTTACAGGCGGAAGATCGGAGGCTCTGTTAGCTCTAAACTCCTTTATCTCTCTAAGCTTAGTTTTAAAGTACAGTTGAACAGATTTACCCGATAGGGTCTCTACTTCACCCCTCTTTGGTAACACCTTTATATTTACAGGGTCTAGACCAAATGTCTCAACGTAGTTAAACAGATCTCTGTCTGCAACAAAAAAGTAGTCGTTCTGTTCTGTAGCCCTCATGGTTCCAAACCCGGGAATTCTATAGTTCTTATTTGTATTAAGATCTATCTTCATCCGTTTGATAAACTCCCCCAACTCATGCTTGGCTACCTCCTCCTTCAAACCCCTCACATTGGCATATCTCTGCTCCAGAAGCCCGTCATTCCATATCTCACTGGAACGAAACAGTATTCTTCTAAAGGGGGGATGAATAACAAGAGCTCTGTCGGAAAAGACAGATGGGGCCATCTCTGCAATGAAGCTGCCCATTCCGGGCATTGATACTCTGTCATTTTCAAGAATCAGCTCTCTTAGTATTTTGGAGAGAAGTTCAATATCCATATCTAAAAGCTATTGAACAAAGTTAAAAAAAAAGTGGGCAAAATCATTATAAATTAAAAAATCAAAAATTATAAGAAAAGATTTGCAGTTTTATAAAATTCACATTACATTTGCAGTCCCAAAACGAAAATAACACTCCTCGTTAGCTCAGTTGGTTAGAGCACCTGACTGTTAATCAGGGGGTCCTAGGTTCAAGTCCTAGACGGGGAGCAAAAAGATAAGAGGGCAACCAAGAAAAAATTTCTTCTTGCCCTCTTATCTTTTTATATTCTCTATTTTTCTTGTAGTTATCTGTGTTTTCTTGGAGTGTACTTTGTGTGTAGAAGTTTGTGAGACCTCTCTCCAAGTGGTTGTTCCAGATAGTCTTTATATATTTTTACCACCTCTGGATTCTGGTGAGATTTTCTTAGTGGCATACCGGCATCCTCTGCATATATTGCTGCAGCACGTCTTGCCCTTATCTCGGGATTGGTAGGGATTGGTTGACCTCCACCACCAAGACACCCTCCCGGGCAGGCCATAAACTCTATAAAGTGATAATCGGCCCTACCATACTTTATAGCGTCCATAACCTGTTTGGCGTTAACCAAACCGTGAGCCACGGCACATTTAAGCTCCACTCCGTCAAGAAAAGACCACTCTTTAAGTGGATTATCTATCTTGATTGTAGCCTCTTTTACACCCTCCATTCCTCTAACCGGTGCAATGTTAAGATTTTCGAAAGGCACCTCACGTCCGGTTACAAGTTCGTAGGCGGTTCTTAGTGCGGCTTCCATAACTCCTCCGGTTGCTCCAAAAATCACCCCCGCACCTGTAGACTCTCCCATTATACGGTCGAAGTGAGCATCTTCCAGACGCATAAAGTCTATTCCGGCCTGCTTTATCATGATTGCCAACTCACGGGTTGTAAGAACATAGTCTACGTCTCTATAGCCACTATCGTGCATCTCCGGCCTGTTCGCCTCAAACTTTTTGGCAGTACAAGGCATTACAGAGACAGATACTATCTTTTCAGGATCTAGCTTACGTGCTTTTGCATAGTAGGTTTTAACCAGCGCTCCAAACATCTGTTGGGGAGATTTGCATGTAGAGAGGTTTCCCAGATACTCGGGATACATATGCTCTATAAACTTAATCCAACCGGGAGAACAGGATGTTGCCATGGGCAGTCTGGCATCGGGGTCTTTATCTACAATAGCCCTTTTTAATCTGGTGAGCAACTCTGTGCCCTCCTCCATTATAGTCAGGTCGGCTGTAAAATCGGTATCCATTACGGCATCAAAACCCAACCTTTTGAGAGCTGCCACCATCTTACCGGTTACTCTGGTGCCGGGGTCGAATCCCAACTCCTCTCCCAAACCAATCCTTACAGCGGGAGCAGTTTGTACTACAACATATCTGTTTTTATCTCCTATTGCATTCCAAACCTCCTCTATGTAGTTCCTCTCAACCAGAGCTCCAGTAGGGCAATGGTTAATGCACTGTCCGCAGTTTGTACAAACCACATCGTTCATGGCCTTTTCAAAGAAGGTGGTAATTTTTGCATGCTCCCCTTTGTACGACATAGTAAGAGCATTCACCCCCTGAAGCTCGGCACAAGTTCTTACGCATCTCTGACAACGTATACATTTGCTGTCGTCTTTAATAATTGATGGAGAGAACATGTCTATTGTATAGTTGTGATAAGGAACAAGGTGTATAAAGTCTTGATTCATTATCTTATACTCCGAAGCCAAACTCTGCAGTTCGCAATTACCGTTTTTGTAACAGCTTGTACACTCGGCATTATGCTCCGAGAGGAGCAGCTCAATAATGTGTTTTCTGGAGTTTCTCACTTTAAGCGAATTTGTAAGAATCTCCATCCCATCTTCGCATGGCGTGGCACAAGCTGCCGAAAGTCTCTTCTGACCAACCAGCTCCACTACGCAAACCCTGCAGTTGCCTGCAACACAAAGGTCTTTGTGGTAGCAGAGAGTAGGGATGATTATTCCTGCATCCTTTGCTGCATCCAGAATAGAGACCCCTTTCTCAATCTCCAGGGGCTCTCCGTTTATGGTTATTTTCAATTTCTTTCCCATAATTTTAGGTTTTAAGCAGTTAATAGATCATCTCCTCACGGAAGTTCTCAACAATAGAAGAGAATGAGTTAGCAACAGACTGCCCAAGCCCGCATTTGGCCGTGAATTGCATTGTCTCTGCCAACTGCATCATCTTATCAAGATACTGCGCCTTTTTCTCTCCTCTTTTAACTGCTTTAATTCCTCTAAGAAGCTGTTGGCACCCTACCCTGCACGGGGTACACTGGCCACAAGACTCCTCGGCAAAGAAATTGAGATAGTTGTCGAGAACATTATACATAGAGCGTGAGCTGTTAAACAACATCATAGACCCTCCTGTAGGCAGAGAGATACCCACAAGCTTACCTTGGAAACCAATATTGGTCTCGCCAAATCGTTTTCTTGGAACCAAGAAACCCGAAGCACCTCCAACCTGAACTGCTTTAGTGTCGTCGTCTCCAAACTCCTCAACAAAATCGGCAAGACTCATCCCAAGCTCCAGTTCGTAGATACCCGGTTTTGGCGTATCGCCCGACACCGAGAAGAGCTTAGTCCCTCTTGAATACTGTACACCAAGGTCGTAGAATCTTTTTGCTCCGTATTTGAATATGGTATAGGTGTGGGCTAAAGTCTCTACATTGTTGATTACAGTTGGTTTGCCAAGATACCCGAACGATGTTGGATAAGGGGGCTTGTTTCTTGGCTCACCCCTTTTGCCCTCCATAGATTCGAACAGCGCTGTCTCCTCTCCGCATATGTATGCACCACTCCCCATAAAGATCTTAATCTTGAAATCGAAATTTATCTCTTTACAGTAATACTCAAACTCGCTGATAGCTTTGTTTAATTCGGGCTGCAGAAAAAAGTACTCTCCCCTAAGGTAGATATAACCCTCTTTTGCCCCAATAACATAGCCGCAAATAGCAATTGCAGTAAGAACCTTAAAAGGAACCTTGGAGAGAATCTCCCTGTCTTTGAATGTTCCCGGCTCCCCCTCGTCGGCATTGCAAATTACATATTTTACTTCGCTTTTGTTCTCTGCCGAAACTTTCCATTTTAAGCCTGTTGGAAATCCGGCTCCACCTCTCCCTTTTAATTCAGAGCTTATAAGTTCGTTTATCAGCTCCTGAGGAGGTCGAATTATGCTTTTTCCAAGCACCTCTTCCCAGTCATTCTCGTTTTTGAAAATGAAGTCTGCCCTTTTTAGTAGATAGCTAGTTGACATAACCCACCTCTTCTTGTTTATGAATGTACTCAGTTAGAATCTCCCTAACCTTTTCAGGAGTAAGGTCGGTAAAGACATCGTGGTTGATTAGCATTGCAGGTGCCTTATGGCATAGACCCAGGCAATTTGTCTGTAAAAGAGAGAACATCCCGTCTTGGGTGGTTTCACCTATCTTAATTTTTAACATATCTTCTATGGCAAGAAGTATCTGCTTCTCCCCCTTCATTGAACAGGTGATTGTTTTACAAACTCTTATAATGTATCTTCCCATCTTTTTGTATTCGAGGAAAGAGTAAAAAGTAACCGTGCCGTACACTTCGGTAGCGGGTATGTCCAACTCTTTAGCTATCTCAAGCATAGAGTACTCAGAGAGATACTTCTCCTGATCCACTACGCCTTGAAGTATTGGGAGCAGACTACGCCTCTCTCTGCCGTGTAAATCGGCAAGCTCTTTAATGAGCTCATTGATTGGTTTCATCATAGTTTTACAATAAAATATAAATCAGGAATGCATATGAATGCACCTTTCCGGATATAAGCCTCTATTAGGGCATCCAACAAAACAACCTGCAGACTTTGCTGCCTGGAGTTGCGGGCAGATAGGTTTAAGATTAATTTAAACAGTTACTTAATATACTCCCCTCTCTACGTATGAGGTGTGAAGCAGTTCGTGAGAAACATGTCCCAGCGGCTCGGTAAGAAACTCTTCGTATATGGCCTTAATTGCCGGATTTTCATGAGACTTTCTTATCTGGTGCATAGAGTCCTCTTTATAGATAGAATCGGCCCTCTTTTGCCTTATCTCCCATGTAGTTGGAATAGGTTGTCCGCCTCCGCCTAAGCAGCCGCCCGGACAGGTCATGACTTCAATAAAAGCATAAGGCGATTTCCCCTCCTCTATCTGTTCCAGCAGTTTTCTTGCGTTTTTTAACGTATGTGCCACTGCAACCTTGATTTTTGTCCCTTTGAGGTCTAACTCGGCCTCCTTTATGCCCTCAAAACCTCTTACAACATTTAGGTCTATCTTCTCCAACGGCTTGCCGGTTATGACTTCGTAAGCCGTTCTTACAGCTGCCTCCATCACTCCGCCCGTAGCTCCAAATATTACTCCTGCTCCAGTAGATATTCCCAAAGGTTTATCAAACTCCTCCTGAGGAAGGTGACTGAAATCTATTCCGGTCTTTTTAAACATCCTCGCCAGCTCTCGTGTTGTAAGCACATAGTCTACATCTTGAAAACTCTCTCTTTCAGAAAGATTTAACTTATCCTTCCAGAAATGAAACGCAGAATTCATCTCGGGTCTTTTAGACTCAAACTTTTTAGCTGTACACGGCATAATAGAGACAACCACCATATTTCGCGGATCTATGTTCATCTTTTGAGCGTAGTAGCTTTTTGCAACAGCTCCAAACATCTGTTGAGGCGATTTGCAGGTTGAGAGATGCTCCAAAGATTTTGGGAAGAAGTGTTCGATAAACTTAATCCACCCCGGCGAACATGAGGTAACCATAGGCAGAGTACCTCCGCTCTTTATCCTGTGAATCAGCTCAAAGCCCTCTTCCATAATTGTGAGATCTGCTGTAAACTGAGTGTCGAATACTTTGTCGAAACCCAATTTTTTAAGGGCAGATACCATCTGTCCGGTTACTAAAGCCCCCTCTGCCATCCCCATGGCCTCTCCAATACCCACTCTTATTGCCGGAGCTGTCTGTATTATTACAAACTTCTCCTTATTGTAGATGTCATTAAATACCTGCTCGGTCTCATCCCTCTCTATGATAGCTGCAGTAGGGCATACCAGAGCGCACTGTCCGCAATTTGTACATGCAACATTTCCAAGCCCTCTATCTTGGTACGTACCAACTTTACTCCTTAAACCTCTTCCTGTGAAATCTATAGCATAAACTGTCTGAACATCGGCACAGACAGATATACATCTACCGCATAGTATACATTTATCGGGGTTTCTTACTAAAGAGACAGACGTATCATCTGGTCTTTCGCAGGGCTTTGTTCTTGGGAAAGATGTTTGACTTATGCCCAGTGTAGCTGCCAAGCTCTGCAACTCACAGTTACCGTTTCTCTCACAAACCAAACAATCTTTAGGGTGATTTGCCAGAATCAGCTCCAGATTCATCTTTCTTGCCTGGTTTATGTGGTTGGAGTGTGTTTTAATATCCATCCCTTCGCATGTATTGGTTACACACGAACGAACAAGAGATCTGGCCCCTTTTACTTCAACTACACATATTGCGCATGAGGCGTTATGCGACACATCTTTAAGGAAGCATAGAGATGGTATCTTAATCCCAATCTCCTGACAGGTTTCGAGTATAGTTTTACCTTCGCCAACTTCGTAAGGTTTTCCATCTATCGTTACATTTATTTTTTTGTTTTCCATAATTATTCCTCCTCGGTATTTACGGCAACTCTTACATCGCACCTTAGGCATCTCGATGCCTCGGCATATGCCTGCTCTCTTGAGTAGCCAAGATTAATCTCTTTGAAATTTCCGATCCTCTCTTCAAGAGGACGTTTGATTGAGTAGTGCCTGTTGCCCCCCTCAGGTTTAAGCGGAACATCGTCGCTATAATCAAACGCTCTGAATAGTTTATGGAATCTACGCTTATTCATAAGCATGTAATCAATTACCTCTGCAGCTTTTTTAGCCATACCCATTGCCTCTGCCGCTGTTGCAGGTCCTGTTACGGCATCACCTATAGCATAGATCTTTGGGTGGTTGGTCTTAAATGTAAAGTGATCGGCATAAACATTGCCATTAGAGAGTGATCTGATTCCGTACTCTTTTAGGAATGGTGCCTCAACCTCCTCTCCAACAGCCATAATTACAGTATCGCAGCCCAAAATGAAAGACTCTCCCGTTGGCACAGGTTTGCGCCTGTTAGAGAGATCTATATCTCCTGTAGCCATCTTTGTAAGCTCTATACCGCGTACTCTGTCGTTAACATCGGCAAGAATCTCTTTAGGATTACTAAGGAACAGGAAGTTAACACCTTCAATCTCGGCCTCTTTAATTTCGTCTTTATTAGCCGGCATATCGGTCTTGAGTCGCCTGTACACAACAGTAACATCAGCTCCATACCTCTGCGCTGTTCTAGCTGCATCGATTGCCACATTCCCGGCTCCAACAATCACCACGTTTCTGCCAATATTCGGCCTCTTGCCTTTTGCAACATCCTTAAGGAAATCCATCCCTGAAATTACACCATCCAAGTGATTTCCTTCAATATTGAGCATAATATCTTTATGTGCTCCTATGGCAATTATGACTTTATGGAAATCTCTCTCCAGCTCCTCCATAGAGATATCTTTTCCAACTTTAGTGTCGAATCTGAAATGAACCCCAAGCTCTTTTATAAACTGAATCTCTCTGTCCAGAGTCTCCAAAGGGAGTCTGTACTTAGGTATACCCCATCTGAGTATTCCTCCGGCCTCCGAGTCGGCTTCAAAAATTGTGACATCATGACCCAGTCTCACAAGGTAGAAAGCTGCTGTTAATCCTGCTGGGCCTCCACCTATTATAGCTATCTTTTTATACGTAGGAGATAGCTTCTCTTTTATGAGTCTGTTGTATATCCTTTGCGACTTACCATCTTTGTAAACGGTATCTGAGATGTATCTGTGAATATCTCCTTGAGAAACAGGAGCATCTATTGTCTCACGCAAACACTTCATCTGGCAATGGAAGTGACAAATTCTTCCAATAGTAGATGGTAAAGGATTATCTCTTAAAGTAGATTCAAATGCATCTTCAATCTTCTCCTCTTTGAGCAGTTGAAGGTAACGTGGGATATTCATATGAAGAGGGCAGCTGTTTATACACAGTGCGGTAAAGAGTGAGTGGCAAATACCTGGTTCACATTTTTTCTCAATCATATGGTGGTCGTACTCATCTCTAAAGTAACGTAAGGTAGTCAAAACAGGGTTAGGCGCTGTCTGTCCTAGTCCGCATAAAGCTGTACTTCTTATGGTTTGTCCCAGTTTTACCAAAGTATCCAGGTCGTCTGAGTTAGCTTTTCCCTCTGTAACTCTGTTCAAAATAGATAGAGTCTGGGCTAACCCCTCTCTGCACGGAGTACATTTTCCGCACGACTCTCCGTTTGAAAACTCTGTAAAGTATCTGGCTACGTCTACCATACAGTTGTCTTGGTCCATTACAACCATTCCTCCCGATCCCATAATTGTACCCAATGAGTTAAGAGATTCGTAATCTACCGGTGTGTTTAAGTACTCTACCGGAATACACCCTCCCGAAGGTCCTCCCGTTTGAACCGCCTTCACCTGTTTGGAGGTGCCGGTTCCCTCACCAATTTTAAACACAATTGTCTCCAGAGAAGATCCCAAAGGCAGCTCTACAAGACCGGTATTTTTAACCTTACCTACCAAGGAGAAAACCTTAGTACCTGAACTCTTCTCTGTTCCTGTGTTTGTAAGCCACTCTCCTCCCTTTGATATTATTACCGGTATATTACACCATGTCTCTACATTGTTAATATTCGTCGGCTTTCCATAAAGGCCTCTCTCTGCGGGGTATGGCGGGCGAGGCGTTGGTCGGCCCGACCTATCTTCGATACTGTGAATAAGTGCAGTCTCTTCACCACATACAAAAGCTCCTGCCCCCTCTACAATATCTATATCGAAATTGAACCCTGAGTTAAGAATATTGTCGCCAAGCAGACCTCTCTCCTTAGCTTGAGATATTGCCCTTTTAAGCCGCTGTACGGCAAGAGGATACTCTGCTCTTATGTATACAACCCCTTTTGATGCTCCCATTGCATATGCACCTATGGTCATACCCTCTATCAGCATAAACGGATCACTCTCTATCTCGTTTCTATTCATGAAAGCTCCAGGGTCTCCTTCGTCGGCATTACAGATGATATACTTCTGTTGTGCCTCTACTTTAGCCATCAGCTCCCATTTTACTCCGGTTGGGAATCCCGCTCCGCCTCTCCCCCTCAACTTAGACCTCTTTACCTCCTCTATTATGGAGACAGGATTCATCTTATGAAGAGCGCTATATAGAGGGAAGAATCCTCCCACGGCAATATACTCTTCAATATCATCGGGAACAATTAGTCCGCAATTTCTCAATACAATCTTTTGTTGCCACTTAAAGAATGGAACTTCATTCCAAAGAGGATACTCTTTCAGTCCCTCTCCAAATGAGAATTTTCCGGTTATAAAATCCCACTCTTCAATCCGGCATAAGATGTTTCTGTAAGGCATTATACCCTTCTCTATCCCAATTACTATGGGAACAACATCGTTTTCCGAAACCCTATGCATAATTATCAGTGGTTTTCCGGGTATATAGATATTGATTAGCGGCTCCTCTGCACAAAAACCGAAACATCCGGTCTTCTTTAAAATTATATCCAGCTTCCTCTCTTTAATTGTTCTTTCAAAGCTGTCGAAAAGTATCTCAGCACCCCGGCCTATGCCGCAGGTACCCATTCCAATTGCCACGTAAGGTTTTTCAGGAAGAATCTTCTTTGCAGCATTCTCCTTTATCTTTGTAAGACTAGCAAAGTCTGATATTCTCATCTTTATTGTCCTCCTGTAAATTTTGTAATATTTTCTTTATCTGTTCAGAGGTTACGTTGCTGTATATTACACCATCCACGGCAACAACAGGTGCGAGGGCGCATTGGCCAAAACACGCAACGGTTTTAACTGTTATCAACCTGTCGTCTGTTGTATAACTGGTCTCTCCCGCCTCAAGGGCCTCTTTGCAGCCCGGGAGCGTAGCCAGATCGTCCAGCAAAACTTTAGAACCCTTTGTGTGGCAGGCTGTACCCCTGCACACCACAATAGTGTGCTTTCCCTGTGGTTTGAGATTAAAGAATGAGTAGAATGTCGCAACACTATATATCTGCGACAGCGGCACCTTTGTTCGGGAAGACAGATAATCCATGCCGGCTTTGTCCAAGTACTTAAATTCGCTGGCCTCCTGCATCTCCTCCATTATTGTGAGAAGTTCGCCCGGTTTGCCTTTGTGCCTGGAGATTATCTCGTCAATAGTGTTTCTATCGACCCGACTCTCTTCGAAAGTATTCATAGGCTCGTTTTTAAATTGGGTTAGTATTTAGCTCTTTTGTGAGATTCCTTTTTATGTAAGGTCTTCCCAAGTCTAACTTAACCTCGTCTGCCTGCTACGTTCGTCTCTCCTTAAGTTACATTTCAGAATTCTTGCATTCAAATATAAGATTTTTTATTAAAATATTGAACAAAGCATGGTATATATTTAACTAATTAACACCTTGAATATTATAATTGTTTATAATTTATAAGTATATTAATAATGATTTGAAATCGTTTTTTGATTAAATTTGCACAAAGCAGTTTTATGATAAAGGGAATAATATTAACCCTACCAATGTTGGTAACCTTTTTTTGGGGAGTAACTCTTTTTCTGGACTCCGGAAAAAAGGATAGGGCAAAATTTGTGTTGGCAATCTTTATGGGTTTGTCATCGCTCTTATATGCCGCACATGCTGCCTTCTTCTCATTCGATTACAACCTATACATAATACTGGATATTCCATATACACTCTCCTCACTGTCGGTGTTTCCTCTTTTTTATCTCTACATAAGAACTCTGGCAAAAGAGGAGAAACCAAGTAAAAGAGTTTACTGGATTTTTGCTCCGGCAATCTTTTTCGCCTCATCATCTATTATACTCATTTCACAGATGTCTTCACAAGACATCTATGCATATATACATAACCACATATATAAAGAGAGTATTAAGCACAACTTTTCTACGGCAGGAAAGATTCATGTTATACTGAATATTGCAAGCAGGGTTGTTTTTGCACTTCAACTCATCCCCTCGGTGTACTTTTCATGGAAACTCATTGCTGAGTATGAACAGAAGATTCGCAACTACTACTCCTCTACAGATGAGAGATCATTAGGTTGGACAGGCAATATGATGATTGCTATGGTTAGCATTGCTGTTTTCTCCATCATTGTAAATATCCTGGGTAAAGCATTCTTTCTTAAAGAGATCTCCCTGCTGATTGTTCCATCGCTTCTTTTTGGGGCACTTCTATACATGGTTGGCTATCTGGGCTTCAAGCAGAGATTTTCTATAATTCACTACCATGGAGACTTGTCAAAAGAGGGGTCCCTCCCACATAGAAATTCAACAGAATCTACCAAGAGTAAGCTCCACGAAGAGCTGGTTACTTTACTCAATCAAACTCACATTTACAGAAATACCGACCTTAGAATCACAGATGTTGCAAAAGCTTTAAAGACAAACCGTTCTTACGTATCAAATATAGTAAACAGTGAATTCAATTGTACCTTCTCTGAGTTCATTAACAGATATAGAGTAGAGTTTTCAAAAGGGCTGCTTTTAGATAAGAGAGGATTTGTTTTGGAGTATGTGGCAGAGGAGTCGGGTTTTGCCTCAGTTAACTCCTATCTTAGGGCATTCAGAAAAGAGACAGGCACAACACCGGGAAACTTCAGGTCTATAAATAAAGAAGACCCGGCAATCTAACCCCCTTGCCGGGACCTCCCTGTTTACGGCCTT
>CAYYAM010000001.1:110207-140767 GCA_964469965.1 uncultured Muribaculaceae bacterium | reverse complement strand
TAAAGAAGACCCGGCAATCTAACCCCCTTGCCGGGACCTCCCTGTTTACGGCCTTGCGGCCTTAATTGACGTTGTAAAGTTAATAAAATTAATCTAAACTGTGTAATAAAATTAACTATTTTTTAACTATTTTTCAATCAAACTAATTTCAATTATTATCAATACCGGCCATTTTACTTAATAAATGTTATATTTTTTAAAAAGTCAACGAAGAAACTACAGTGAAAATCTAAGAATTTCTCTTCCTATTATTCTCTCCTTTGCAGGTCAATCATTGGTTCAGGTTGCAGATAGCATTATGGTTGGACAGACCGGAACAACCCCTCTTGCTGCCGCATCACTGGCCGGGACAATTGTTATGAATATATTGGTTTTTGGAATAGGCCTTTCTGTGGGGCTTACTCCATTTATTGGCAAAGCGTGGGCAAATGGGGAGTATAGAGTGGCATCGAGGTACTTCTTAAACTCATTAGCTTTAAATACAATCTCGGGAATTATTTTAACAGTAGCTCTTCTCTCTTTAGCCCCTTTTTTAGACTCCTTTGGACAACCCTCAGAGGTTGTTGCAATTGCAGGCCCTTACTACTCTTTAATCTCTCTTTCGGTAATTCCGTTTATGCTTTTTCTCACCTTTAAACAGTTTATGGAGGGAACAGGGAATACCAAAGTGGCTATGTATATTACAATAATTTCAAACCTGATTAATATATTTTTAAACTACATTCTAATTTTTGGAAATTTTGGGGCCCCCCGTTTAGGAATTACCGGTGCCGGAGTAGCAACTCTTATTGCCAGAATAGCTGCTCCGCTCCTCTTTTATATATGGTTGAGAAAAGATCACAGCTATAGAAGGTTTATTAAACTGTTCAGTGGACTTAAAGTGTCTCTTAAAACTCAAATTGAACTGCTTAAAATTGGCTTGCCTATATCTGGTCAGATGGTGGTAGAGTTTCTCTCATTGAGTATTATTACAATCATGATGGGATGGATTGGAACAGAAGCATTAGCCGCCAATCAGATAGCCCAAACCATGATATCGCTCACCTATATGGTTTCAAACGGAATAGCTGCCGCCTCTACAGTAACTGTTAGCCACTCCTTTGGTTTAGGCAATATCGGGCTGGCACGTAAAAAAGGTTTCGCAGGAATGCACCTCTCTCTTCTGTTTATGTCTTTTGCCGCACTAACATTTTTGTTATGGGGAGAAGAAATCGCATCTCTGTTTACACAATCCGAGAGGGTAATTGCGATATGCAGAGATCTTTTTATTGTTGTTGCATTTTTCGAAATTTTTGATGGTCTACAGGTTAGTGCCCTGGGAGCACTAAGAGGCATTATGGATGTCAACAGAGCCATGCTTTATGCCATACTCTCTTATGCCTTTGTATCTCTTCCTGTTGCCTATATTATGGGGTTCCTTTTGGGTTTTGGAGAGAGTGGCCTCATGTTGGGATTTGCGTTTGGACTGTTTACAGCTTCAACACTCTTTATTTTAAGATTCAGAAAAAAAACCGCTCAACTTTCATCTGCAATTAATAAATTTGGAGAATGAAACATGTACTTACGCTTATAGTTGCCTCTGCAATATTAATTTTGGCTTTTAGGAGTTTAGCTTCCCATGACCCCAATTTTCACGAAGAGACAGACCCTATCCCCATTGCATTAAACCACATTCTCTCTAACGACATCTCTGATTTTGACTCGGCAGCAAAAATGGATTCTCAAATAGAGTCCTTTATGCGGCAGTGGGGAATAAAAGGTGCCTCGCTTGCAATAATGAAAGATGAAAAGCTTATCTATGCAAAGGGGTACGGATGGGCAGACCAAGAGGCAGGGGAGAGAACAGATGTTCGCCACATATTCAGAATAGCGTCGATTTCAAAATTAATCACTGCGGCAGCAGTTATGAAGCTCTCTCAAGAGGGTTTACTCTCCTTAGACAGTAAAGTTTTTGATAAGGGGGGGGGCTCTTTACAACAGATTTGGCAGAGATATAGAAGATTCAAGATTAAAAACCATCACAATAGAGCACCTGTTGAGGCATAGGGCAGGATTTACAAACAGAATCGGAGACCCAATGTTTAATCTTACAACAATTGCCTCCAGGATTGGTATTGATAGAGCCCCCTCTACAGATGAGATTATTAAATGGGCAATGTCTCAACGCCTTGGGTACACCCCGGGGCGCGGCACCAGATACTCCAACCTTGGATATCTTATTTTATCGAAGATTATAGAAGAGGTAACAGGAACAAACTATGAAGATTATGTAGTAAAAGAGATTCTTAATGTAGCAGGTATATACGATATGCATATTGCAAAAAACCTTTACGAAGAGAAGTACCCCAATGAGGTTAGATACTACTACCCTCAAGATGAAGAGCCAATACTCTCCTACGACGGATCTGGAAGATATCTGCCTCGTTGTTATGGAGGTAACAGCATTGAAGCACTACAAGGTGCAGGCGCCTGGGTGGCATCGCCTGCCGAGCTTTTAAAGTTTGTAGCTGCTATTGATGGTAGAGATTCGGTTAATGATATTCTATCTTCAGAGAGTGTTGAAAAAATGACCCTATCATCATCATCTGAGCTTCCAATAGGTTGGGCAAGGTGTACACCAGCTGGCGACTGGACCAGAACGGGAACACTTTCGGGCACAAGTGCACTTTTGAAGTACAATAGAGACGGCTACTCCTGGGTATTTGTGACAAATACAAGCTCTTGGAAAGGTTCCGATTTTCCTCGCCAAATTGACGCAATGTTTAGAAAAGCTTTCAGCAGAGTTCAGGAGTGGCCGGAGAGAGATCTCTTTGAGACTAAAACTCAATAGTTATTCCTATGGTTGGAATTATTGTACCTCCCTCTCTCTCAATCTTCTTCAACTCATAACGCTGCATATTGTATGGAGCTTCGGGATTAATCACCCTTCCTGTGCTCACATACACATCTTGGTCTCTATACTTTTTATTAAGCGCATTTTGAATGTCTAAGTAAATTTTTAGAGCGAATTTCTCATAGAAAAACTCTTTATCTACTCTAATATCTAATTGATTAAACTGTCTTAAATATTGCGAGTTATATCTTGAATTATCTTTATAAACATTTCCTGATGCATCCCAGGCAGCTACAAGTGACGTTTTTTCCAAATCTACAGGGGTGTAAGGCGAACCTCCGGAATATCTGAATTTTGCCCCAATAACATAGTTGCGAGGAAGTTTATACCCTCCAGAAATTGTCATCAACCTTCTGTTATCCCATGCCGATGCCAACCAATCTCCGTCGGTATGCTTGAATTGGCTCCTAAAGATGGTTAAAGAGCTGATAAGATTAAATCTGTCGGAGACAAACCATCTGAAAGAGAACTCTGCTCCAAATGCTCTACCATCTATCCTGGATAATATCTCTTCGTTACCCACAACTCCATAACCTGTGCCCTTTCCGTCAACCGGCAGAGAGTCGGCAACAGAGTACATTCCGTTAAAGTACTTTTTGTGAAACAACTCTACCCCAAACTGTAGTCCGTTACTGTTTCTGTAGTCTGCCCCTATTGCTACCTGGTCTGCGCCAATGTACTTCAAATCTTTATTTACATAATTCCCGTCTACACCTTTAAAGCCCAATGCTGTAAGTGGGGGAAGTTGGTAATACCTCCCAACAGATCCGTTAACAGACACATTATCTAGAAGTTGGTAGGACAATGAAAGTGAAGGAGAGAACTGTCTGAATGGCTGAGACATCTGCTTAGAATAGCTGTTTCCATCTGCCCTTACCCCAAAATTGGCAGAGAATTTTTTGGCAGGTGAGGTATAATTTATATTTGCAAAAAGGGCGTACTTAACAAAGGATAGGTCTGTGTTGTATAATATGGTTACAGGTTTATTCAAAAATATCTTTTGATAAGTATCATTGGTATATTGCGGTAAATCCACTCCAAAACCGGTTGTAAGTCTAAAGTCAGACATCCTGGTTAAGTTCTCTAATCTAAATTTTGTCTCCTGCTCTACAGATCGGTATCTAAGAGTGAGATTCTCGGGGGAGGACTCATCGTTATCTCTGTATTTTGTATTTCTATTATTAAGATAACTGTGACTTAAAAACAGATTTAGTGTATTTGGTCCGTAGAAGTATCTATAAACAGTACCTAAGGTAAAAACCTCCTGTTGTATTACAGGCAGGTATGCCAGTATATACTCATTAGACTCCTTACCTCCCGTATCGTCGTTAAGGGTCATGTTGTCTATTCCGGCTATGCCTAGAAAAGTAAGTTCGTGTCTATTATCGAATCTGGTCTCGACTTTAAACTGTGCATCGGAGAAAGTTGGTAAAAAAGGTAGCCCTATTGCTTTAAATAGGAACTGCAGATATGATGTTCTGGCCGAAACCAGATAATTGGTCCTTTTTGATAGGTGGCCGTTAGAGCTGATACCTGCCTCCGATGCTCCCTCCTACTGTGAATTTATAGTTGTTCTTTAAAGGATCTCCGTCTTTAAGCTTCAGATCCAATACCGAGCTCAATGCACCTCTTCTGTTTACGGGAAAAGAACCTGCATAAAAATCTACCTCTCTAATAAAATCGGCATCAATTATTCCTACAGGGCCACCCGAAGCACCTTGGGTACTAAAGTGATTTATAGTTGGAATCTCTATCCCGTCAAAAAAGAATCTATTCTCCGATGGTCCGCCCCCTCTAACCAAAAGATCGTTTCTATACCCTCCGGCAACAACACCACCCACACCGGGCAGTGAACTTATGACTCTTGATATATCTCTGTTTGCACCGGGATTCCTCTCTATCTCCTGTACCCCTATTGTTCTTTGCGAGAGAGGACTCTCAGGAATTCTTCTAAAAGGATCGGCTTTAGGTCTTACTGTAACCTCATTTAAAAGTCGGCTCTCCTCCTCAATCTCTGCCCTTATAAATGTACTCATAGCAGAAACCATAAACTCCTCTGTAATGTATTGGTTATACCCCAAAATATCTACCCTAAGTCTGTAGCTGCCCGGTAAAAGATCTTTGATTGTAAACCTCCCCAAGGAGTCTGTAATTGCAAATTTATCTCCTCTCCAAACAGAGACGGTTGCAAAGCCAACCGGCTCACGAGTAGCTCTATCAATAACAACTCCGTTAACCGAGTATCTTCTCTGTGCCTCCTCTGCATTTAGTAATGCAGGTGTAACAAACGCCACTGTAAGCAACAAAAGTATCTTAACTATATAAATTCTGTTCATATCTACTAAAATAATTAATAGAAGAACAGAGATATAACATTAATGTTCAATAGAATTTATCTATTTTGAAAGAGATCTCCTGCTATCAATCTTAGAGTAATTTCGTATAGCTTGGTTTGGTAAAGTGCCTTTAATTTTCTGTCTGATGCATCGAGATAGGATAGTTGATAATCTCTGAACTCAATTCCTGTAAGAGAGCCCAATCTGTACTTCTCCATTGCTGCCTCCAAGTTCATATATGCCGACTCTCTGCTCTCCTCCTCAAAATTTATCAACCTCAAATTATAGGAGTACAAATTATGAATCTGTATTAACTGACTCTCTATATTTTGCCTCTCCTGCTCAATAGTGAGTCTTGCATTCTCCTCTACTATACGTGCGTTTTTGATCTTTCTGTTTGTTTCATTCCTGTCAAAAATTGGTACAGAGAGCGTGAATCCCCAGTTAAAGCCGTTGGAGTTGTTGAATCTAGATGGAATTACAGTGCTCCTGTTAAAATTATAGTTATAACCTGCAGAGAGATCCAGAGAGGGGTATCTTGCAGACTCTGTAATTTTTAGATCCAGCTTTGCAATTCTCTCACCTGTTCTCAATGAATTTAGCCCGGTGTTATTCTCAAATGCCCTTTGAACAAGAGAGTTAAGCTGCAGCTCCTTTTGTGGAATTATTGTATCGTTAATCTCTACCTCCTCATTGAAAGATAGGTTAATTAATCTATAAAGCTCAATGTACGAGTTTTTAAGGTTCTCCTTCTGAAGCATCAGTCTGGAGGAGTCGCTGTTGAGATATATTTTTGCCTGTTTATACTCCAACCCCGAATCGCTTCCAATATTATATCGTGTCAGAGCTTGATTGTATCTGATCTTTGATATCTCTACAAGCTCCATAAGAAGATTTACCTGGTTTTGAATGCTGATTATCTGGTAATATTGAGAAGATATCTTCATTATTAGATTTTCAACTACCGATCTAAAGTTGTACTCACCCTGTGAAAGAAGCTCTAACTGCTTCTCTCTTGTTGCAAACATTGCAAATCCGTCGAATAGTCTCCAGTTAAAATTTGCTCCATTAACCACCGAAGTGCTTTTTAATGATGAATTGACAACATCGTCATCTGCGTTGTAGCTTCTCTGCTCGCTTCTGGCGTCGGAGTATCTAGATGATAGTGAAACTGTTGGAAGAAATGGTGCCATCGTCACATTATTTCTGGTAATATCTAAATTGTTACCGGAGATAACAACCGAATAGTTTTCCTCTAATGCTCTTGATATACACTCCTCCAATGTAAGCACCCGTTTCACACTTTCACTCTTTTGAAGTGGTACTGCATAGAGAGCATTTAACGAGCTTAATACTACTAATATGATTAATATTTGACTTCTCATCTCTTAACTTGGAAATTTGCTTGTTTTGTTGATATGAATGAATACATAGCCGGTATAATGTAGAGGGTAAAGAAGGTAGAAAATATTAATCCTCCTGTTACTGCCACCCCCATGGAGATACGGCTCTCAGCACCTGCACCTGTAGCAAACACCATTGGTGTTATACCCAAAATTGTGGATAGACTGGTCATTAGTATCGGTCTGAATCTAGATGCGGCCGACTCCATTATGGCCTCAAATTTATTCATCCCTTGAAGCTTCTTCTGATTGGCAAACTCAACCATCAGGATACCGTTTTTAGAGACGAGCCCTATAAGCATAATGAGGCCAATCTGGCTAAAAATATTTAGTGTCTGTCCATAATACTTTATAGAAATAAGAGCCCCTATGAGTGCCAAAGGGACTGTGAACATTATTATCAGCGGATCTCTAAAACTTTCGAACTGGGCTGAGAGAACCAGGTAAATTAGCACTAGTGCAAGAACAAAGGCAAAGAGCAGACTAGATGTACTCTCAACAAAGTCTTTGGATTGACCCGAAAGTGCAGTAGAGAAGTTATCGGGATTTAGCACACTGTCGGCAATTTTATCCATCTCACTTATGCCTTGGCCCAGTGTATATCCTTTTGCCAATGATGCCGATACGGTGGCAGAGACAAACCTGTTGTATCTGTAAAGCTGAGGAGGTGTGCTGCTCTCATCCATCTTTATTAAGTTATCCAATTGAATCAACTCTCCAGCATCGCTTCTTACATAGATGTTAGCCAAATCTACCGGCTTATTTCTCATGCTTTGATCTATCTGGCTCATTATCTGATACTGCTTACCATTTCTAATAAAATACCCTATTCTCTGCTCACTCATAGAGAGTTGAAGAGTTTGCGCAATATTCTGGATAGAGACACCTAAAAGAGAGGCCTTATCTCTGTCTATTGTTATGCTTAGTTCGGGCTTAGTAAACCTCAAGTTAATATCTGAATTTGCAAACACCTCACTTTGTGCAACCTGAGACATAAATACAGGAATGATGTTTTTAAGTGAATCCAGATTCTTTGCCTGAATAACATACTGAACAGGCATACCACCTCTTCTGCCACCAAATGTTTGCTGTTGATTGACAAATGTTCTTGCCCCGGTCAATCGGGCTACCTTTGGAGAGAGATCGTCTGCAATCTCTTGTTGGGTCCTCTCTCTACTTAAAGGATCTACAAGAGCTACCTGAAAATTGGCTCTGTTTCTTCCTCCCATACCCAACATCTGAAGCACCATCATCTTCTCGGGAACCTCATTTTCTATCAGATCGTACACCTCATCGGAGTATCGTAACATATAATCGAAAGTTGCCCCCTCCTGAGCTGTACTTGAGACACTCAACATAGATCTGTCTTCCAGTGGTGCCATCTCAGATGGTATAGTGCTCCAATAATAAACTATCACTCCTAGAGAGAAGATAAGGAATATAAGCGCAATCCAACGTCTTTTCATAAACGAGGCAAGTGATCGTGCGTATATATTATTAAGTCCTATAAAAAATGGTTCTGTGAATTTGTAAAATCCCCCCTCCTTAGATTTAGCTCTTAATAATTTACTTGTAATCATTGGAGTAAATGTTAGTGCAACAAAGCTCGAAATCATTACAGCTCCCGCTATCACTATTGAGAACTCTCTAAAAAGTCTTCCCGTTACCCCTTGCAAGAAAACTATAGGGAAAAATACAGCCACGAGTGTAATTGTAGTTGCAATTACAGCAAAGAATATCTCCTTCGACCCCTCTATTGCCGCCTCTTTAGGATTCATGCCTCTCTCAATTTTTGTATAGATATTCTCCATCACAACAATTGCATCATCTACCACCAAACCTATCGATAGTACTAGAGCAAGAAGCGTTAGGATATTAATTGAGAATCCCGCAATAAACATTATAAAGAAAGATCCTATAACAGAGATTGGAATTGCAATTATTGGTATCAATGTGGTTCTCCAGTTTCTAAGAAACAGAAATATTATAAGAACAACAAGCAAGAACGCCTGAAGTATGGTCATCTTAACCTCTCCTATAGAGTCTCTGATAAATATTGTATTATCGAAACCCACTCCAACTTCAATATCGTCGGGCAAAGAGCGCTCGAGCTCCTCTACTGCCCTCTTTGCATCATCTACAATATTTATGTAATTTGCCCCCGGCTGTGGTATAAGAGCCAGTGAGACCATAGGCACTCCGTTTCTTTTTAGAATAGACCTTGTGTTCTCTGCATCTACCTCTGCTACACCTATATCTGAAAATCTAACAACCCTCTCTCCACTCCTAGATATTATAAGGTTGTTAAAATCGTCTATGGTTCTAAGTCTACCCAAAGTTCTTACGGTAAGCTCCATAGTTGCCCCCTCGATTGTTCCTGATGGGAGTTCTACATTCTCTCTGGAAACTGCCTGTCTTACATCTAACGGTGTTATCCTATATGCTGCCAACAGGATTGGGTCCATTCTCATTCTAACAGAGTATCGTTTAGAGCCCCATACACTCACATCGCTTATACCGCCGATGGTTTGAAGCCTCTCTTTGAAATTTACCTCGGCAAACTCACTCAGATCAATAATATCTCTGGTTGCACTGGATAGTGTTATAGAGTATATAGGTTGTGCATCTGCATCGGATTTAGAAACAACCGGAGGATCTACATCTTGAGGCAATCTCCTGAGCGCTCCGGCCACTTTGTCTCTTACGTCGTTTGCAGCTGTCTCCATATCTACCTCAAGGTTGAACTCAATGTTGATTGAGCTCGATCCGTCTCTGCTGGTGCTGGATATCTCCCTTATACCCGGAATACCATTCACGGCAGCTTCAAGAGGCTCAGTAATTTGTGTCTCAATCACGTCGGCATTGGCTCCGGGAAATGAGCATCTAACAGAGATCACTGGGTTGTCTACACTTGGGTAATCCCTAACACCCAGGGAGTTATACCCTATAGCTCCAAATATTACAATCAGCAGACTCATTACCGTAGCCAGTACCGGTCTGTTTATGGTTGTTGTAGAAAGACTCATTATTTAACATTTTTAAGATTGACCGGCATTACAGAGATACCCTCTCTTAACTGCATTATACCGGTAGTTATAATTGTATCACCTCTCTCAACCCCGGAGAGGATCTCAAGCATATCTGCCGTCCTATTTCCCGACTGCACGGAAGTAAGTTTAGCTTTGCCGTTTACCATTTTCCATACACTTCTACCGGAGACATCGGGAATGACCGCCTGAGTTGGAACAAATACACTCTTGCCTCCGCTACTGGTAGAGATCATAACCCTTGCCGACATTCCGGGCCTCAAACGGCTATTGATATTTGAATACCTAGCTCTAATGAGAATTGTTCTTGTTCTTATGTCTATTTGAGGATCTACGGCATAGATTGTTGCCCTGAACTCATCTACCATACCCTCTACACTAAAAGTAAGTTCTCTCCCGCTAAGACTCCCTGAAATATATTTTTCGGGTATTGCAACCTCAACAATCAGATTGGCAATATCTACAAGGTTTGTGATTTTTGAGTTTGGCTGCAAAAAAGCCCCAAGACTAATATCTCTAAAGCCCACCACACCATTAAACGGGGCCCTTACCATCATCTTCTCTATTCTTATCTTGAGCTGCTCAATATCTTGTTTGAGTACATTGTATTCGGTAAGTACCTTGTCGTAATCTTCTCTGCTTACCGCATCTCTCTCAAGAAGAATTCGCTGCCTCTCAAGCCTTTGTTCCAACAGCTTGTACTGGTACTCTGCCTTTTTAAGCTGCACCTGCAGCTCATCGTCGTTTAGTCTAACCAGTATATCTCCTCTCTTTACAAACTGCCCCTCTTTAAAATTGATTTCGGTGACCCTGCCCGAGAGCTCACTAACAATATCAACCCTCTCATTAGCTACCAGATTACCAATCCTTAAAAACCCATCTTCTCTCTCCATCTCCTGAGCAACGTATACAGAAACAGGCAGAACCCTTCCGCCTCCTTGTCTTGCAGAAGTCTGAGGCTGTTGCGACGAACCACCATCTCTCTCCGGGAGAGATACAGACGATCTGAAATATCTGTTATATACAAAAATGGAGATTAAAAAGAGCACCGGAATGCTTACATAAAGCAATATCTTCTCTGTTTTTTTCATTTGAGGTAGTTTTATCTAACCTTTGACAATAGAAAACAGAAAAAGTTTAAGCCAGAGTAACTATTTATAAAAAATATCTTACAAAAGATTATCTTGCATGAGAACCGTCACACCAAGGTTTGTTCTGAGAACGGCCGCATCTGCAGATATAGCAACTGTTCTTCTCCTCTTCAGCACCGTCGGGGTGAAGAATTTTTACAGGACCTTCAATTTTTGCAGGTCCGTTTGGGATTAGTTTTACTGTTACCTTCGTATCCATAGTTTCCCTTTTTAGATGAAGTGATTTATTCCCTATATTTGCAAATATAATAAATTATTATCCAAATATGTTCAGAAAACTGGCAAACAACGAGCTTTGCAGGCTCTCCCCACAAGAGTTTACAGTTTCAAAAAAAAACCCTCTGGTCATTGTCTTAGATAACGTGAGGAGTCAACATAATATAGGGTCGGCCTTTAGAAGTGCCGATGCCTTTGCCGCAGAAAAGGTTATCCTTTGCGGAATATGCGCAACGCCTCCATCTCCGGAGATAAGAAAGAGTGCCCTTGGGGCAGAGGAGAGCGTGCCCTGGGAGTATTATAAAGACACCAACGTTGCAGTTAAAGTTTTAAAAGATCTTGGATACACAATTGTTGCCGTAGAGCAGACTGAGAACTCAACAATGTTGAACCATTTTGAAATTAAACCTCAAACTCCAACTGCTATTGTATTTGGTAACGAAGTAAAAGGAGTAAGTCAACAGGTAGTAGATGAGTGCAGCTATGTTATTGAAATTCCTCAATTTGGAACAAAGCACTCCATTAACGTCTCTGTATCTGTGGGGATTGTCTTGTGGCACTTAACGGCTAAACTCAACAATATGATCTAATATGAACGACGGCAAAGGGAGAGTAATTGATTATCTCAGGATATCTGTAACAGACAGATGTAATTTAAGGTGTGTATACTGTATGCCGGAAGAGGGTATCCCTTTGTCTGGTCACAATGAGATCCTCTCCTTTGATGAAATTGTTGCATTTACTAAAGTTGCAGTTGCAAATGGGGTAACCAAAGTGAGATTAACCGGAGGAGAGCCGCTTGTAAGGAGAGGTGTTGAGAACCTAGTTAAGTCTCTTTCACAAATAGAGGGGATCAAAGATTTGGCAATGACAACCAACGGAGTGTTACTCAAACAATTCGCACCTCTACTTAAGGAGGCAGGGCTCATGAGAGTGAATATAAGTCTGGATACCGTAGACAAGAAAAGATATAGAGAGATTACCAGGGGTGGGGAGCTGAACCATGTATTTTCAGGAATAGAGGCCGCTTTAAAGGAGGGCCTCACTCCGGTTAAGATTAACTGTGTAATAGACGCTTCTCCAAATGAAGAGGATGCCAAAGGGGTTGCTCTCTTTGCCCAGAGATATGGATGTCAGGTAAGATTCATACCTCGTATGGACTTGGAAAAGGGTATATTTGGTATTGTACACGGTGGCACCGGTGGCGATTGTCCAAACTGTAACAGATTAAGATTGACCACTTTTGGCAAACTTAAGCCTTGCCTTTTTAGTGATATTGAGGTAGATATAAGAGAACTAGGATATGAACAGGCCTTAAAGACTGCTTTAAACTTAAAGCCGGTAAAGGGAGAGCACAGTATAAAAGGAAGGTTTTATAATATTGGAGGTTAGTTATGAAAAAGCTCACTCACATAAACGAATCGGGAGATGCACAAATAGTAGATGTGGGAGAAAAACCCATTGTTGCTAGAGTTGCAGTAGCAGAAGGATCGATACTGCTGGCAGATGAGACTCTGGAGTTAATTAGAAATGAGAGTATTAAAAAGGGATCTGTTCTCACTGTTGCAAAGGTAGCCGGGATAATGGCGGTTAAAAAAACCTCTGAGCTCATTCCCCTCTGCCATCCAATTCCAATAGAGAGAATAGATCTGGAGTTTGCCATTCATAAAGGGGCAATTAAAGCAACCTGCACTGTTGGATGTTTTGCCAGAACCGGAGTAGAGATGGAGGCTTTAAACGGAGTCTCTGCCGCTCTTTTGACAATTTACGATATGTGCAAAGCGGTTGATAAGCAAATGGTTATAAGAGAGATAAAACTAATCAGTAAATGGAAAGAAATTTAAAGGTAATCTCTGTCAACGTTTCGGAGAAGAAGGGAACTATTAAAAAACCGGTTGAATCAATCACAATCACCAATTTAGGTATAGAGGGAGATGCTCATTCGGGTAATTGGAACAGACAGATTAGTCTCCTCTCAACAGAAAGCATAGAGGAGTTTTCGCAAAAGAGTGAAAGAGTATATGTAGCTGGAGAGTTTGCCGAAAACATTACTCTTTCGGGGATGAAGATGAGTGATTGTCACCCGGGAGATATACTCACTTGTAGAGATTTGGAGCTTATGGTAACACAAATTGGCAAAAAATGCCATGGAGGCGGTTGCTCAATTTTTCAAGAGACCGGAGCTTGCGTAATGCCTAAAGAGGGAATATTTGCCAAGGTTTTAAAAGCCGGAACTTTAAAGCCGGGAGATGACTTAACCTTTAAGAGAAGAAGATACCGCGCCGCAGTTATAACTGTAAGCACACGCGCTTACCAAGGTGTATACCAAGATTTGAGCGGACAGAAGGCAATACTAAATCTCCAAAACTTTGCTAAGGAGCGTAATATTTTTTTGGAGACAGCTCTTACCCTTATCCCCGATAATATAGAGGCAATAAAGAATAGTGTTGAAAAGTATATTATTGAAGGGTTCGATTTTATCTTTACAACAGGGGGTACCGGAATTGGTCCCTTTGATTATACGTCCAACATTATTGAGGGGTTTCTGGAGATTAAAATACCCGGCATAATGGAGCATATAAGAACAAAATATGGAGCAGAGAAGCCCAACGCACTACTTAGCAGAGGTGTTGCCGGTTATGCAAAAGAGACATTTATAGCAACAATGCCCGGAAGCGTAAACGCTGTAAACGAGTATATGTGTGAGATCCTGCCGCTTCTTCTCCATATGAAATATATGAGAATGGGGTTAGATACCCACTGATTCATACTCTTGCTTTGGCTCATATCCTTGCTATAGCAAGAAAAACGGAGTGTAGAATTACTGTTACTGCAATCCAAATACTATAAGAGAACGAGGGGGATGCTTTAAAAAACGAGTATCTCAAAGATTGATGTTTACAGGCACTTATACAATCGCCACAATAAGTACAGGTGCTCTCTACCCTTTTATTTGCAATACTGCTTTTGGTAAGCGCCCCATATTTGCACACAGAGATACAGGCGTTACAGCCAGTACATCCTTCAGCTATTGAAAATCGGAAAGGAGAGAGGTATTTTAATTTTGTTACTATTGTTCCAATAGGGCAGTAGTAAGTACAATTTACCATTATACCTTTTTTCCGAGATATAAATACAATCACTACTATCCCTATCAAGCCCACACAAACACCAAGGGTAGTAGCAACAGTTGAAGAACTATCCGCTGCTCTTAGTACAAGAGCGGCAATAATAATTGATGTCAACACAGTTAGCTTAACAGCCCCTCTTCTTCTGTTTAGTTGATTTACAATTTTACCCCTTTTTCCTCTCGCTCCCTCTCCTCCCGCTGCAAGAGAGTCTATAGCACCAAAATAGCAAAGATGGCTACACCACGCAGGTCCGGCAATCATTACAGTACTTAAGAAAAGAACAATCATAAACCATGAACTGAATCTATAGAGTGGTCCTGCTAATATCATTGCGGGGATAGGTAGATGCAGCTTGCCCGTGAGCAAAAAAAGGGTGTCTGCATAAACTCCAAGAACAAGCTGCGCATAAAAGAGGAGAGAAAAGAGTGCCCAACTCATCTCTCTCCACCTGTTTCTGCTCCTATTATCAAGCATCTTCCATGAGAGGACTCCGGAGTATGACACTACCAAAATAACTTGAATCCATCCCCATAAAGGAGATATTCTCGACCCTAAAAGGAGCGGCTTTTGTGGTACCGTGTTTACAACAATTAAAATAACAGCGGTAACCATTACAGTTACCGCTGTTGTATATAATTTAGATTTACTGAGCGTTGTCAACCAGTGTTTTCTCTATATATCTCACAAGATACTTATTATGTGCATTTGTAGCAAAGTCTGTACTGGTTGTCTTCTTAAGCATATTAAGAAGGTAAACCATTTGATGATATGCAATTGCAGAGCACTCTGTAATGTCTTTCGGGTTATTTGTTGGTTTAACCGCAACACCCATTCTTGCAGCCGTTGCAGCTCCTGTGTACAAATCACAAAGCGTAGTAACGTATACCTTCTGCAACACCCTCTTGTATGTGTCTACCGACCTTGATGATGACAAGTTTGGCCAAATAGATCTGTTTAGATCTCTAAACATCTCCTCTACAGTATAGGTAGTTTTGCTGCCAAGAGAGGTCTCTGCACTAACCATATTCATGAGAACCCTTCTGCTCAATACAGAACTTAAAGCAGCAGAATATGCTCTCTCAAGGAACGATTCAGCCCTGCTAGGGAATTTATTGAGATACTCATCGGGCACCAACCACGAAGGGGTGTTTACAAATAGGTGCCTCTTTAGAAACTCCATCGCCTCTTTCTGCTTCTCCTTCTCTACATACATATATACGTCGCCGGGCATCTCTACGGTTTTAGGATCTTGATATATCCCGCCTATCCACTTGGCAACGTGCCCTATATATCTTCTAAACTGATTATTAACCTCTCCGTGCATTGTTCTAAGGTTATCGTATCCCTCATCGGGCTGTTTTGTCCAATCGGCAAGATTGTTCATCACCACCTTTAGGTTCTTAATTCCAAGCTCATTTGCCTCCATCTGGTTATTACCAAGATCTTCGGCCTGTAATCTTGGATCATTTGCATTGGTCTCCGTACCAAACCAATATCTTCTGTCGCTTGTTTTTTCAATAATCCACTTATTCAGTTTTGGCAACTCTTTTACCGGATCGTCAATCTCAGGGAACCTTCTGTAACCCCACTCTATGCACCAATAGTCGTAATGGCTGATTCTTGGGAAAAGATACTCTCTTGGAATGTTATCTTCCGGCTGGGCCACAAAGTTAAATCTGGAGTAGTCCATTATAGAGGTTGTGTGACCGTTATCTTTGAGGAAGTTTGGATCTCTCAGCTGATCTACAGTGTAGAAAGCGGTTCCACCAAAGTTGTGTCGCATACCCAGAGTGTGACCCACCTCATGAGATGAGACAAACCTTATAAGTTGCCCCATAAGTTCGGTGTCGAAAAGCATCTTTCTTGCTCCGGGATCAACCGGAGAACACTGAATGAAGTACCAGTTACGTACCAACGACATAACATTATGATACCAATTAATATGACTCTCAATAATCTCACCCGAACGTGGATCGTTTACATGGGGGCCGCTTGCATTAGGGATGTCGGATGGCTTGTACACAATTGCCGAGAATCTCGCATCTTCCAGAGACCACTCCGGATTCTCCTCTTTTGATGGTGCCTCAAGTCCAAAAATTGCATTTTTAAAACCTGCCTTTTCGAAAACTTTCTGCCAGTCATTAACTCCTTGAATCAAATATGGCACCCACTCTTTAGGGGTTGCAGGGTCTATGTAAAATATTATCGGCTTGGCCGGCTCAACCAGCTCTCCCCTTTTATACCTCTCAACATCCTCGGGTTTTGGCTCAAGTCTCCATCTGGTAATCATTCTTATACTCTTTACCCCTTGAGGGTTTTGGTCAAAATCGGTATAACCTGTGGTGAAGTATCCAACTCTTTCATCGGCATATCGTGGAGTCATTGGAACCTTAGGGAGCAACACAAAAGAGTTGTTAAGTTCGTAAGTAGCTGTCTCTCCTCTGTCTGTAAGAGCATAGGTTTTAACTGTCTTAATCTCTGTATTTATTGGATAGGTGGTCATTGATGAGATGTAACTGCTCTCTTTCTGCAGGGCTCCCAGTCTGAAAGATGCCTTTGTAGATTTTCTGAAAAAGAGCGACTCAGAGTCTGAATTGAAGAAATCTGTAACATCAATCAGATTGTCCCTTTTGTCGGCAGATTGTGCCTTAATCTCAAAGGTAGCCGTTATTGCAGCAAGGTTTGAGCGTGTAACCGCCTCAAACATAGACTGTGTACTATCTTTAGATCTCTCTCTGTTTAGTGTCTTTCTGAGGAAGATCTTGTTGTTTGGACCCCTCTCAAACTTAAACATCCCTGAGTTTATCTGGTCTCCTGCATAACCGTCGAAGCTGGAACGGATTCCCTCTGCCGATTTTGATATTCTTGAAACCAAAATAATATCTCTGTCGAACAGAGAGTCATTAATGTTAATGTAGTACCTACCATCTTGGTTGTAAACAGTGGTAAGACCTACCATAGGTTTTACAGATGGCTTTATAAATTTTTCAATAGAAGCAGGGCCTTTCTCTGTGCTTTTTTTTACACTGTCTGCTTCGTTAGTCTGCTCCTTCTTCTCTTGAGGCGCAGCTGCTCTGGGACCTCTCTGTTGTGCGTTTGTATTTACAATACCCATAAAAAGCATTGTAACAACACACAAAGACAACATTTTTTTTGATACGAACATAGTTTTACTTGTGTTTAGCTATTATGAAAAACAAAGATATAAAATTTGTCTATCTTTGTTCCAATGAGAGTTTGCGGCTTTTACAACAATACCCGATTATTCTTTATTTTCATGGGCGGTGTGGTGATGTTATTCCTGATCGCACCTCTTGTGGGGATGTTTATTAGCGTTAAGGCCCCATTGCTTATGGAGACTCTTCGAGACCAAGAGGTAACGTCAGGAATCGGAAGAACTTTAATAGTCTCTGCTGCTGCAACTCTAATCTCCTCAATTTTCGCAATCCCTTTTGCGTGGATCCTCGCAAGAAAGAGCTTTCCCTTGAAGGGTCTTGTAGAGGCACTGATAGACATTCCGGTTATGATCCCTCACTCTGCTGCTGGAATTGCTGTTCTTGGAATTATATCTAAAGACTCTTTATTAGGTTCTATGGCAAACTCTGCCGGATTCAATTTGGTGGGATCGCACTTTGCTATAGGGTTTGCAATGGCTTTTGTTAGCATCCCCTTTTTAATAAACTCTGCCAGAGATGGTTTTGCGGCAGTTCCCCAAAGGTTGGAAAGTGCAGCTCAGACACTGGGAGCACCCGGTATGACGATTTTTACAAAAGTCTCTTTACCCTTGGCAAAGAGATCTATTCTATCGGGGTATGTTCTTATGTTTGCCCGTGGAATGAGCGAGTTTGGAGCTGTTGTAATAGTAGCGTATCACCCTATGACAACTCCTGTAATGATTTTTGACAGATTCAACTCATTTGGACTAAATTATGCAAGACCTGTAGCTGTAATATTTATTGTGGTAACACTGGTAGTGTTTGCTCTCCTCAGGTTTTACAATAGAAAAAAGATTGAGTAATGCTGCAGCTTAAAGAGGTAACATATAAAATAGGCGCCTTCTCTATGGGCCCTATAAATTTAAGTGTTCAAAAAGGAGAGTACATTGCTCTCTTTGGTCCGTCGGGATCGGGAAAGTCTCTGCTATTAGAGCTTATAGCCGGCATAAGAGCACCCAAAAGCGGTTCTGTAATCATAGACAACAGAGATGTTACTGCAATACCTGCAGGTAAAAGGGCAGTTTCAATGCTTTTTCAGGATTATGCTCTCTTCCCCAACATGACGGTTTTTGACAACATCGCTTTTCCCATGAAAATGAAGAGAAGACCCATCAATGAGATCAATTCCGAAGTTAATAAAATATGTTGCTATCTCTCAATTGAACATCTTTGCAAAAGAGGCACCTCTGCCCTTTCGGGTGGAGAGCAGCAGAGGGTTGCGCTCGCAAGAGCCATTGCAGCAGAGCCACTTTTGCTTCTGCTGGATGAACCGCTCTCTGCTCTCGATTATGAGCTTAGAGATGAGGCCATAGAGTTATTAGACATGGTAAAGAGGTCGGGCATAACAATCATACACGTAACTCATAACAGAGAAGAGGTGTTAAAACTTGCTCACAAAACAATTAATTTTAAAGAACTTAATATTAGAGTATGAAAACCTGGAAAACTTTATTAACCATTTGCACTCTTTTAATATGGAGCTCTCTTATTTCGCAAGAGGGTAAACAGGCAGAGATTGAAAAAATCTGCACAGATGTTTTTACCGAATGGAATCTGCCCGGTATGGCAATTGTTGTGGTGAAAGATGGTAAACCCATATATTTAAAAGGTTTCGGAAAAACAAGTTACGACTCTACCGGCACATCCATAACTCCCGACACCAGGTTTGTTATTGCCTCTACATCAAAAGCAATGACAGCTGCCTTGCTTGCCATTACTATGGAGAAAAATGAGATTAAGTGGAGCGATAAAGTTGTAAATCATCTCCCCGACTTTCAACTTTTTGACCCTTGGGTTACCCAAAACATAGAGATAAGAGATATAATGACTCATAAGACAGGTTTTCGTGCCTATGCCACCGACGATCTTCCACATTTTGGGTATAACAGAGACGAAATCTACTCAATCCTAAAACACATTGAACCAACTTACAGTTTTAGAAGCACATACGCTTACAATAACGCTATGTTTACCGTATCAGCAAAAATTATTGAGAAGTACTCGGGGTTATCATGGGATAGTGCAATTAAAGAGCATCTCTTTACACCTCTGGCTATGAAATCAACTACAACCGGGGCCTTTGTCTGGAAATCGGGCCAAGGGATGGCTAAAGGTCATAGACACTATAAAGAGGGAGAGTTAATTAAATTTGAGCCAAGAACAGATAGTGACAGAGGTTTTGCCTGGCTATCGGCGGTTGCACCGGCGGGATTTGTTGTATCTACGGCCGAAGATATGGCTAACTGGATTATATTTAATTTATCAAAGGGTGTTTTTGACGGGAAAGAGATTATTTCAACCACAAATCACAGCCAGCTATTCGCACCTCAAACAATAAGCGGCCATGACTCTACTTTCCTTAATAATTATGCTCAGGGTTGGACTATAGAGCAGAGCAGATGGGGCCGACTTATAAGACATACCGGGCTTGCATATGGTTATACTTCATTAGTAGCACTCTATCCCGAGAAAAATTTAGGTATGGCAATACTTACCAATGCCGGAAATACTACTAATCCACATATGGCAATTGCCCGGGAGATTATAGATCTATACAGAGGAGAGGACTCCGGAGATTGGAGGGGCCACTATCTTGCTCAATTTATGAGATCATCTCCTCAACGAGATCAAGAGGCTAAAAAAGACTCCATCGCCTCTTTAAGAAGAGATCTTTATACAGGAGTATACTATAAAGAGGCATTCGGAAAAATCACCGTAGAACAAGAGGGAGAAGAGCTTCTGTTCTCTTTAAAATCTCTGAACAAGATACCTTTAAAACACAAGAACCGGCACACCTTTGTGATGAGTGTTCCCGGAGTGGGTAACGTTGATGTGGAGTTTTTTCAGGGAACCAACACTCCTATAGAGTCTGTAACGTTTAATATTGGCGACCCTGTAGGAAAATTCTACAAAGAGGGCTCTGTAGAGTAACCCTATGGATTCATGAGGTCGGTGTTCTGAAATCGGAGTATTTCGTAAATATGCTCTATTGCATGGGCTGCAGGCCCCGATGGGTTTAAGAACTTTGCTCTGTTCAGAGCATTTATTGCCTCTCCCCAATGCTGCTCACGCCGGAGTATTCCACCCATTAAGTACCATGCTTCGGCATTTTCGGGCTCCTTTTCCAGAAACTCCTTCAAAAGTGAATATGCCTTAACAGTACCCTCCTCCCGGAGGATCTGTTCAATTTCCATAAGGTTCTTTTCCATAAGGAGAAGATTTTTCTTTTTTTTGTTTATACCTCTAAACCAATCCTGCAAATCCCATAAATGAGAGAGCAAGTATACCGGCAGTGATAAGAGCAATCGGCGTCCCTTTAAACTCTTTAGGCACATTAGCCAGCTCAAGCTGCTCTCTCAGTCCTGCGAACAATATCATTGCAAGTCCAAAACCCAGTGCGTTTGCTATTGCAAACACTACTGCCTGAGGCATATTGAGCATGGCTGGATCTCCTCCGAATGTAAACTCTTTTGAGACAACCAGTATGGCTACACCAAGCACGGCACAGTTAGTTGTAATTAAAGGTAAGAAAATTCCCAGTGCCTGATATAGTGCGGGGCTGATTTTTTTTAAGATGATCTCTACCATCTGAACGAGCGATGCAATAACTACAATAAATGTCACTGTTTGCATAAACTCTATTCCAAGTGGAACAAGAACGTAATATTGAAGAAGGTAGGTAACCAAAGTTGCAACAGCCATAACAAATGTAACAGCCCCAGACATTCCGGCAGCTGTACCAACCTTATTTGAAACACCCAAAAACGGACATACTCCCAAAAATTGAGAGAGAAGGATATTGTTAACAAATACAGCAGATATTATTATAATAATGTACTCCATATCTCACACTTATTTAGAGAGTTTAGACTTAAACTTATTAAATACCACCAATAGGTAGCCCAATGCTATAAATGCACCCGGTGCCAGGATAAAAACCAACATTCCGTCTCCATTAATGAATTTAATTCCAAACAGTGAGGCACTTCCTAAAAGCTCCCTTACTGCTCCCAATATTGTTAAACCCAAGGTGAAGCCCAGCCCAATACCAATCCCGTCTAAGGCCGAGTCTGAAACCGGATTTTTTGAAGCGAACGCCTCTGCTCTTCCAAGAACAATGCAGTTTACAACAATCAGTGGGATAAAGAGCCCCAACGTCTCGTATAGTCCCGGCGTATAAGCTTGCATAAGTAACTGAAGAATAGTTACAAATGCCGCTATAACAACAATATAAGAGGGGATTCTAACCTTGTTTGGAATAAGGCCAGAGATTGATGAGATAACCATATTGGAGAGTATAAGTACAAAGGTTGTTGCAAGACCCATCCCCAGACCATTTATTGCCGATGTTGTTGTTCCAAGAGTAGGACACATACCCAACAATAGTACAAATATGGGGTTGTCCTTAATTATCCCCTTGGTAATTAAATTTAGTTTACTCATTTGTTACCTCCTTTTTAGAGCTCTCCTCGGTGCATTTTTTGAAAACCTCATAAGCTGTTGTCACAGCTTCGCAGTATGCTCTTGAGGTGATTGTAGAGGCGGTAATTGCATCTACGTCTCCTCCATCTTTTTTAACTAAAATTTTAAAGTCCTCGGGGCTCTTTCCTGCAAATTGAGCACTAAATGAGCTCTTAGATGGCTCAATCTTATCTCCCAAGCCGGGAGTCTCTGTATGCGATAATACAGAAATATTGGTGATACTCCCTTTTGCATCAAATCCAACCATTATAGATATTCTACCTCCAAAGCCCGATGCATAACTCTCTATTGCGTACCCAACAATCTCATCCCCCTTTTTTGCAGGATATACTTTAAAATCCTTCCCCTGTAAATCTATCTTGAAGAGATCGGAAGAGGGATCGTTGTCGAAATCGGGAACTACACTTGAAATAGCGCTGTTTGTCTTTGCAATCATTGCCGCATCTATCGGGCCCTTGGTTAGAGCGTAAACACACCCCAGCAAAGCCGATGCAATCAGAGTGACACCCCCCAGGGTAATGAGCATATTCTTCATTGAAGATTCTTTAGCCATTATTCACCTCCTTTCCAAATTTTTTTGGTTTGAAATAGCTGTTGAGCAGAGGAACTGTTGCATTCATGATTAGAATCGCAAAAGAGATTCCTTCCGGGTATGCTCCAAAGTTTCTTATCAAAACAGTGAGCAGACCAATCCCTACACCGTAAATCACCATCCCCCGGGTGCTCATGGGAGACGTTACATAGTCTGTAGCCATAAAGATGGCGCCAATTAAAATACCTCCGGTAAGCAAGGTAAATAGCGGATCGGGGTAGTGAGCAGGATTAATGAGCCAAAGCCCTCCCGAAAACACAACAATACTTGCAAAAATTGAGAGCGGAATGTGTGGCCTGATTACTTTTCTTATAAGCAGATATGCCAATCCAAAAAGTAGGGCCAATGCCGACACCTCACCCACAGAGCCGCCAATCTTACTAAATAACATCTCTGCATACGAGAAGTTATTTGCGGCAAATATCTCATCCATGGTCAATCCTTTGGAAAGACCCTCTCTAACTATCGAGAGAGCCGTTGCACCCGTAGATGCGTCAATTCCCTCTCTAAACCATGAGTTGGGAATTGTCCAGTCTGTCATTATCACAGGAAACGACACCAAGAGAAAAACCCTTCCAACCAGTGCAGGATTAAACAGATTTTGCCCCAAGCCGCCAAAGCTCATCTTTGCAACACCTATGGCCACAACAGAGCCAATAAATACTATCCACCATGGTGAATTGGGGGGCAAGTTAAGGGCAAGCAGCAGACCGGTTAGTGCTGCTGAGTAGTCGTTTACCGATACTTTACTCTTTATTATGTATTTTTGAATTGCATACTCTACAAGAACGCAAGTTATTGCACCAACAAAGGCCAGTTTTATAGCCGAAAAGCCGAAAAAGTAGATAGATACAAGCAGTGAAGGGGCAAGTGCAATTATAACGTCCCTCATTAAGCTTCTTGTACTCTCTTTTCCATGCAGGTGTGGTGCAGGTGAAACTACCAGTTTTTTCATCTTTTAAATTATGATTTTACTTTTTAGGTCTGCTTCTTATTATTTTTAGTACCTGTGCTTTAGATAATCTGATGGTATCCAGCAACGGAATATTTGACGGGCAAGAGTATATACAACAACCACACTCTATGCAGTCATGTACCATATTGCTCTCTAAATCTTCTGTTCTCCCTGCTCTTGCAAGTCTGTTCAAAAGGTATGGCTCCAGCCCCATCGGGCAAGCATCTACACACTTTGCGCATCTTATACAGTTCCCCTCCTCTCCGCGCCTGGTCTCCTCATCGGTAAGTAATAGAAGGGCAGATGTGCTCTTAACAGATGCTGCTTCAAGTCTGGAGACTGCCTTTCCCATCATAGGTCCACCGCTGATCAGCTTGACGGCATCTTTCGGGAATCCTCCTATAGCAAACATTATTGTATCGAAGCTTGTGCCTACTCTAAGTTTAAAGTTCCTCTGTTCGGTCATGCACTTACCTGTTACGGTAACAATTCCTTCAAATAGTGGTTTGTTCTTCTGAACCGCCTCGTAAACCGCCAATGCAGTCCCTACATTCTGAACCACAACTCCAACATCTATAGGCAATCCCATAGATGGAACCTGCCTACCCAGAATTGCGTCTATCAACTGCTTCTCTCCGCCTTGAGGATAACGTTTTTTTAGGGAAACAACTTTAATATCTTTATAATGCTTTGAGCCAATCTTTTTCATTGCCTTTATTGCAGCCGGCTTGTTCTCCTCTATTCCAATGAATGCTCTGTTTACCCCAAGGGCACTCATCATAATCTTTGTTCCAATTAATATCTGCTCGGGGCTCTCCAACATTATTCTATAGTCAGAAGTAAGATACGGTTCACACTCTGCTCCATTAATCAAAAGGGCATCTGCCTTTTTGTTGGGTGGAGGAGAAAGTTTAATGTGGGTTGGAAAAGCTGCACCTCCCAGCCCTACAATACCTGCTTCTGCAATTTTTGCCAGAATCTCCTTTGGAGTTGCCTTAATATCTCGTACAATCTCTTCCGATCTGTCTATACTCTCAACCCACTCGTCTCCCTCTACCTTTATTACAATATGAGGGATAAGATTACCGGCAAGATCGGGCAGACTGTCAATGGAGGTCACCACTCCAGATACAGATGAGTGTATATTTGCAGATATAAAGCCATTTGCCTTGGCAATCAGCTGCCCGGTTTTTACCCTGTCGCCCTTGGCAACTACAGGCTCGGCAGGAGCACCCAAATGCTGAGAAACAGATATATAGGCAGTCTCCATCAACGGAAAATCTTCGATAGCCGCGCCTGCAGATATCTTGTGGTCGTGAGGATGGATTCCACCAATTGAAAATGTTCTGCTCATAGTATGATGTTTGGTTTATTATTCATTTACGGAACTCTCTTCCTTTTTTGGAACTCTTACAGGAAAATTCACCTCCCATATCGCTCGTGTAGGGCATTCAGTTACACACTTTCTGCACAATTTACATTTGTTATAATCTATATAGGCAAGGTTGTTAGACATTGTTATAGCCTCGTAAGGACATACCTTTTGACACTTCGAGCACCCTATACACGCAACAGCACATGCCTTTCTTGCCACTCCTCCTTTATCTTTGTTTACGCATGAGACAAAGATTCGTCTGTTTTTAGGCCCCTTATTTCTAAGTTCAATAATAAATTTTGGACAGGCCTTGACACACGCTCCACATGCTGTGCACTTATCTTGATCCACCTCGGGAAGCCCTGTTCTGGGATCCATTTTTATTGCGTCAAAATTACAAACAACAACGCAATCGCCCTGCCCCAAACAGCCAAAGCTGCATGCTGTATCGCCGGCATAGAGAGATGCCATAACAGCACATGACGAGTATCCATCGTAGTGGTTGGTCTTTTGTCTTACGTCACAATTTCCGTTACACCTCACAACTGCAACTTTTGGGGCAACCTCCTTCACCTCTTTACCCAATACAGCCGATACGCTTTTCATAACATCATTTCCACCAACAGGGCAGAAGAGAGAGTCCAACTCATCGGCTTTTACGCACGCCTCGGCAAAAGCTCTGCAACCCGCATAGCCGCAACCTCCGCAATTAGCCCCCGGAAGAGCCGCCTCTGTTAGATCTATTCTAGGATCCTCTTCTACTTTAAATTTTTGTGCAACAAAATAGAGTATTAAGGCCAGTACCGAACCTAAAACGGTAAGGCTTACAATAGTGAATAGTATTGTTGTTGTCATTATCTATTTAAGTTTTTCAATAGCAAATTCAAACTCTCGCTTCAATCTGTCTCTCATTATCCAGATTATAGTATAGTAAACAGCCAATGCTGCAATTATAGAGATTCCCGTTACGGGCTCAGAAAATTGGAGCGACGACAAAGATACTAATAAAAGCAAAAGTATAATTAGAGGAACTACATAGGATATCCACAATGCCTTATATCCCATTGTCTTTTTGAGAACTACATTTACACTCTCTCCCTTCTCGTAAAGGCCGGGGTATCTGTTCTCTACCTCAACTACCTTTACTTTTGTATCTCCCAATGAGCAAGCCCCCTTTGCATGGCATGAGGCACAAGCCGATTTGCTAAGAATTTCAACAAAAATAGTCTGCTCATCTATCTCTATTACAACTCCTTCGTGATTAATATTACTCTCCTTACTCATCTATTATCTTATTTTACTCGACAGTGGAAACTTCAGATTTTCAAACGAGATGATTCTTCCGGTTACTTTTCCCACAATAATAGGGGTTTCAAACATCAGAGGAACTTTATTTCTATCGTCTGTAACCCAAATAATCAACTCCTCTTTGCCCGAGAATACCTCTCCGGCAACTACCCTTGCTGCAAACTTGAGTGTATTGAACTGTCCCAACCCCTGAATCCTCTTTACCTCTTTTCCAATAAACCTATAGTACATCTCAAAAATCTCATCGTCTACAGCAAAAGAGATAGGTTGCTCAACACCTGCCGGAATGTTTGAAAAATCTATATTTCTTGCAAAATAGAATAGAGATACAAGGTCGAAAGTACACTCTCTCCCTTTTAAAAGCGTATCTTTAATCTGAGAGTTCTTTCTCTCAACTCTTGCATTTATAGTGTAGTTTGGGTTAAAGTAAAAAGTGTTTTTAATCTTATACTTTCCCTCAGATATATCACGGTGAAAGTAGTATGGTCTACCGTTTTCGGGGCTGAATTTCGACTCAAAAAGGTCTCTAACCTTAAAAAAGACATCGTAAAACTTATATGTTGTTCCTGTAATCACTGCGTGAAAGTGGTCTCCGTAAGTATCATCCCTTTTTCTGTTTAGAGATACCTTTGCCTCACCCACATCTGTCTTTACCATTCCCCATGTGTAATTTATGATATAGGTTACCCTCTCTCCGCTATCGAATGCCCTTCTCTCTTCAGGAATATTTCTAACCGGGATACACTCTCTCTGCTGAGCCCCCGCAATGAGAGCAACCAGAAGAGAAATTGTTGTCAATAGCTGTTTCATATCAGAACTCTCTGTCGAAGTCTGAGTTAGACATAAACGATTCGCTGTTCATTCTGGATGAGTATGTCTCAACAGCAGCACTTCCAAAGGGGTCACTCTCAAGAGCCGGATCGGTTATATCAACAAATCTAACCTCGGAATTTCTGAACTTAAGCTGAACATCGCACACAGCACCATTTCTATGCTTTGCGATTATTATATCTGTAACCCCTTTCATTGCCGGATTTTCATCGGCATTACCGTAATAATCCGGTCTATGGATAAACAGTACTAAGTCGGCATCCTGCTCAATTGCACCCGACTCTCTAAGGTCGCTTAACTGCGGCCTCTTAGAACCACCCCTTGTCTCCACTGCTCTGCTGAGCTGCGAGAGTGCGATAACGGGAACATTCAGCTCCTTAGCTATTGCCTTCAAAGATCTTGAAATTGCAGATACCTCCTGCTCTCTCATTCCCCTAAGCTCGGGAGGGCCGGTCATCAATTGAAGGTAGTCTATAACAATCATCTTTACCCCATGAATAGATACAAGCTTTCTTGCTTTAGATCGGAGTTCATTAATACTCAAAGATGGCGTATCATCTATATAGAGGGGAGCTTTTACTAACTGCCGGAGTCTCATATTAAGTTGCTCCCACTCAAAGTCTTGTAATTTTTTACCACCTTTTATCTTGTCTGAGTCGAGGCCGGTTTCACTTATCATTAATCTTTTTACAAGCTGTACACTAGACATCTCAAGTGAGAAAAAGGCCACAGGAACTTTGTGTTCAACAGCCATATTTCTGGCCATTGTAAGCACAAATGCGGTTTTACCCATAGAGGGTCTTGCTGCTATGATTATAAGATCGGAAGGTTGCCACCCTAAGGTTACCCGGTCTATTGCTGTGTAGCCCGAAGGTATGCCGCTTAAACCATCCTGACGAAGCTGATTTCTCTGCAGCTCATCTATGGCATCGTTAATAACATATTGTATAACCTGGGCCTCTTTACGCATATTTCTATCGGCAAGAGTAAAGAGTTTCTGTTGAGTGGTATCCAAAAGGTCATCTACCGATGTAGCATCGTCGAAGGCATCTTTCTGAACACTGTACGATATTGATATTAGCTCTCTTTGAATATACTTCTGAACCAATATCTTAGCATGATAGTCGAGGTGAGCCGCAGCTCCAATCTTCATACTTAACTGGCTCAAATAAGAGACCCCTCCCACTATTTCAAGATCACCGCTGCTCTTCAACTCTTCTGAGATTGTGAAAAGGTCTACGGGGGCGTGTTTTGAGGCTAAAGATGAGATAGCCGTAAATATTTTTCGATTGATCTCTTTATAGAAACAGTCCGGGCTGATTATATCCAGTACATCTGTAATGGCAGATGGCTCAAGCATTAGTGCTCCTAGTACCGCCTCCTCTATATCTATAGCTTGGGGCGGGCGCTTGCCCATCTCCAAACCCAACACATCTATATTTGCATCCCCTTTTGCTCTCCCCTTAAAGCTTGTCTTTGCCATATCCTGCTAATTTAATCTATCCAATGCTCTTATTATTGCTTTAACCGCCAACTCTACCTCCTCTTTTGTAATTGAGAGGGGCGGGGCTATTCTAAAGGCAGTTGGATAAAACAGGAACCAATCACTCAATATGTCCTCCTCCAAAAGTATCTCAAGAATCTTAGAGGCATACTCTCTCTCCTTAAGATCTACTGCAATAAGAAGCCCCTCTGCTCTTATCTCCTTAACCGCCCTGTGCCCTTTTAGACTATTTACAAATATAGCACTCTTTTCACTAACCTCAGGCACCCACCTCTCTCTTAATAGAATTTTAAGAGATGCCAGGGCTGCCGCACAACATACGGGATGTCCTCCGAATGTTGTAATATGCCCCAAAACAGGGTTACTCTGCCACATTTTCATAAGCTTAGAAGATGCTACCAGAGCGCCCAAAGGCATACCTCCACCCAACGCTTTTGCTAGGGTAAGGATATCAGGAACCACTCCATACTTCTGATAAGCAAACAGCTCTCCGCATCTTCCGAAACCTGTCTGAATCTCATCAAATATTAGAATTGCTCCTGTCTCGTTACACCTCTCTCTAAGGGCCTCAAGGTATCCATCCAAAGGTATAACAACACCCGCCTCTGCCATAACCGGCTCGGCTATCACACATGCTGTTTTCTCTGTAATCAGAGATAGATCTTCAAAAGAGTTAAAGTTAATGTTAATGACACCCGGTAGAAGAGGCCTGAACGAATTTTTAAACTCCTCACTCCCCATTACGCTAAGAGCTCCGTGTGTGCTGCCATGATAACTACCAACAAAAGACACAATCTCTCTTCTATTGGTTGCCCTTTTTGCCAGTTTTAAAGCAGCTTCATTGGCTTCGCTGCCCGAATTGACATAGTAAACAGAGTTTAGGGAGGGGTGCAGGCATGAGGTTAAAAGTGCAGCGTGCTCCGATTGAGGAGATTGAATTATCTCTCCGTACACCATAAGGTGCATATGTCTATCTACCTGATCTTTAACTGCATTTAATATCTCACGGTTACCATGTCCGGTGTTTGACACACAAACACCCGAGACAAGGTCCATAATCTTTCTTCCTTGGGGTGTAAATAAAAACACCCCCTCTGCCCTATTTATCTCTAAACCTAAGGGAGAGGGAGAAGTTTGTGCTACATGCCTAAAAAACAGCTCCCTTATAGTATAGGGCTGTCGTTCCATCTACTCGCTTTCAAATTCGGCATTAACAAGAATTCTTCCGCAATATTCGCATACTATAATCTTCTTGCTGGAAGCAATATCCATCTGTCTTTGCGGAGGTATCTTGTTAAAACAGCCCGAGCATGCGTCTCTTCTTACTGTTACCACGGCAAGTCCGTTTCTAGCATTAGATCTTACCTTTTTGTAGGCAGCAAGTAATCTTGCGTCTATCTGACTCTGTATCTCCTCTGAATATTTAAGAAGCTCCTCCTCCTCTTTTGCTGTCTCAGAGATAATTGATTCAAGCTCTTTTCTTTTATTTTCCAAATCCAACGCCCTCTCATCGGCCTGCTTTACAGTCTCTGCCAATAGTGCCTTCTTCTCTGCAAGTAAAAGGGTATTCTCCTTGATTCTCTTTTCTGAAAGCTGAACCTCCAAACCTTGAAACTCTATCTCTTTTGATAGAGAGTCGTACTCACGATTATTTTTAACATTATTTTGCTGAGAGGTGTACTTCTCAATCAGAGATTTGGAGTTTTCCAGATCTATCTTCTTTTGTGATATGGTCTTCTCAATCTCTTTTGTCTCCTGTTGAAGATTGTCTAGGCGAGTCTTTAGCCCAAGTATGTCATCTTCCAGATCTTGAACCTCCAAAGGAAGCTCTCCTCTTAAAAGATGGATTTTGTCAATTTTGGAATCTGTCTGCTGTAGCTTGTAGAGCAGGTAAAGTTTAGACTCCATTGTGAGATCGCCCTCTACCGAACTCTTTTGTAATGAAATAAAGGTTCCGCCGTCTAGCGGAGTCTCTATAGGTGCTTTTGTTTTAGCTGCTGACATAATCAATTAATGATAATATATGGGATTATTATTTCTTTCACTTTTGCAAACCGCAAAGTTAGGTATTTTTTTCAATAAAACTGAAATCATAAGATCCAGGACATCTATCTCACTCTC
>CAYYAM010000001.1:10029-110107 GCA_964469965.1 uncultured Muribaculaceae bacterium | reverse complement strand
TATATCTGCTTTTATTGCTTCGAAAATCACTTTACCTATAACCGATTCATCTGTTATCTGTTTTATCCCTTTAAAGATAATAGGGTGATGCGTTATTATAAGATTGGCCCCTATCTCCTTTGCCTCGTTTACCACTTCTAATGTACAGTCTAAAGAGAGAAGTGCTTTGCTAACCAAATTACTCTTACTGCCTACAATCAATCCAGAGTTGTCCCAACTCTCTTGTAAAGAGGCAGGAGCAAACTCCTCAATAGCTATAATAACATCGTTTACATTAGTCTCCATTCAATCCCTCCCTAAACCAACATATCTGAGACCTCTTTGAGTCTCTCTCTTATATTACCCAAGATCTCAACCACATCTACTCTCCTATCCTCCCCTGTTTTGTTGTCTTTTAACCTTTTTGAAGCTCCTTCAAGAGTCATTCCCCTCTCTTTTACCAGGTAGTGTATAACTCTAAAGTTTGAAAGATCGTCGGCAGTAAATAGTCTGTTACCCTTTTTGTTTCTTGCCGGTTTAATGTACTCGGGGAATTTTTGAGCCCAGAAACGTACCAATGAGGTGTTCTCACCAAGGATTTCGGCTACCTCTCCTATGGTATAGTACAGCTTCTCAATTTTAAACTCTTTGTATGGCATAGTAAATAATTTGTTTCATTAGTCCATAGATTGCCCGCTGTTGAGAGCTGTTATAACCATCTCTCTATATGAGCCCGGCTTAAGTTCTGCAAAAAAATAGTTTACCGGATCCATAATTTTACCCCCTCTTCTCACCTCGTAATGCAGATGAGGTGCGAATGAGAGTCCGCTGTTTCCTACCCTGGCAATCACTGTTCCTCTGGAGACCCTCTCTCCCTTTCTTACCAATATATCTCCCAAATGGGCATAGTATGTCTCGTACCCCCCCTCGTGAACTATTGTAACCTGATTACCTCTTCCTCTGTCCGATCTCTCAACTGCCAATACTGTGCCGTTTGCAGTTGCCAACACCTCTGTGCCTATTCCGGCCAACAGATCTAACCCTGTATGGTCATTCATGGTTTTGTAAAACGGGTGTATCTTTCTACCGGTACCTGCCCCTGTTTGAGATACGCTCATTCCCCTAATCGGGAGAATGGCCGGTATATATTTCAACATATCATTCCCTTTAAGTTGGGAGTAGATACTCTCTATCTTTTTTATCTGTTCCTGAGCAAGATACTCTGTGAATTTTATTCTGTCGGAGGAGTAGTTAACAAGCGAGAGGTCAGATGAAGTGTCAAGCTGCACATACAATCTTGGATTGTACTCATTGAGCAGCTCGGGCGGAGCAGATTTAAAGATGCTCATATATATCTCTCTGTCTCTCCTTTTGAGGTCGGCAATTACATTGTCTAATACATCAAGTTTTTCAAGAGATCTTCTATACTCCGAATTGAGTATGTCATTCTCTCTCTGCAACATTACCTCCTCTCCGGTATTGAAAAGGGCGGCAAAAATGAGGTAGTATAGAACAGCCAACAAAACGCTGCCCAACACATACCTGAAAACCATATTGAATTTTCCCGTAAGCCCTAGTTTGTCCTCTACAAACCTGAGCTGCTCTCTGTTAAACCTGTATTTACTCATTGCTTATACCGCAGGATTAATTAGTGCAGCAAACTCCTCTTCATTAACGTCTCTGTTGTAGTAGTTGAGCGGATTAACCGGTCGGTTTCTGTAGATTACCTCGTAATGCAGGTGCGGACCTTTAGATCTGCCTGTATTGCCCATCCTGCCAATGGTGTCTCCTCTCTTTACAACTCTGCCTATTGTGACATCGGCACTCTTAAGGTGCGCATACCTAGTTTTGTATCCAAACCCATGATCTATGAGTACAAAATTCCCGTATCCGAAAAAGTCAAAACCTATCTCAACCACCTTACCGTTCCCGGTTGCATAGATCGGCTCCCCTACAGGCCCCGATATATCTACCCCTGTGTGCATTCTGTAGTCTCCGTGAAACGGATCTCTTCTATACCCAAAACTGCTTGAGAATCTTAGCTTTGAAGAGCCAATATTAACAGGCGGGATGGCAGGAACACACAGCGTCATTTCGTCGGCATTTCTTGCAAGTAGAGAGAGATCGTCGAATGACTTAGATTGAACATAAGCTTTTTTATACAACACATCCAGGTTGTATGCAGTTTTACTTAGTATACCCGACTTTTCAAAATTCTTTAGATAGGAGTATCTGTCAACACCTCCAAAGCCGGCGTTTCTTACCTCTTGAGGAATCTCCTCCATACCGAATATTGGCCTGTATACATAGTTATCTCTCATCTGAAGTGCCAGGAGAGATCTATTTGCACTCTCAAATCTGCGGTTAATAAGTTCAAGTCTCGTAGCCAGCTCTTCGTTCTCTCTTTTGAGAGATAGGGCCTTTGGTGTTTCAAGATTCAGATACTTTGTGTAGATTGCATAATAACCAACAGAGACCATAAGACTCAGCAAGAACATAACAAATCCTTTGGAGAACCTTACCCTTGCAGGTATTTTATGAATCTCGTATGCAAGTGTTTCGGGATTAAATTTATATCTTTTTTGTCTCGACATCTTATAAAAACAGCTCTTTATTAGCTGCAAATTTATATAATTTTAATAAAAAACCTATTTTTGTGGTTCAATTTATATAACCAGATAACTCCAACATTACATATGACATCAAAAGAGATAAGAGACAACTTTTTACGTTTTTTTGAAAGCAAACAGCACACCATTGTTGCTTCTGCCCCTATGGTAGTAAAAGACGACCCCACTTTAATGTTTACCAATGCCGGAATGAATCAGTTTAAAGATTGGTTCTTGGGCAACACAACTCCTGCACACCTGAGGGTAGCCGATACTCAAAAATGTCTTAGAGTAAGCGGGAAGCACAACGATCTGGAGGAGGTTGGGCACGACAGTTACCACCACACGATGTTTGAAATGCTTGGGAACTGGAGCTTTGGTGACTACTTTAAGAAGGATGCGATTGCGTGGGCGTGGGAGCTACTCACAGAGGTGTATAAACTGGACAAAGACCGGCTCTATGCTACTGTGTTTGAAGGGAGCAGCGAAGATGGTATCGACCCCGATTCTGAGGCAAAAGCCGAATGGCTAAAGTATCTTCCGGCAGAGCGCATACTATACGGAAATAAAAAGGATAACTTCTGGGAGATGGGAGATACAGGCCCGTGCGGACCTTGCAGTGAGATCCACATAGACATCAGAGATAATGAAGAGCGCAAACACACTAACGGTGCTCAGCTGGTTAACAAAGGGCACCACCTGGTTGTAGAGATATGGAATCTGGTTTTTATCCAGTATAACCGTAAAGCTAATGGCGAGCTTGTTCAGCTTCCAAGCAGACACGTAGATACAGGGATGGGGTTGGAGCGACTCTGTATGGCTATGCAGGGCAAAAAAAGCAATTACGATACCGATGTCTTCTCAGGTATGATTTCAAAAATATCGGAGTTGACAGGTAAAGAGTACGGCAAAGATAATCAGACAGATATCGCAATGAGGGTAATTGCCGATCATATTAGGGCAATCAGTTTCTCTATTGCCGATGGTCAGCTTCCATCAAATGTAAAGGCCGGATATGTAATAAGAAGAATCCTACGTAGAGCCGTGAGGTATGGATACACCTTCTTAAACTCAGACGAACCTCTGCTGTGCAGACTGGTTCCCACCTTGGTACATGAGATGGGAGATGCATTCCCCGAGCTGAAATCGCAAAAAACACTTATAGAAAAAGTTATAAAAGAGGAGGAGGAGTCATTTCTAAGAACACTGGACAAAGGCATAAGGTTGCTTGATTCTCTTATGGAGAAGAACAAAGCCACTGCAAAAATAACTGGAGCAGATGCTTTTGTTCTTTACGACACCTACGGATTCCCAATAGATTTGAGCGAACTGATAGCAAAAGAGAAGGGGTTCAGCATAGACCATAATGAGTTTGAGAAGGAGCTGGAGATGCAAAAGGAGCGCAGCAGACGTGCATCTGCAACACAAGAAGACGACTGGGTAGAGTGTGCTCCTCAAAACGGATGGGAATTCACAGGATACGATAATCTAGAAGAGGTTATAAAAATTGTAAGATACAGGCGAGTAAAAGCCAAGAACAGGGAGTACTATCAACTGGTTTTTGACAAGAGCCCGTTTTACGCCGAGAGCGGTGGACAAATGGGAGATACCGGCATAATCGTATCACCAAGAGGAGAGGTGATAACCATCACAAATACAGTTAAAGAGAACAATCTAAATATTCATCTTTCAGACAAATTGCCTTCTGACCCATATGAAACCTTTGTTGCAAAGGTAGATGCAGAAAAAAGGGACAACACGGCAAACAACCATACGGCAACCCATCTGCTTCACAAAGCCCTCAGAGAGGTGTTGGGAACTCACATTGAGCAGAAGGGCTCAATGGTAACTCACTCCCACTTCCGTTTTGACTTCTCTCACTTTGAAAAAATATCCGATGAAGATCTTAGAAGAGTTGAGAACCTGGTTAATAAGTACATTAGAATGAATACCACCAGAGATGAGCACCGCTCGATGCCTGTTGAGATGGCAAAAGAGATGGGCGCAATTGCTCTGTTCGGAGAGAAGTACGGCGACTTTGTGAGGGTTATTAAGTTTGGTGACTCTATTGAGTTATGTGGTGGAACACACACCTCCCGCACAGGAAATATCGGACTTTTCAAAATATTATCTGAATCTGCAATTGCAGCCGGAGTGAGACGTATAGAGGCAACAACCGGTGAAAATGCAGAGAGGCATGTAGAGAATTTAGAAGACATTACTCGCAGTGTGCGTACTCTTCTCAACAACACCCCAAATATTACGGGTTCAATCCAGAAGCTGATAGCAGAAAACGAATCGGCAAAAAGAAAAGCCGAGGAGACTACAAAACAGATGGCGCATACGCTTAAAGAGAGACTATTGTCTCAAAAACAGATCATTAACGGCACCAATATTATTGTTTTCAAAGGAGAAGCCCACGCCGAACTCATTAAAAGTGTTGCCTCTATGCTAAGGCATGAGACAACACAAACGGCCTTCATTGCAGGGTACACTCATTCAGACAAAGTGGCTGTTGCCTTAATGTACACCGACGATCTTACCGCGCATGGATATAACGCATCTAAAGATATCAAAGCTGTTGCACAAATGATAAACGGAGGAGGAGGAGGACAGAGCTTTTTTGCAACTGCAGGAGGAGACAGAAAAGAGGGCATAGATTCTGCAGTTGACAAGCTGATAGAGATTGTTGCCTCACAGGGTATCTAATAATTAAGACATTGAAAAAATTAGACCGGTTTTTAGTTAAGTCATTTCTAGGGCCATTTACCCTTACTTTCCTCATCGTGATATTTGCACTGATGCTGCAGTTTCTGTGGCTCTACATAGATGAGCTGGTTGGTAAGGGTCTGAGTGCACTTGTTATACTCGAGTTTCTGGGATGGGGCTCTGCAACCCTCATTCCGTTGGCACTTCCCATTGCCACTCTGCTTGCCTCTATCATGGCTCTGGGGGGAATGGGAGAGAATAACGAGTTACTCGCCATGAAGGCAGCCGGAATATCTCTACAGCGAATATTAAGACCGCTCATTGTGCTATCCTTTTTTGTAAGCATAGCAGCTTTTTTCGCTTCAAATAACCTTATCCCTGTATCCTATAATAAGATCTATGCTCTTCGTGACGATATCGGCAGAACAAAAGAGGAGATCAGGATCCCTACCGGTATGTTTTACAATGGCATAGATGGATATAGCATAAGGATCGGCAGTAGAGATGAGAGAACCGGATCTATCTACGACGTTATGGTTTACACTCATAAAGAGTCTAAAGGTAACACTAGTCTAACGCTTGCCGACTCCGGTTCAATTAAGTTCACTGCCGATAAGCAGAATCTTGTATTCACCCTTTTTGACGGATACTCATACGAAGAGCAACCCAGGGATTACGGATCAATGGACTCCTCGTTTACTCTTCAGAGAATAGGATTCTCCAAACAAGAGATTATCATATCAATATCCGACTACTCCTTTCAGAGAAGCGATGAAAACAGATTCAGCAGTGAGATAATGGCTCAGAACCTCTCCCAGCTCAAAGTTGCCAGAGACTCCCTAGACACAACCTACGCAAAAGTAAAGATCTATCAATACAGAAACCTGGTGAGCGGAGGAGGGCTCTCTTTCAGCAGAGAGCTGGACACGGTGTTCAATCGTAACTACAAAGGGACTATTGAGTATGACTCCCTTCACAGATGGAGAACACCGGAGGAGGAGCTCTCAAATCTTAGAATGGCCATAGGTCAGCTGGAGACTGCCGTAACCCTTCTTGATAACTATCAAATTGAAGAGGCGCAGTATGTATACCCTCTTAGAAAGATTAAGATAGAGCGATTTCGTAAGTTTACACTATCTATTGCCTGTTTCATCTTCTTCTTCATTGGAGCACCTCTTGGGGCGATAATCAGAAAAGGGGGGCTTGGAACACCGGTTATTGTATCTATGCTCTTTTTTGTTGTCTATTGGGTAGTAGACATCAGTGGAAAGAAACTAGCCACAGACGGAGTGATAACCCCCGCCGTTGGCACACTCATATCCTCTATGATACTCTTCCCTATAGGAGTGTATCTAACTTGGAAATCAACCAGAGACTCCTCGCTTTTCAATGCCGATGCTTACGTAATGTTCTTCAATAAACTCTTAGACAAAATTAACAGATATCGTGGAGAGAAACAGTGAATGTAAGATAGTATTTATGGGTACACCCGCCTTTGCAACTGCATCTTTGGATGCTCTTTACAAAAGCGGATATAACATTGTTGGAGTTGTAACAACACCCGACAAACCCGTAGGAAGAGGATTGCAAATATCTCAAAGTGATGTCAAGAGATATGCTGTTGAACATCAATTAAAAGTTATTCAACCGCAATCACTTAAAGATCCGTGTTTTGAAGAAGAGCTTAGGCAGCTCAATGCCCACTTGTACGTTGTAGTTGCATTTAGAATGTTACCCCAAAGTATATGGTCGATACCTCAGCTTGGCACATTTAACCTGCACGCCTCTCTGCTCCCCCAATACCGTGGTGCAGCCCCAATTAACTGGGCTTTGATAAACGGTGAGACTAAAACCGGAGTGACAACCTTTCTAATAGATCAAAATATCGATACCGGAGCCATCCTTTTCCAAAGGGAGTGCCCTATTGATGCTCATGATAATGCGGGAGATTTACATGACAAACTGATGGAGATGGGCTCTAATTTGGTTGTAGAGACGGTTCAAGCTCTAATCAACGGCACGGCAATGGCAGAAGACCAACACCACTCTCTCCACGCCGTAGAGAATCTTAAAAGCGCACCCAAGCTCACTAAAGAGACCGGAAAGATAAACTGGAGTTCAAGGGCTGTTCAAATTTCAAATCTGGTAAGGGGATTAAGCCCTTACCCTTGTGCACATTCAGTTTTGGTTTCGGGAGGTAGGGAGATACCGGTTAAAATTTTTTCTGCAAAGGCCGATGCTCCTATAGCGGGGGCTCTTATTGGAGAGATATATACCGATGGAAAGAGCTTTTTGAAGGTCTCCTGTAAAGAGGGTTCATTAGCGATTGAATCTATTCAAGCTGCCGGAAAAAAAAGGTTAAACATCAAGGAGTTTCTTGCCGGCATGAGGGATATTACATCTTTTAGATTTCAATAAAGATGAGAGAGATTGTCATACTGGCCGACGGTGAGTTCCCTTCACATCCTATACCTCTTGAGGTGCTGCACAACGCTTCATTTATAGTTTGTTGCGACGGTGCCGCAGAAACTCTGATTAGAAAGGGGAGAGTACCGGATGCAATTGTTGGCGATATTGACTCCCTCTCTGTGGAGTTGCAAAAGCAGTACTCCAATATAATTCATAAAGATAGCTGCCAAGAGACAAACGATTTGAGCAAAGCTTTCAACTACTCTCTCACTCTTGAGCCCTCATCTGTAAAAATTTTGGGAGCAACCGGACTCAGAGAAGATCATACCATAGGAAACATATCCCTACTTGCGAACTATACAGCCACAGCCGATGTACCTGTTGAGATGCTTACAAATTATGGAAGATTCCACTCAATACAAAGCGGCAGACATATTGCGTGTCACAAAGGAGAGCAAATCTCTCTGTTTGCACTCGACACCGGGTTGAGAATATTCTCAAAAGGTCTAAAATATCCATTAGACAATGTGATCTTCGACAGCTGGTGGAAGGCCACATTAAACGAGTGTACAGGAGAGAGCTATACTCTTACATTTAGCAAAGGGAGGGTTATAATCTTTACAGCATACATGAGCGGTAAATAAAAAAGACGTCCCTGTGCAGGACGTCTCTCTAATCTGGTCTCAGAGCAAATTAGTTGATTATCTCGTTTAACTCTGCTCCGGCTTTGAAGCGTACCACCTTCTTGGCTGCGATTTCAATCTTTTTGCCGGTGCGTGGGTTTCTTCCGTTACGTGCGTTTCTTTCTCCTACCGAAAAAGATCCAAAACCTACAAGAGTAAGTCTGTCACCACTTTTCATAGTTTCTGTTGCTACGTTGATAAATGCGTCCAACGCCTTCTTTGCATCAACTTTTGTCAGGTTTGTCTGAGCTGCGATTGCTGATATTAATTCTGCCTTGTTCATGTTGTATTGATTAGGATGTTGAGTTAACTGTGTGTATTGCAAATATAGAGTTATTAATTCTTTTAAACAAATAAATAAAAACATTTATTATAGCTAGAAAATGCTAAATTATAGGGTTTTTAAAAGTTGTTAATCTTAGTATTAACCACTGGCAGCATATCGAATATTACTTAAAAGGTAAGAAACTGTAACCTCCAATTAATCTATCAATAAGTTAGAGACCCTCCTGAGCCAGTTTTAGCTCTAAAGACTCTATTTTTTCTTGCAGCAGCTTATAATCTTTGCTTTCAGGGAAGATTGGACGATGAGCTTTCATCCGGTTGAGCGATTCAACCATTTTCATCAACTCTAAACAACTGCTATCCACAGCAAATGAGCAAAATCTTTTCCAGGTGAATTGCACTGCATCTTGAGATGGGTGAACCATATCGGAAGCGTAGAATCTATAATCCCTTAACTCGTCCATAAATAGCTCATAAGCAGGAAAATAATGAACATTGGTATGCTTTTGGCATAGTCTCTCTACAACCAGTATCAACCTTGCCTTACTTCGCATATTCTCAGTTGCACCATCTTTGAGATGTCTTACCGGACTAACCGTGAAAATCCATCTCTTTTGAGGGTGTCTCTCAATTAAAGGAGAGAGCATCTCTACCATCTGTTCAACCTCCAAAAGCTCTTTTGTAAATCTCGAAGCGGGGAATTTATGGCAATTTGCCACTATTGAACCGCTCAACTTATCTCTGTATACCCACGACGTCCCTAGTGTAATAACAATCCAATCACTCTCATTTGTGTGATTTGCAACCCTTTTTAACATAGCATTGTTTTGCTCTATAAAGCCATTGAGAGTGCTTGCCGAGAGCTCGCTTCCCAAAAAGAAGCTCTTTACAATATCTCCGCATTTTACAGTATCGCCCTCATCAAACTCTCTCTCCATAAAAATGCGCTCTAACGAGTTTGATATAGATGCCGGGTTAAAGAGGGTTCCAAAAGGGTTAACTTGGGCTTTGAATCTTAAGTTCTTCATGGTATTGCCAACCTCTGCGGCAAAGCACGACCCAATAAACAAAATTTTATGCGAATATTGAATCCTACCGCATAGTTCCCCTATATCTATCTCTGTTTGCCACATATATCTCTCTGTTTAATCTGTTCTGTAATAATTTTTATTCTAGCCAACCCTGCTCTCAACAGGGGAGAGTTCCTAAACTCCCTTTTAAAAAAATCCTCCTCCATTTTCATCCAATCGTCTACAGAGAGAGAGTTACTCCATCTTCCATCGGAGAGCTGAAAAGACTTGAATTCAATCCACTCGTCTGCGCCTCCCCTGCCTGACCAAGGGCAAACATCCATACATATATCGCACCCAAAGAGGGTATTGTGCTCCGAAGGTGCGGTATCCAGATGGCTGAAGGGCCGTTTCTCGATTGTTATGTAAGACAAACACCTTGTTGCATCTATCTCTCCTGCAGAGAGAAGAGCCCCCGTAGGGCATGCATCTAAACATCTTCTACACTCTCCGCAACCGCTCTTTACAACATTGGAACTATAATCCAGTTGAGCATCGGTAATTATAACTCCAATCAAAGTATTCAAACCCCTGCTCTTGCTAATTAAAAAAGTGTTCTTGCCAATAAAGCCCAAACCGGCCCTGGCTGCCATCGATCTTTCAAACAGAGGTGCAGAGTCGGTAAAGACTCTATAGCTGCTACCGGGATATATCTCAAGCATTCGTTCAGAAAATTTGTGCAATCTCCTCTTTATTACATCGTGATAATCCAACCCTAAAGCATAGGATGCAATTTTGGGATTGTCTGAATTACCTTCGATAGATCTGCCGTAGGGCACAAGCAATACTGCAATGCTCTTTGCCCCTTCTAACAGGAGAGAGGGATTCTCTCTAATTTGTAAATTTCTTGCAAGATACCCCATAGAGCCGTGCCTCCCCTTATCTAAGAAATTCATTAACATAGCAAGATCTTGGTTCATGGGCTCAACCGGTATGGCCCCATAATCCACAAACCCCATCTCTATGGCAATCGATTTTAACATGATAAAAAAGTTAATTTACCTTACAAATATTGCTATAAATTTCTTACTTTTGCACCACTTTTTACTTACAGAATATACTTAAAGATATAATAGAATGAACATTTTAGTAGTAGGAGCGGGCGGACAGATTGGTACCGAACTTATCCCCCATTTACAGGGTTTATATGGCGAAGATAGTGTAATAGCAGCAGATCTCAAAAAGGAGAATGTAGATAGACTCTCTTCGGTTTCGAGAGCGATAGAGCTTGATGCCCTTAATATGGAGGCATATAGAGATGTTGTAAAGAGGAATAATATTAACAGAATTTACAATCTTGTTGCTCTGCTATCTGCTACCGGAGAAAAAAATCCGCAACTAGCATGGGATATAAACATGGGTGCGCTAATCAACTCGCTTGAGCTGGCAAGGGAGTATAACTGCTCTGTCTTTACTCCAAGCTCGATAGGTGTTTTTGGAGACTCTACCCCTCACGTAGGTACACCTCAAGATACAGTTATGAGGCCAAACACCATCTATGGCGTCTGCAAAGTTGCCGGAGAGTTGATGAGTGATTACTACTTCTCCAGATTTGGCGTTGATACCAGGAGCGTACGATTCCCCGGTATTATCTCTAACGGGGCTCTCCCCGGGGGAGGCACAACAGATTATGCGGTAGAGGTTTTCTACGAAATAATCCAGAAGGGACACTACACCTGCCCTATTCCTGAGAGCACATATATGGATATGATGTATATGCCAGATGCACTTACCGCCTGCACACAGATTATGGATTGCAACCCCGATGAGCTTATTCACAGGAACAGTTTTAATGTAACAGGAATGAGCTTCTCCCCTAAGGAGCTGTTTGCAGCAATCAAAAAACGTATCCCCGCTGCAACCTTTTCATTCCAGCCCGATCCTATAAAAACAAAGATATCTGCCTCTTGGCCCGACTCAATGGATGACTCTTGCGCTAGAGAAGAGTGGGGTTGGAACCCTAAGTGGGATATGGAGAAGATGGTAGACGATATGCTGGAGGTACTTACAAAAAAGCTCAATCTACTTGGGGGCAATCCTGTATAGAGCAACAGCTATCAATGTGTACAACATATTTGGAACCCAAAGAGCAATCCACGGAGGGAGCACCCCCGCATGAACAAACATCTGGCTAAACCTTAGAAACAGAATATAGGAGAAACTCAGCACTAGCCCTATTCCTATATTAAGACCTATACCTCCCTTTCTCTTAACGGCAGAAAGGGATACTCCTATTAAGGTTAAAATAAAAGCTGAAAAAGGTAAAGCAAAGCGTGTATGCTTCTCTATTTGAGCATACATTACTCTTTTATCTCCTCTCATTTTCTGGGTTTTTATCAGATCATTCAGCTCCTTGTAGTTATAAGACTCAACAAAGTTGTCGCGCTGGTTAAGGTCGTTGGCAGTGAGATTAATAACCGTGTCTTTTGTATACCCTTGTGAAATTTTTTGAGACCCGTTATTGCTCTCTCTAATGTAATAGTTATAGAGTCTCCAACCATTAAAGGTGGTATCCCAGACTGCAGTTTCGGCAGTGAGCTTAGAAACTATTGAGTGCCCTTCTATTGTCTCCAACGTGAATCTGTTTGCTATATTGCTCCAGCTATTGAATGACTCCATATATACATAATTACCGGGAGAGAGCTGTAGATGTATATCTTTATTGGTGTTGATATATTTATCCTTTATATATTTATCTGTAAACTCAAGTCTAACTTTATTGGCAGGTGGAATAACATAGAGATTAAGAGCCAAGCTGAATATCGCAATGAAGAGAGCCGAGATAAAGTATGGGTAGAGCATCCTCTTAAAGCTCACCCCTCCGGCCAGAATAGCAACAATCTCGCTGTGAGATGCAAGTTTTGACGTGAAAAATATTACTGAGATAAATACAAAAAGAGGGCTGAACATATTCATGAAGTAGGGAATAAAATTCCCGTAGTACTGAACCACAATTGCTCTTAATCCTGCACCCTTCTCAACAAAATTGTCTATCTTCTCACTTACATCAAAAATTATTACAATTCCTATAAATATGAGCAGTGCAAAGAAATAGGTGCCGATAAACTTCTTAATAATGTATCTGTCCAGAATATTAATCTTGTAGTTCATCTTATAGCTTTTTCTCCAATATTTTAACGTAGCTGTTTTTCCACGAGGTAAAGTCACCTTTTTTAATATGCATCCTTGCATCCTTAACCAATTTGAGATAGAAAGCCAGGTTATGCTCACTTGCAATCTGAGCGCCTAGAATCTCTCCAGAAACAAATAGGTGTCTCAGATATGCTTTTGAATAGACCTTATCTACAAATGAGGTGCCATTAGCATCTATAGGAGAGAAATCGGATGCCCACTTTTTATTCCTTATATTGATTGTCCCTTCGCCGGTAAAAAGCATTCCATTACGTGCATTTCTGGTTGGCATTACACAGTCGAACATATCTATTCCCCTCTCAATGGCCTCCAAAAGATTGGCCGGAGTTCCCACACCCATTAGGTACCTTGGTTTCTCAACAGGAAGTATTGGATTTAAAATCTCTATCATCTTATACATGACCTCGGCCGGCTCTCCAACAGATAGCCCTCCAATAGCATACCCCTCTCTGTTAAGTTCAACAGCATGCAGGGCCGCCTCCCTTCTAAGATCGGGATATACACAACCTTGAACAATAGGGAAGAATGTTTGAGAGTAGCCGTAGAGAGGTGCTGTACTATCGAAGTGTTTTACCCCCCTCTCCAGCCATTGTTGGGTTAGTTTGAGCGATTTTTTTGCATAGTTATGATCTGAATCCCCGGGAGGACACTCATCAAGAGCCATGATTATATCTGCCCCTATCACCCTCTGTATGTCAACCACACTCTCGGGAGTGAAAAGATGCTTAGAACCATCTATATGAGACTGAAAAGTACAGCCCTCCTGAGTCAATTTTCTGTTCTCTGCAAGTGAGAATACCTGATAACCCCCACTATCTGTAAGAATGGGCCCATCCCAGGATATGAACTTATGTAATCCACCCGCCTCTTTAATAATATCTATTCCCGGCCTTAAATATAGATGGTAGGTATTACCCAGTATAATCTGAGCTTTTATATCCTCTTTAAGATCGCGATGGTATACGGCTTTCACAGAGCCAACGGTGCCTACAGGCATAAATATAGGAGTCTCAATCACTCCGTGATCGGTATATAGAAGACCGCAACGGGCAGATGAGTAAGGATCGTGGGCTACTCTTTCAAATCTCATAATCTTTAGTAAACAACCCTCAAAGATAATAATATAATAGCTATATTTGCTTTCTAATGCTTTTTCAAAACATTTGACCTGTGAAAAAAATAATTCTTGTTGCTATTCTATCGCTGTTTGCGATTAACTCTTTTGCTGCTTTAAATCCCGATTCTCTGGCCGTTGCGGCAGAGACAGCAGCCAATCCGTACAAAGATATCCTGGCCAAAAAAGAGATTGCTCTCAATTTAGGATCAATACTTAGAGGTATTCTGGGAATGGCCTCACTGCTGGCCATAGCTTGGATATTCAGTACAGATAGAAAAAATATAAACTGGAAAACAGTGGGTTTCTCACTCCTCTTTCAGTTTACCATTGCCATCTCTGTAATAGCATTTCCTGCAGTTCAGGCAATATTTGAGTTTTTGGGCGGAATTTTTGTTGCTGTTCTTGACTGGACTAAAGCGGGTTCTACATTTCTTTTTGGCTCAATGATGAATGTAAATAACTTTGGGTTCATCTTCGTTCTTCAGATACTTCCAACTATCATATTTTTCTCTGCATTAACAAGTCTGTTTTTCTACCTTGGTATTCTGCAGAGGATAGTGTGGGCTATGGCCTGGCTGCTTACAAAGACCCTTAATCTAACAGGAGCTGAGTCTTTATCTACGGCAGGCAACATCTTTCTGGGGCAGACAGAGGCACCTTTGATGGTAAAGGAGTATATCCCCAAAATGACCAAAAGCGAAGTGATGCTGGTAATGACTGCCGGAATGTCTACAATGGCAGGAGGGGTTCTTGCTGCCTATATAGGGATGCTTGGAGGCGGAGACAAGGTTATGGAACTTGAGTTTGCAAAACACCTGCTCTCTGCATCAATTATGGCAGCTCCGGGTGCTATAGCAATAGCCAAAATTCTAAAACCTCAAACAGAGGAGATAGATAACAGCGTTGAGGTACCAAAAGAGAAAATCGGGAAGAATGTATTGGACGCTATCTCTAACGGAACCACCGAAGGACTTAAATTGGCCGCTAACGTAGGTGCAATGTTATTGGTGTTCTATGCCCTGATAGCAGGGATAAACTCAATATTTGGGACAGTAGGAGAGCTCACATCGTTGAACGGTGTAGTTGAAAATATCACCAACGGCAGATATGAGACTCTCTCTATGCAGTTTCTTCTCTCCTATCTTTTTGCTCCTATAATCTGGTTGACAGGAGTCTCGGGTGCCGACATAGATCTTGTTGGAAGGTTACTGGGAGAGAAACTCATAATGACAGAGTTTATTGGTTACCAAAGTTTGGCAGAGATGATTAGAGGCGGCCTCTTCTCATCTACAAAATCTGTTATAATGGCCACCTATGTACTCTGCGGATTTGCAAACTTTGCCTCTATTGGTATCCTTATCGGAGGTGTTGGAGGAATGGCCGCAAACCAAAAACCTGTGCTCTCTGCTTATGGTTTCCGCGCACTGCTCGGAGCTACTTTAGTTGCATTGATGTCGGCTGCAATGGTTGGGATGCTGATTGCATAACATTTTACAACTAACTAACGTCTTACGCATTTTGGGAGTTTCTGTTGAAGATTAGATGATGGATTGTCGTTATCTATGCACTCTTGGGGGTCGCAACACGTTATACAAACTCTCTTAAGAGCTTTAAAGCTTATCAGCTCTATATCAGACGAGTAAAAACCCTCTTTGATCGGCTCCTGACGCATAAGGTCGGTACTTAAGTACTTCTTATTATCGTCTGAAAAGATTGTAACAATGTTTGAATGGGCACCTTTCATATTTTGAGCTATCAGAGCGCCAATAAAATTTGCTCCTGAAGAGATGCCAACTGCTAAACCCAGTTGTGACGATAACTTTTGGGCCATAATGATTGCATCGCCGTCATCTACCTGAATAATCTCATTCAACTCGTTAAGCTTAACAATCTCTGGTATAAACTCATCTGAAATTCCTTGTATCCTATGGCTTCCAACTTTGTAACCGGTAGTTAAAGTTGGTGAATTTTTTGGCTCTAAAGGGTGAAGAGTAATAAGAGGATTCTTCTCCTTTAGGTATTTTCCGGTTCCCATTATTGTTCCCCCTGTACCAACACCTGCAACAAAAGCATCGGGTACAATATTCCTAAACTGTAACTGGCTCCAAATTTCTGGCCCGGTGGTCTCATAATGGGCAATTGTATTATAGCAGTTAGAAAATTGTCTAGGGAGAAACGAGTTCTCTATCTCACTTGCCATCTTCTCTGCCATGGCAATACTACCCAAAAAACCACCCTCCTCTTTGGTAACAAGATTAATTTTTGCGCCAAGACTTTGAATTAGATTATACCTCTCTACGCTCAACCAATTGGGCATATAAATAATTACCTGATGACCCAAAGCTTTTCCCATTGCACAGAATGAAATACCTGTGTTTCCACTGGTTGCCTCAATGATTGTATCACCCTGTTTTAAATCACCTCTTTCATACGATTTTTTGAGAATAGTATAGGCCATTCTATCTTTAATGCTGCCCGTCATATTCAGGTTTTCTGACTTTGCAAACACTCTTCTCCTATCGCCTTTATACATAAAGGTTATCTCTAATAATGGAGTGTTGCCTACAAGAGACTTGAGATTAGTAATCTTCATAATCTAACCGTTTTATAATGTACTAAAAGAGATGTCCGGGTTTTATCCCTGACATCTCTCTTTTATTTGTTACAAATACTGTTTTACTCTTCAGTCGGAGACTCTTCTGCTGCTTTTGGTGCCTTCTTGCTCACCTTTTTAACAGGAGCTGCTTTCTCTGCTACCTCTGCAGTTGACTCTGTTTGTGATGCCGATTTTTTAGTACGACCTCTTCTGGTTGTGCTCTTCTTAGTCTCTGGCTTAGCCGATGCTAAAGCTGCTTCATTGAAGTCAACAAACTCTATTAGAGCCATTTCGGCGGCATCTCCTTTACGGAAACCTGTTTTTAGAACTCTGGTATATCCTCCCGGACGGTCTGCAATCTTAGGTGCAATTACGCGAAATAGTTCGGTAACTGCCTCTTTTTGCTTAAGATATGAGAAAACAATTCTGCGAGAATGTGTTGTGTCGTCTTTACTTTTTGTAATTAACGGCTCTATATACATTCTGAGCGCTTTTGCCTTTGCAAGGGTTGTCTCAATCCTTTTGTGCAGTATCAGAGACGAGGCCATATTTGCAAGCATCGCTTTACGGTGCCCGCTCTTACGGCCCAGGTGGTTAATGGTTTTATTATGCCTCATTTTTCAATACTTTCTTTTCTATGTTAAACTTTGTTACATCCATTCCAAAGTTGAGTCTGTAGCGCTCAACAAGATTGTCTATCTCTGATAGAGATTTCTTTCCAAAATTTCTGAATTTCATTAGCTCGGCTCTCTGAAGCGATACAAGATCGGCCAAAGTGTCTATCTCTGCTGCCTTAAGACAGTTGAGAGCCCTTACAGACAACTCCATGTCGGCAAGTTTTGTCATAAGTAGATGACGCATTCTAAGTGACTCTTCATCTAGCTCATTGCTAATCACTTCAACCGGTGTTTCCAGTGTTATCTTCTCGTCTGAGAAGAGCATAAAGTGATGTATCAGAATTTTAGCTGCCTCTTTTAGGGCATCTTTTGGATGGATTGAACCGTCTGTAGTTATCTCTAAATTCAATTTTTCGTAGTCTGTCTTCTGCTCAACACGCCAGTTCTCTACAGAATATTTAACATTCTTAATAGGAGTGTAGATAGAGTCGATAGGAATAAGACCGAAAGGAGCATCATCAACACGATTCTCTTCTGCAGGAACATATCCTCTTCCCTTTCCAATTCTCAACTCTATTGAGAGAGATACCGACGGCTCCATAGAACAAATATGGAGTTCGGGATTGAGCACCTTAAATGAAGACAACTGCTTAGAGATATCTTCTGCAGTAAATTCATGTTTTCCACTAACCGAAATGTTTACTATCTCACTGTCCTCACCCTCAACCATGCGCTTAAATCGCACCTGCTTAAGGTTAAGTATTATGTCTACCACTGTCTCAATAACACCGGGTATTGTAGCAAATTCGTGATCTACTCCCTGTATTTTGATTGCGGTGATAGCATGGCCTTCGAGAGACGATAACAGAATCCGGCGCAGCGCGTTACCTACCGTGATGCCGTATCCCGGCTCCAACGGGCGGAACTCAAAGCGACCGAAAGTTTCGGTAGCGTCAAGCATTATTACCTTATCGGGTTTTTGAAATGCTAATATTGCCATTATTTTATTATTTAGAGTATAACTCAACAATTAATTGCTCGTTTATAGTCTCAGGGACTTCTGTTCTGATAGGCATATTTAGGTACTTGCCTGTAAGTGAAGATGGATCCCACTCAATCCATGAGTGTCTTGCTGCGCCTCTTGAGATGCTGTTTTGTACAACTTCTAAACTCTTAGATCTCTCGCGAACTGCAACTATCTCTCCCGGTTTAATAATAGTAGAAGGAATGCTGCACACCTCACCATTAAGAACAATATGACGGTGAGTAACAAGCTGACGTGCCGCAGCACGGCTTGGAGCAATCCCCATACGATAAACCAGGTTATCTAAACGAGACTCCAAAAGGAGTATAAGGTTTTCACCTTTACGACCCTTCATTCTTGAAGCTTTTTCGTAAAGATTCCTGAATTGTCTCTCAAGAACTCCGTAAGTGTACTTTACTTTCTGCTTCTCTTTTAGTTGAATTCCGTACTCCGAAGTCTTCTTGCGTTTCTTTGCAAGCCCATGCTGTCCCGGAGGGTAATTCTTCTTTTCGTAACTTTTATCGGGACCAAAAATAGGTTCTCCAAATTTGCGGGCGATCTTTGTGGTTGGCCCTGTATATCTTGCCATGTTAAATCGTTTATTATGAATTTAAAAAGGTTAAACTCTACGACGTCCTTTTGGACGGCATCCATTATGAGGAAGTGGAGTAACATCTACTATCTCTGTCACTTCAATTCCCGCTCCGTGAATAGTACGAATTGCAGACTCGCGTCCGGCTCCCGGTCCTTTCACATAGACCTTAACCTTACGAAGACCTAAATCATAAGCCACTTTGGCGCAATCTTCGGCAGCTGTTTGAGCTGCGTATGGAGTGTTTTTCTTTGAACCTCTGAATCCCATTTTTCCTGCAGAAGACCAGCTTATAACCTGTCCTGTGCTATTAGTGAGAGATACAATTATATTGTTAAAGGTAGATGATATATGAGCCTGACCGTAGGCCTCAACCTTTACAACTTTCTTCTTATTTGATGTTCCTGTCTTTTTTGCCATGATCTAGGTTCTATTTAGTTGCTTTCTTCTTGTTAGCTACTGTTTTCTTCTTACCCTTACGTGTACGGGCGTTATTCTTGGTAGACTGACCGCGAACAGGAAGCCCGAGACGATGACGGATACCTCTGTAACATCCGATATCCATCAGACGTTTAATGTTCATCTGAACAGCAGAGCGCAGCTCACCCTCTATTTTGTACTCCTCTGCAATTGTTCCCCTTATTGCAGCTATCTGATCGTCGTTCCAGTCCTTAACCTTTGTGCTGAAATCTATGCCATTCTTTGCAAGAATCTTCTGTGCAGAACTGCGTCCGATCCCGAAGATATAGGTTAAACCTATCTCTCCGCGTTTGTTTTTTGGTAAATCAACTCCGGCTATACGTGCCATAATTATCTATATTCTCTTTTATTGTTTACAATTAAAAATTATCCCTGACGCATCTTAAACTTAGGGGTCTTCTTGCAGATAACATAAAGGCGACCTTTACGCTTTACTATCTTGCAATCTTCGCTGCGCTTCTTAATGGATGCTTTTACTTTCATAATTATTGTTTTTTTATTTGTATCTGAAAGAAATTCTTCCTTTTGTTAAATCATAAGGTGACATCTCCACCCTTACCCTGTCTCCCGGTAGGATACGAATATAGTGCATTCTCATCTTCCCGGATATATGGGCTATTATAACGTGACCGTTATCTAATTCTACACGAAACATCGCGTTAGACAGGGCTTCGACTATCGTTCCCTCTTTTTCAATAGCAGATTGTTTTGCCATCTAAAATTCCTTATAATTTAATATTGTTATTCTCAATGTACTCAAATGTAGATAAGATCTCATTACCACCTTCGGTTATAGCAACCATAAGCTCATAGTGTGCCGAGTTTTTCTTGTCTGATGTACTAAGCGTCCATCCGTCTTTATGGATGTAAACACTCCTATCACCCTCGTTTACCATTGGCTCTATACAGATTACCACTCCCTCCTGCAACTTCTTCCCCTCTCCTCTTCTGCCAAAATTTGGAACTTCAGGAGATTCGTGAAGCTTCTTCCCTATTCCGTGACCTACCATCTCTCTCACTACAGAGAATCCGTGCTTTTCAACATATTGCTGTACAGCAAACGAGATATCTCCAATTCTGTTTCCCGGTTTTGCCTGCTCTATCCCTTTAAAAAGAGACTCCTTTGTAACTTTTAAAAGAGTCTTTGTCTGTTCAGACACCTCTCCAACTGGGAAAGTGTAGGCAGAGTCTCCGTAAAAACCTTTGTAAAAGGTTCCGCAGTCAACAGAGATTATATCACCCTCCTTAAGTCTGTATTCCGAGGCAAATCCATGTACTACTACATCGTTTACAGAAATACACAAGGTGTAAGGGAATCCGCCATAACCAAGAAAGGCTGGCAATGCGCCGTGATCTCTTATGAAGTTTTCGGCAATATTGTTCAGCTCAAGAGTGGTTACTCCGGGAACTATATGCTTTCCAACCTCGGCAAGAGTCTTTGATACTAAAATTCCATTCTCTTTTAGTATCTCAATCTCCTCTCTGGTCTTTAATCTTATCATTTTTCAAAGAACTATGAGATTTTCTACATGCCTGCACGACCCTTGAGACGTCCTGTCTTCATCAAGCCGTCGTAGTGACGCATCAGTAAATGACTCTCAATCTGCTGCAAAGTATCCAACACAACACCCACCAGGATTAACAACGAAGTTCCCCCATAAAATTGAGCAAACTGGTTATTTACTCCCAGCATCGAAGCAAAGGCGGGCATAATAGCCACCAATGCCAAGAAAATCGATCCCGGAAGGGTAATCCTCGACATGATACTGTCTAGATACTCGGCTGTCTTCTTTCCCGGTTTAATTCCGGGTATGAATCCGCCGTTTTTCTTCATATCTTCTGCCATGTTTGTTGGATTCACCGTAACTGCCGTATAGAAGTAGGTGAAAGCAACAACCATAAGACCAAAGATTAGGTTGTACCACAACCCGTGAGGGTTGGTCAACGATGCAGCTAGACCACGAGTGGCATCAAAGCCAGCAAAAATCAGAGGAAACATCATCAATGCCTGTGCGAAGATAATCGGCATAACGCCGGCCGCGTTTATCTTCAGAGGTATATACTGACGAACCCCTCCATATTGTTTATTGCCTACAATTCTTTTGGCATACTGTACAGGAATCTTTCTTGTACCTTGAACCAATGCTATGGTTGCAACAAATACAAAGAAGAGAACTATAAGCTCAACAATGAGCATCAATATACCACCACCTGCTGTCTGATTTATCCTGGCTCCTCCCTCGGCTATAAGGGCAAATGGCAGACGTGCAATGATACCAACCATGATTATGAGAGATATACCATTACCTAAGCCGCGATCGGTAATTCTCTCGCCTAACCACATGATAAACATAGTTCCGCCAATCAGAACAATTGTGGCAAAAACATTATACATAAAACCTGTAAACAGGAACGCGGTAGGTGGCAACTGCACATGCAGGTTTGCCATATAGGCAGGACCCTGCAGGGCAAGAATAATTATTGTCAGATACCTTGTCCACTGATTCATCTTTCTTCTTCCGCTCTCACCCTCTCTCTGTAATCTCTGGAAGTAAGGGAGCATAATCCCTAGAAGTTGGATAACGATCGATGCCGAGATGTACGGCATCACACCGAGTGCAAAGATGGAGGCGTTACCGAAAGCTCCGCCGGAGAACATGTTGAGTAGGCCAAGAAGCCCCTCAGATGCCTGCGACTGTAAGTTGGCAAGCTGTGTAGGGTCTATACCCGGCAATACAACGTAGCTTCCCAGACGGTATACCAGCAGCAATAGGATAGTGTATACTATCCTTTTGCGCAGCTCCTCAATCTTGAAGATGTTTTTTATTGTTTCGATTAGTTTTTTCATTTTTCAGTCTAGATTATTGTAGCCTTACCTTGAAGAGCCTCAATCTGAGCAATAGCACTCTTAGAGAATGCGTGAGCAGAGATATCCAATTTAGAGGTAATTGTTCCATTTGCAAGAATCTTTACTCTCTGGTTCTTTGATACAAAACCTGCCTCTATGAGAGTGTCTACGGTAACAGTATCTACCGCCATTTTCTCTGCAAGAGCTTGTATTGTAGATAGGTTGATTGCCTTGTACTCTACTCTGTTTATATTATTAAAACCAAACTTTGGAAGTCTTCTTTGGAGAGGCATCTGGCCCCCTTCAAATCCTTTCTTACGAGAGTAACCCGATCTTGATTGAGCACCCTTGTGACCACGGGTTGAGGTACCGCCGTGACCCGACCCTTCGCCGCGTCCGATTCTCTTCTCTCTTCCCAAAGATCCTGCTGAAGGTTTAAGATTATGTAATTTCATTTGTTCAATCTCCTTTTAGTTAATTTCTTCAACTTTTACTAGGTGTAATACCTTATCTAACATACCCTTGCTAACAGGACTTAACTCAATCTCTACCGATTGATGTATTCTGCGGATACCAAGGGACTCTAAAGTTGCCACCTGCTTTTTGGTAGCACCATTTTTACTCTTTGTTTGCGTAATCTTTACTTTAGACATTATTAAAATCCTCCTTATCCTTTAAATACTCTGTTCATAGGTATACCTCTCAAACCTGCAACGGTATAAGCGTCTCTCATCTCAAGCAGTGCAGCCACAGTGGCTTTTACAAGATTGTGGGGGTTAGAAGAACCTTTAGACTTTGCCAGTACGTCGTGAATACCAACCGACTCAAATACTGCACGCATCGCACCTCCGGCTTTCACTCCGGTACCTTCGGCAGCAGGTTTCATGAAAACTCTTGCACCACCAAATTTTGCCTCCTGCTCATGAGGGATTGTCTTTTTGTTTAGAGGAATCTTAACTAGATTCTTCTTAGCATCCTCAATGCCCTTAGAGATAGCAGTTGTAACCTCGTTGGCTTTGCCTAGTCCGTATCCCACTACACCCTTCTCATCTCCAACTACTACGATTGCCGCAAAGCTGAAGTGGCGTCCGCCCTTGGTTACCTTAGTAACTCTTTTTACTGCAACCAATCTGTCTTTTAGCTCTAGATCGGTAGTCTTAACTTTTTTTACGTTTGTACTTGTCATACTCAATATCTTAGAATATAAGACCACCTTCTCTGGCGGCATCTGCTAAACTTTTTACTCTTCCATGGTAGAGGTAACCGCCACGATCGAACGCTACCTTTGAGATACCCTTCTCTGTAGCACGCTTTGCAGCCAATTTACCAACTATCTTTGCGATTTCAACACCTGGTTTACCTTTGCACTCTGCAGCAATCTCCTTGTCCAGTGAGCTTGCAGCCGCCAATGTAATACCTTGTATATCGTTAATAAGCTGAACATAAATCTGCTTATTGCTTCTGAATACCGACATTCTTGGTTGTTCCGCTGTTCCGTTAACCACTTTGCGGATACGCATCCGTATTCTGTTCCTTCTTTCTATTTTATTTAAAGCCATAAATCCTCCACTTAATTATTTAGCGCCTGCCGATTTTCCGGCTTTGCGGCGAAGTTGTTCTCCTACAAACTTAATACCTTTACCTTTGTATGGCTCAGGCTTGCGCAGTGAGCGCAGTTTTGCCGCTACCATTCCTAGCAGTTGCTTATCGTGGCTGGTAAGTGAAAGTATAGGTGCCTGACCTTTCTTTACCGCCTCTGTTGCGGCTTTAATCTCTTTTGGAAGCTCAAAGTGTATATCGTGAGAGTATCCAAGGCTCATCTCTAAAATCTGACCTTTTACCTCAACCCTGTAACCTACGCCTACAAACTCTTGTTTGATAGTGTATCCGGTAGATACACCGGTAACCATGTTTTGTATAAGAGCTCTGTACAAACCGTGCATAGACCTGTGTCTTGGCTGATCTGTTGGTCTTGTGATCTTAACCACATTTCCCTCTACGGTAACTCTAATATCGGCATCCACCTTTTGTGACAGTTCTCCGAGCGGGCCTTTAACCTTTACCACGTTGTCTGAACTCACCGCAATGGTGACTCCCGATGGAAGGTTTACAGGTAATTTTCCTATTCGTGACATTATAAATACTTTATAAGTTAATAAATTAGTAAACGTAGCAGACAATCTCGCCGCCAACATTAAGTTCTCTTGCCTCTTTGTCTGTTATAAGACCTTTTGAAGAAGAGATGATAGCTACACCCAGTCCATTAAGAACTCTTGGAAGCTCTTCAACTCCTGCATAAGATCTCAAACCCGGTCTGCTCACTCTTGAAATCTTCTTGATGGCAGATTTTTTAGTTTCGGGATGGTACTTGAGAGCAATCTTAATTGTGTTGAAAGGTGTACCTTCAACAAGTTTGTAGCTTAGAATATAACCCTTTTCATGAAGAATTCTGGTCAACTCTAGCTTCATTTTAGACGCAGGTATCTCCACAATTTTGTGACCTGCCATAGAGGCGTTACGCACTCTAGTCAAATAATCTGCAATTGGATCAGTCATTTGTTTGTTTTTTAAAGTCAATTCGACACCATTTAAGGTGCCCGATATCCAACTTGGTTAATAAATATTTAAAAAGTGGCTCACGCCACAAAATTTCTACCAGCTAGCTTTGCGAACTCCCGGAATAAGACCCTTGCTTGCCATTTCGCGGAACTGAATACGGCTTATGCCAAAAATACGCATATATCCCTTTGGACGACCGGTGATTGAACAACGGTTATGAGTGCGAACAGGACTCGAATTCTTTGGCAGTTTATCCAAAGCAGCGTAGTCTCCCGCCTCTTTAAGGGCTTTGCGTTTTTCTGCATACTTGGCACATAGTTTTGCGCGTTTAATTTCGCGTGCCTTCATTGATTCTTTTGCCATTATCTATCTCTTATATTTAAGATTATTTCTTTATATTTTTGAAAGGCAGTCCGAACTCACGGAGTAGAGCAAATGCCTCTTCATCCTTTTGGGCCGATGTAACAAAGGTGATCTCCATTCCCATTATCTTTGTAATCTTGTCTATATCTATCTCGGGATAGATAATCTGCTCCTTAATACCCAATGTGTAGTTTCCTTTACCGTCGAACTTCTCGTTAATACCTTTGAAGTCTCTGATACGTGGAAGTGACACAGATATAAGTCTGTCGAGAAATTCGTACATCTTTGCAGCACGAAGAGTGGTTTTAACACCTATCGGCATACCCTTTCTGAGTTTAAAGTTAGATATATCCTTCTTAGAGACTGTTTGAACGGCCTTCTGTCCGGTGATGATTGATAGCTCTTGCTGAGCAACATCTACCAATTTCTTATCTCCTGTTGCCGAACCGATTCCCTGATTTATAACAATCTTCTCAAGTTTTGGAACCTGCATTACTGATGTGTAGCCAAACTCTTTCTGAAGTTTTGAGACAATCTCCTCTTTATATTTTTTCTGAAGGTTTGGTATATAGCCCTTTGCTACTACCTGAGCCCCTTCTACTTTTACAGCTTTTTGCGCTGATTTATCGGCTTTACCTGTCTGAGTTTTTGCAGCCGGCTTCTTAGCCGCTCCATCTTTTGTATTTGCCATTATTTAATCTCCTCTCCAGATTTTTTCGCGTAACGAACTAATTTTTGTTTATCTCCCATACGACGGCCAATCTTAGTAGGACCACCCTTCACAGGGTCTATCACCTGAAGGTTTGATATGTGGATGGGTGCCTCCTGTTTGATAATACCACCCTGAGGATGTTTTGCATTAGGCTTGGTGTGCTTGCTAACCATGTTGATTCCCTCAACAATGGCGCGATTTTTTTCGATAATTACCTCGAGAACCTTACCTGTCTTACCACGGTCGTCTCCGGCATTAACGTAAACTGTATCGCCCTTTTTAATATGTAGTTTCATTTTCATATCTTTTTTAAATATTATAACACCTCGGGTGCTAAAGATACAATTTTCATATAGTTGTCTCTTAACTCTCTGGCTACCGGGCCAAAGATACGGGTACCACGAACCTCGCCCTGGTTGTTAAGCAACACACATGCGTTGTCATCAAAACGGATATATGAACCGTCGGCACGACGGATCTCCTTCTTTGTCCTAACAATTACCGCTTTAGATACTGTTCCCTTTTTGGTGTCACCACCGGGAATTGCACTCTTAACGGTAACCACTATTTTATCGCCAACTCCGGCATAACGGCGGCGGGTTCCACCCAGAACACGGATACAAAGAACCTCCTTTGCACCACTGTTATCTGCCACCAATAATCTCGATTCTTGCTGTATCATGGCTTATTTTACTTTTTCTACGATTTCTACTAGTCTCCAGCATTTAGTTTTACTCAAAGGGCGAGTCTCCATTATGCGCACTTTATCTCCTTCACTGCACTCGTTCTTCTCGTCATGAGCAACAAACTTAGTGGTTTTATTTACGAACTTTCCGTAAATAGGGTGTTTTACTTTTCTTTTAACAGCAACAACAATGGATTTATCCATCTTATTGCTTACCACCATACCTATTCTTTCTTTACGAAGATTTCTTTCCATGACTTCTAGTTGTCCTTCTTATTTTCCATTTGGCTCAAAATAGTGAGCATTCTGGCAATGTTATTCTTTGCCTTTTTAATTTGAGATAAATCATCTAACGGAGAGATAGCATGATTCATCCTGAGGCGCACCAGGTTTGCCTTCTCGGTTTCTATGCGTTCTCTAAGATCATTTATTGATAATTCGCGTATCTCGGTTGCTTTCATCTTATTTCTTCATTAAATTATTCCTGGTAATCTCTGCGAACTACAAATTTGGTAACTACCGGCAGTTTCTGTGCTCCTAAACGAAGTGCCTCTTTAGCCACCTCCAACGGAACGCCCTCTGCCTCAATTATCATTCTTCCCGGTGTAATAGGGCATACAAAACCCTCCGGAGCTCCTTTTCCTTTACCCATACGAACCTCTGCAGGCTTTTTGGTAAATGGTTTGTCTGGGAATACGCGAATCCAGATCTGACCCTCACGCTTCATATACCTTACTACGGCCTGACGAGCAGCTTCGATTTGTTGGCCGGTTAACCAACAAGCCTCTGTTGTCTTAATCCCGAAGGATCCAAAAGAGAGCTGATTTCCCCTCTGGGCGATCCCTTTCATACGGCCTTTCTGCTGCCTTCTGAACTTGGTTTTTTTTGGTTGTAACATTGCTTTTTTTACAGTTTAACGATAACAGTAAATATTTTTATGTGCTTTGGTCAAAATTTTTTAAGGCTTAAAACCCTGCCTCTCAGCTAAATACATATATTGAATGTATATTTAGCGGGATGCAAATATACCAAAAAATTTAAATGTGCAAAAGTATGTGGATATTTTTTACAAATTCTGATCTCTCAGAAATCTAATGAAATTGCCTCCCCAGAATTTACCCAAATCACTCTCTGAATATCCTCTTTTCAGAAGCTCAATTGTAAGATTTTTTACTTTGGAGGCACTCTCCATTCCTACCACTCCTCCGCCTCCGTCAAAATCGGTACCAAGACCCACATGATCTATGCCAACCAGATTTTTGACATAATCTATATGGTCTGCTATATGAGAGACTGTTACAGAATCCTTTGGCAACTCGGAAAGAAAAAATCTACCCGTAGCAACCTGAATAAGTCCGCCTTTTTTAGCTATTGCCTTTATCTCTTGATCCTTAAGATTTCTGTTGTGGTTTTTAATGGCGTATACTCCCGAGTGTGTGGCCACCACCGGCTTAGAGCTAACCTCAAGAACATCAAAAAGAGTTTTAGTAGATGCGTGAGAGAGGTCTATGATTAACCCGAGTCTGTTCATCTCCTTTATTACCTCTACACCAAATTCCGACAACCCATTATGTTCCGGAGCTTTATCCATAGAGGCATCACAAATATCGTTGTTTAAATTATGACATAAAGTTATTGCCCTAACCCCCATATCTCTGAACTTTTCCAGATTGGAGATATCCTTACCGATTGCATATCCATTCTCTATTGCCAGCATAACAGAGGTCACCCCGTTCTCTTTGTTTCTTATAAGATCTTGAGAGTTGTAAGCTATAGATACCCCTTTATAGTTCTCTACATATCTTCTAAATCTCTCTAAGTTCTCTGTTACGTAATTGATAGCACTATCGAGCGATTTGGTATCCCTCTCTTTCTGACCAATAAATATTGCAAAGATTGCAGCATCCAGCCCCCCCTCTTTCATCATGGGAAAAGAGACCTGCCCCTTGGTTACCCGGTATTGAGCATCGGGGTTGTTAATGTGTAATGCTGTATCGTTATGGGTATCTATGGTTAAATACTTTTTATGTATCCTATTAGCTGCCTCAACAAATCTGTTATTTACTAATGCTTGGCTCTGTGCATTTGCCCCTTGGGTGCATAATGCAATTAAACCCATTATAAAGCCAAATATATATAGGTATCTTTTTTTCATTTTTTTACTTTTTATTTAGCCACCCCATCTTTTTTGAAAATAGCAGAATTGCAGCCGATAAAACCAATGCTGCCAGCAAAAGCCAAGCACCCATGCCGTTTACAAAGAGTACAGGAACAAATGTAATCAACAGAATCTCTACCGGAGCAATGGGTAAGTATGCCAATGCATAGTCGTCCATTGCCTTGCTCTCCATCTTTGGATCTACTATTCTCAACAGGGCTATTCCCATAGCCATTGTTCCGGTCCACCAACCCCATGCAAATATAGATCTCTCAAACCAGTATGTTTTGCACAGTCTTCTGCCTAGTGTAAAGGTAATCACCCAAACAACAAACACACCTGTAACAATCAGGATTATGAGCGGTACTGCATATTTTACTACAACACTAAGCTTGATTGAAGCAACTCCGCACGCCACTAGGAGATCTGTAAAAGTGCTGCTAAGTCTCGAAGTCTGTCTTGGACATATATAGTTTGACACCCCTGTTGAGTCGAAAGCTTTCTTAAACAGAAGTCCAACAATAAACGAGGCAGAGAAAACAGGAATCTCCAATTTTGGATAGTAGAATTTTACCCCCTGACTCAGCAGGTAACCAAAGAGAGCAACAACAAATACAAATGCCAGGTGGAAAGCAAGAGTGTCTATAGATATAGAGGAGGTTGTACTCATTCCCGCATCCTCTCTCTTGTCTGCCGGTGTCAAACCTGTTCTCAACTCATCGGGTAAGTCGGAAAAGTCCTTAATAAAAGATGTCTCCCCTTTTCTTGCCGCTGCCTTTACCAGTATTAGACCTATTATGATTGCAACTACCACTCCGGCCGTTGCTGTTGTCATTCCCAGACTCCTTGCCTCGTCCCACCCCAGATTTTCAAATGCACTACCTATTGCCGCTGCAGTGCCGTGCCCACCGTAAAATCCGGTTGGCAGCATTACCCCAAAGGCCTGATTGAGCTGAGGCCATAGGGTATTTAAAACAAATAAACCAAAGAGACCCATTATAGACCACTGCAATAGCATTCCCAGCTGAGCATACGCCCATATAGGCCCTACCCTTCCCGAAACCTCTTTAAATGTGAACTTTGGCGAAGAGAGAGGCAACGCACCAAACACTAAAGCAATCAAAATACCGGCATAGGTACCCAACTCTCCCGAAAAGGGGAGGATTTTAAACCCATTTGGACCCAACGCAAGGCCTAAAAATCCGGCAATTAAGGATGGCGGAATAAAAAGCTTTTGAACCAATTTAACTTTTACTCTGATTAGCTTGCCTATAAGCATTAGGCCAAAGATTAAGCCCAGATCTGTAAAGAGGGTCCATGGGCCAAAAGTGGAAGAGAACATAGATTAAGTATTTTTATACCAAATATAGTGTTTTTGGTCTAATTATTGAGAATAACCCCAAAAAGAGGTAAATTTGTCTCCTATGAATATCCAAAGCAGGTTTATATTTTCACTCTTGCTCATAGCTTTTTCTGCAAACATAGCACTATCGCAAGATAAGGGCTATATGGTTGGCTATAAAATAGAGGGAAAAGACACTGTCTATCACATTAAGATGGATGGTGTGTACATGTTTGGATGGGACAAAACACGGCAGAAGGGTAAGGAGTGGAGAGAGTTTTATAGGTTGGTCTATAATTTTAGGAAGACCTACCCTTATGCTCTTATTGCAAAGCAAAAGGTTAGTGTTGCCGATAGTATTCTGGCCTCTAAAAAATTCTCTGCCAGAGAGAGGGAGAGATTTATCAAACAGTTCGAGAACGATCTTTTCAAGGAGTTTGAGAAACCTCTCAGAAAGATGACCTTCTCTCAGGGAAGATTGCTGCTTAAACTCATAGACAGAGAGATTGGTCAAAGCTCCTTCTACATAATTAAAAACTATCGAGGCGGTACTGCTGCAGGATTTTGGCAGGGCATTGCCAGAATTTTCGGATCTGATTTAAAAAAGCCCTACGATAAATTTGGTGAAGATAAGCTTACCGAAGAGCTTGTTCAGATGTACCATAGAGGTACCTTTGAGTATCTCTATCACTCAATATTTTAGCCAAATCTAACTATTAATCCCCTTTCTCCACTCGGGCTTAACCTCTGCAGGGTTAAACACTAAGTATTCGCACCCGTGTACCCACTCGCCAAGAATGTAGAAGCCGGCTCCCAGAGGGGTAACTGTATCCCCCGGAGTGTGCATATGACCAAAAATAAAGAAATCAACTCTCTCTTTTAGTTCGAATTCCGATGCTACTCTATATAGTGGATCCCTCTCTCCTCTGAAGGGGAATACCCCTCCACGAGATAGTCGGTTATGCTTCGACCACCTTAGCGCAACTCCAAAAGCTATTCTGGGATGGAGAAGACTAAAGAGAGACTGAAGTACTTTGCTTTTAAATACCTTTTTTAAAAAGAGGTGACTTCTCTCACCCAGCAACTCATCTCCATGAGCCAGGCAGAATCTCTTTGAACCAATCTGAACAATTGACATTTCGTCCAACACTGTTACTCCAATCTCATTTTGAAGATAGTTATAGGTCCACAGGTCGTGATTCCCCTTAATAAAAAATAGCTCAACACCTCTATCCTTAAGTGAGGCCAAAGCACCTAGGGTTCTTGTAAAACCCCTGGGAATAACATACTTATACTCATACCAGAAATCGAATATATCTCCAAGCATATACAACGCAGCCGTATTATGGGGAAGAGATCTCAGAAAATCGGCAAATTTTCGCTCTCTTGTAACAGGATCAAATGCCCTCAGCCCAAGGTGTACATCTGAGATAAAGATATGCAGCCCCTCACTCTTTCCTTTTGTCATAATCCATCCTCTTTAGATGAGTGAATATACTATTGCAGCCACTCCCAAAAGGGCAGTATATATCGCAAATCCCTTTAGTTTAGTTCTTTTAACCAGAGCTATCATAGTTTTACATGCAAAGAGTCCCGATAAAAAAGCCGCCGTAAAACCAAGTAACAACGGTATTGCTCCTACTCCGGTGCTGCCGTTGCCAAGGTCGCCCGAGAATAGCTCTAGAGATGCCTCTCCTAATATTGGAACAAGTACCATTAAAAAAGAGAACTTAGCCACCTCTTCGCGCTTTATTCCCAAGAGAAGACCGGTAGAGATGGTGGCCCCCGATCTTGAAAGCCCCGGAAGAACAGCAAACGCCTGAGCAACACCTATTAATAAAGCATCTCTCCAACCAAGCTCTTTAGTTTTTGGCTTAATTATATTTGTAAGAGTAAGTAACAGAGATGTTAATAGAAGAGCTACACCTACTATTAATAATCCGCTTCCAAATATTGATTCTACAAAATCTTTGAAGAACATACCAACAATAAACACCGGAATCATAGAGAGGGCTATTTTAAAGATATAGACCTTTTGCGGATTCATCTCAGGTTTGAAAAAACCTGAAATTAAAGCAGCTATCTCTCCTCTGAAAGCAACTATTGTACTAAGCACTGTTGCAGCATGAACAACAACCTCAAAAGAGAGGTCTCCCGTCTCAATTCCAAGAAGCTCCTTTCCAATGGTAAGATGTCCGCTGCTGCTCACCGGGAGAAACTCTGTGAGTCCCTGAATAAAACCTAAGAGGATTGCCTCTAACGCACTCATCCTTTTTTAGGTTTATACATAATTGCAAAAATCTCTACGGCAAAACCAGCCAAAATGAATAGAGGTGCCAATGTTATTCTCCTAAAGCTGAACATCTCCTCTTCCGGAAATACTGCCGGATCGGTTGTCCCTCCACCGGTCATCAGGGCGTATCCAATAATCATAAGTAGCAGACCGGCTGCTATAATTGCTAAGTTCTTGATGGGAATTGCAAATTTTACCGATTCCATATAATCTTTTTTTCAATAGTAAATATCATCGCTTGTCATTGAGACCAGCTTATTAACAATAAAATAGGTACTCACAACACAAAGAAGCACACCCGTTGCAACCACGGCAAAAAGCACCATAATCACCATATTTGCATCTACAACCTCGTATAGCTGTGGAAAATCTCTGCGAATGTAAACAGTAGCTCCATATAACGCAGCTGCAGAGAGCAATCCGGCCAACAAGCCTTGCCAGGCTCCTTTAACTAATAGTGGCTTTCTTATAAACGACCTTTTAGCTCCAACAAGCTTCATAGTGTGCACAACAAATCTTTTTGAGTACAGATTTAGTCTAACCGTATTATTTATAAGTACAAAAGAGATAAATAGCAGTAAAATAATAAGAACTCCTGCAATAACTCCCGCTCTCTCAATATTATCATTTATTGTCTCTACAAGTGACTGATGATATACTACCTCTCTAACCAAAGGGAACTCCGTCAACTCCTTCTCTACCAATTTGAGTGCGCTCTCCTCCAAAAATTCTGCTTTTAAGTAAATATCAATTGAAGCAGGTATGGGATTAGTCTCAAACACCTCCATAAAATCTTTTCCCAAAAGCTGAGCCATCTCGTTGGCCCCCTCCTCTTTTGTTATGAGTCTTGCCTCTTTTACATACTCCTTATCGTTTAAAAGCTCAAGCACATTGGCTGCATCTCGGTCATATGCAATATCTTCAAACATAATAGAGATTTTTATATTCTCTCTAAAATAATCTGTTACAGATTTTGCATTTACCGCCAACATTGCAGATATGCCTGCCATAAACAGTACAAGACTTATGCTGATCACAGACGAAAGATAAGATTGGATCAGTCTTCTGTAGACTATGCTTTTTTCTCTTTTCTTCATATCTAAACAGACCTCAAATATACATAAAATGTCTAATTAAATTAATTTTATTATCTTTGTAAAGAATTTGCCTAAAATCTTTTCATTAAAATGAGTGAGCCCAAAAGAGTTCTTTATGTAAGCTCGGAAATATTCCCATACATGCCCGAAACCACGCTCTCCAAAGTAGGAAGGTTCCTGCCTCAGAGAGTACAGGAGAATGGATGTGAGATCCGCTCATTTATGCCTAAATACGGCGTTATCAACGAGAGAAGAAATCAGCTTCACGAGGTTATAAGATTGTCCGGGATGAATATTATCATAAACGATCTCGACAGACCTCTCATTATAAAGGTCTCTTCTATCTCTTCGGCCAGAATGCAGGTGTACTTTATAGATAACGAAGACTACTTCTTCCGTAAACATGTTTACGGAGATGAAGAGAGCCCCTTCTTTAATGATAATGATGAGAGGGCAATTTTCTTTGCCCGCGGAGTTCTCGAAACAGTCAAAAAGCTTAGATGGAAACCCGACATTATTCACTGCCAGGGGTGGATGTCTCATTTTTTACCTCTATATCTGAGAAAAGTATATGCCGACGATCCTATCTTCTCTGATAGTAAAATTGTAATCTCTCTTTATAAAGATGGAGAAGATCAGATTTTTAACGATAACACAAAATCTAAAGCTCTTGTCTCGGGCATAAAAAATAAAGATCTGGATACTCTGGCTCCGGCAAATGGCATAAATCTTGCTAAATTAGCAATACAGTACTCCAATGGCACTATTGAAGCAGAGGAGAATATATCTCAGGAGATAAAAGATTTCGTTACAAAAAGCGGAGTTCCTAATTTGAGTTATATAGACACCTCTTCTGAAGATAGCAACTATATACAGGAGTACATCCAGTTTTACGATAAAATCCTATCAAAAAAATGACAATCAGGAGCATTTTCCGTTCTGCAGCCGCAATAATTATTACAACTGCGTTTTCCACTTCTTGTATAGAGACAGATAAAACAACAGGCAATTCACTTCTGCCAGAAGAGCATATGCTTAAAGTGCAGATCTCCGAGCTCAATGTTCCTGTTCAGATGAAGATGGCAGACAGTCTCCAGACAATATTCTCGGGCTCATTGGTTGTTGGTAACTACAGAGATCCCGATTTTGGGCTTGTACAAGCATCCTCAGCATTTCAATTTGCTCCCGGAACATCGGGAAGAACCTTTGGAGATAGCCCTGTAGCAAAGTCATTCAAGATGTTTATTAACATCTCGAACAGATCTTTTTTCTATGAAAACGATCAATTTATTCCTCAAAACTTTAATCTCTACAGGCTAACAAAAGATCTTGACTCCACCGTTGCCTATAGCAACTCAATTGACGAATCTCACTTTAACAGCCAGAAATTAAATAAGGGGGGAAATGTATATTTTGGAGGAGACAGTCTTGTAATGGACCTCTCTCTTGAATTTGCCCAAGAGCTATTATCTGCCAATCAACTTGAAAGAGACAGTTTAAAGCATTTTCTCAAAAGATTCAAAGGATTTTACCTCGCTGCCGATCCTATTCCGGGAACTCTCAACGGAGGAAGAATGAATATAATAAGCCCATCGGAGGTATTCTTCTCATTGGAATACACACACAAAGATGCCACGGCAAAAATAGATAAAGACAGTACAATTGTGTTTCTGGTTTCAGACCTTATGTTCTCTGTAAACAGATATCAACACTCTACACAGAACCTTGTAAGCACTAATCCTCAAGATAAAATTTTTATTGAGGGCTTTGCAGGAATTAAGCCATTTATAGATTTCACCGAGGTGAAAAAATCTGTAGAGACGTGGGCGGCCGGTAAAAACATAGATCTGTCTAAACTTATTATCTCAAAAGCAGAACTTAGACTCCCTTTTGAATACCCTGCAGATTACACCCGACTAAATTACTATCCGTCGCAAGTTTTTCTGGCAACAAAAGAGAGGAAAAACGTTGCCGGAGCTGCTTCGCTCAACTACGAGCCAGTTAACGACATATCATTTTTTGAAACTAACGGCTCAATCAATCGCTCTTTAAAGTATTACTCTCTCGATATCAGCTCATATCTGCATAAGACAATAAAGGGTCAATATACGGGAGATAAACTTAAAACCTATATTACCCCTATTCTTAAACAGAGCGACTACTACTCCGGGGCTGTCTACTATTTTGTACAGAATGTGCTTTACAGCAAAGCGATATTAAACGGCAACTCAAGCAGCAGATCGCCAAAGCTCATTCTAACCTATGCAGTAATGCCTTAATTATAAGGGCGCTATAAATATTAAGGGGCTGTCAAGATATTTGACAGCCCCTTAATTGTATCAAGTCCCGATTAAAACCTATTTGACCTTTTTGAAAACTATACAGGAATTGTGACCTCCAAAACCAAAGGTGTTGTTCATTGCCACATTAACCTCTCTACGCTGCGCGTGATTAAGAGTAAGGTTTAACTTATAGTCTATCTCAGGGTCCTCTTGCTCAAAATTTATTGTTGGAGGAATAGTTCCTGAACAGATAGCATTTATACAAGCAAGCGCCTCAACCGACCCTGCTGCACCTAAAAGGTGTCCGGTCATAGATTTGGTTGCGCTGATATTTACTTTGTATGCATGTTCTCCAAAGAGAGTTTTGATTGCCTTAAGTTCGGCAACATCTCCCAGAGGAGTGGCTGTTCCATGAACATTTATATAATCTACGTCCTCTACATTAAGCTCGGCATCTTCCAAGGCGTGCTTCATTACATTTACCGCACCCAAACCATCGGGATGAGGTGCCGTTATGTGATGCGCATCGGCAGTCATTCCGCCACCCGCTACTTCGCAATAAATTTTTGCCCCTCTGGCAATAGCGTGCTCATACTCTTCAAGAATAAGAATTCCCGATCCCTCACCCATAACAAACCCATCTCTGTTTTTGTCGAACGGCTTAGAAGCAGATTTAAAATTCTCATTATTTGTAGACATTGCCTGAGCCGAATTGAATCCCCCTATACTAGGAATTGTTATGCCGGCCTCAGATCCGCCGGTTATCATAACCTTTGCCTTGCCCAATCTTATAGTATTGAAGGCATCTATCATAGCATGCGTCGAGGATGCACACGCCGATACTGTAGTATAGTTTGGACCCCTAAAGCCATATTTCATTGAAATCATTCCGGGAGCAATATCCGGAATCATCTTAGGAATAAGAAAAGGGCTAAAGCGCGGATTCTTACCACCATCGCAATAGCCCACAATCTCTTGGAAAAGAGTGTCTATCCCCCCTATTCCTGTACCCAGGATCACTCCGGCTCTGTCCGGATCGATCTTTTCGACATCGATTCCGCTATCACTCAACGCCTCTGCTGTTGCTATCATTGCATACTGAGTAAACCTGTCGAGTTTGCGCTCCTCTTTTTTATCGATGCCGTAATTTGCCGGGTCATAATTTTTTATTTCACAAGCAAATTTGGTTTTAAAAAGGGTAGTATCGAAACGGGTAATCAGATCTGCACCGCTAACACCGGCATCAAGATTTCTAAAATACTCAGAAATATTGTTCCCTATAGGATTTATTGTTCCTATACCTGTTACTACAACTCTTTTTAATTGCATATAAACTTGTGTAAATTACTTGGTATTGTTCTCGATGTAAGCGATAGCATCTCCAACTGTTGAGATCTTTTCAGCAGCCTCATCAGGGATAGTAATACCAAAAGCCTTTTCAAACTCCATAATGAGCTCTACTGTGTCCAAAGAGTCTGCACCCAAATCGTTAGTAAAACTTGCTGTAGGAGTAACCTCCGATTCCTCAACGCCTAACTTGTCAACGATGATGGCTTTAACCTTTGCATTAATGTCTGCCATGATTCTAAATAATTAGTTAATAAAAATTGTTGTTTGATATTTCAAAATTAGTGTGCAAAGAAAGCTAAAAAATTCCAAAAATGAAAATTTCTATAAAGTGAAATTTTAATAATCATGTTTTCTTATACTTACAATTACACGGTATAAATATTATCAATTAATATCTAAATATTAATCCCATATAAAAGAGCTGTTTTTACTACATTTGCCCAATAAATAAAAACCTCTATGAGAACGGTAAATATAGCAATATTTGCTTCAGGATCGGGATCAAATGCCCAAAACCTTATTAATTACTTGAATTCCCTCTCTTTTTCAGTTAGTTCAAATAGTGGTATAATTGAGGTTAAACCGGTGGTTGTCTTGTCAAACAAGGCAGACGCATTAGTGCTCGAAAGAGCAGAACGTCTTGGCATAGACAGGTTTGTCTTTAATGCAAAGGATCTGAGAGATGGAGATGTTGTAGACAAGCTGTTAACAGCATATAAGATAGATTTTATAGTATTAGCCGGATTTCTTTTAAAACTACCCGACAGACTTGTTGAACGCTTTAGAGGACAAGTTTTGAATCTGCACCCATCACTTCTACCAAAGTTTGGAGGAAAAGGAATGTATGGCGATAATGTCCACAGAGCGGTTATTGAGTCGGGAGATACCGAGAGCGGTATAACAGTACACGTTGTTGATGAGAAGTACGATAATGGCCATATTATATTTCAAGCAAAGTGTAGTGTAGAGCAGGGAGAGACCCCTGTTTCTCTTGCCGCAAAGATACATCTACTGGAGCAAACTTACTTTCCGGCTGTGGTGGCCGACTATATTGTAAAAAGATTTTCAGCTTAAAACCGGTACCTATCTGTAAAACTCACCAAGGATAGGTATCTCTATCCTAAACCCTGTTGAAGCATGCTCCAATCCTGTAAAACCTACAAATAGGCCGCCTCTTATAAGCTCCCTCATTCCAAAAGCGTAGCCCAGTTCGGTGTAAAAAATCCCGTTCTTGCCAAGATAGAGTGATTTTAGGGTGAGAGTCTCATACAAAAGCTGACTACTCAAAAAAGATAACCTCTTTAGCAGAAGATACTCCGAATTCAGTGTGGCAGATAATCTTAACCAAGAGTGATTTGTAGACCACCTGTATGCGTCTGTTAAAAGAAAGTCTCCTGTGAATCCCCTTTCTGTTATTGTAATATCTGTAGCCCTGAAGTGGGTGAAGTTGTTAAAGTTAACTCTTTTATCTCTATAGAACAGCCCTCCTGTTATGCTGTATTGGAAGTCACTATAGAGTCCGCTCTTAACCCATTGAGAAATGCTCAGACTAACTTTTCCGAAATCAGAAACACTGCCTCGGCCAATAGGTATTGCCCCTGTATTGCTAAGAACAAATGTGGGGTATCTGCTTCTGGTATATCTCTTTCTGCCCTGTACAACTCTATAATAGTTTTCTGGTGTGTAAACAATAGAGATGTTATACTTGTATGTTCTGTTCTCCTGAAGTTGCTCCTCAAAAATATTCTCAATAGTATTTGGAAGAGGAGTTTTGCCGAATAGTGTTCTCTCTGCTCTGTTAGCAAGTGGCTTTACATGAGAGTATGATACTCCTGCATTGAGTCTCAATCCCGTAGAAAGTTCCAACGAGTTTGACACTTTAATCCACTGCTCCGACATAAATTTTATTGGGCTATAACCTGTCAAGAAAGAGGAGTAGGAGTTTAAAAATCGCGATATAGGTGCTGTATTGTTTATATCGGTACTATAGTCTCCTACACTTACGCTCAGCTGACCGCCTCTTATAGGGCTGTAGTTGACCGCCCCTTCGGCACTCCACAGCAGTTTATCTCTTCCCGTGGAGTAGTATAATTGCGGTTTTAAACTGAATGTCAATTGAGGAGAGCGAGTGTACAAAAGAGAGAAGTTCTGTCCTATCAAATAACCATCTACAAAGTTGTACTCTCCAAGAACCTTAGAAAGCCCACCATACCCCATTGTGAGCCTCTTCCCCACCTTAAATTTTGTTTCGTAAAATATTTTATCTGCTATCTTGTTACCTGTAGATCTGTTGATTCTGTTTAAAGAGTCCTCTGTATCTATTTTTTTAAACTCCTTTTTAACACTATCGGCAACTCTATATGAGATAATCTCATCATCTCTTAAAGGTATTGTACGTACACTCTGCCAGAACAGGGTATCTCTTACCCTTGCAAGAGTATCTATTGTTCTTTTGATATTGGTATCTCGTTTAATCTCCAGATCTTTTTTTGCGCCGGGCTCTCTAACCCTTTTTGTCTCCTCTCTCTCTGTATTTAGAGCCACTCTCCTTGCCTGTCTGTTCGTAGGGTTTGTTGGCACCTCTCTTTTGGGAACGGTATTGGAGATAAGAATGCTATTGTATGTGATGGATGAGTTGTATCTGCCCTCTGCCTTTACTCCAAGAATATCTATATTGGCATTTATAGTGTATGCCGTTGGTATAAAAGCCTCGGGTTTAACCTCATTAAAACTAATCTTTATATCCAGCGTGAGTCCTGTCTCTTTAGATGTAAATTCAAGCCCTGTAACACACCAAAGATCATCTGCAATGTATATATGTCCTGAGAAGAGCTTAGATTGACCCTTTGAGGGTATTACTCTGATTTTGTTTATAATCCTCCCATTCTCATTCACTACACCCTCATATTTAAATTTATAATAGCTAAGCGCATTAGCTGCAAGAGGTGAGAGGTTGCCGTAATACTCCCGGTCGTAAATTGAGCTTTTTAACACTGCCGACATATCTCCTGGATTGATGTCGGAAGGGATGGTGCTGGAGATTGCTCTCACTTTCTCGTTGTAGATATTAGGTTTACTATAGTCAATGGTTGAATAGGACTCCAGAACAAAGAGTTTGTTCAAAACCAGTTTGGTCCTGCTCTTTCCTGCCTGCAGTTTGAGCAGAGCGGGGATTTTTGTAACCTTCATAGTACCTTTCATATATACATCTGAAGAGTAGCTTTGCACCAAAGCTCTGTAATATGGTGCTTTAGCTATTGCTTTTCTCATTACCGAGTATGCTCTGTCTTCTCCTCTTCCTCTAAAATACACATCGTTTAAGCGGTAAACCTCCTCATCCAGAACAATGTTTTTAAAAAGCTGTCCGGCATCAATCTCTACCGTAAACCTCTCCCGTTTGTAACCCATAGAAGAGACCTCGCAGATGTAAGTTCCCCTATCCAGATTAATCGAAAACTCGCCCTTATCATCGGCACTTACCCCTGTACTTTTTTCGTGAATATACACAGTTGCATACGGAACAGGCAACCCCGCCCTGTCTACTATTTTACCTCTGAATACACCTCCCCAAAGAGATGAGGTTACCATAAGTAAAATGTGAATAAGAGCTAATTTGGTTATACAGGGTTTTCTTACCATTTATGTATATGAACTTTTGAAGGATCCCACTTATCTTTTGGTTTGTGCTCACCTTTTGGATAACCTATTGGTATGAGACACAGCGGCCTGTAGGGTTTAGGTATCCCAACGGCATTAGCAATCATATCCATCCTATCTTCATATGGGTAACCGGCGGTCCACACTGCTCCCAACCCCATAGATTCAGCTGCAAGCAAAATGTTTTGAGCCGCAGCCGAACAATCCAGATACCAATAGACCGATTTTTCTGGATTCCCAATCACCACTATTGCGGCTTGTGCCTCTTTTAGCATTCTGGCATAAGGCAGTTTTTCCGATAGTGCTTTCATGGCCTCTTTGTCTTGTACAATAAAAAACTCCCACGGTTGACGATTCATACCTGTGGGAGCGGCCATACCTGCCCTTACCAACATCATCAGTTGATCCATATCTACAGGTTGGTCGGTGTAACTCCTTACGCTCTTTCTGTTAAAGATTGTCTCCAATGTAGCGTTTTGGGCATGTAACAGTGAACATTGCACTGTAACCATAACCAGAATTAGTGTAAAACCTCTTTTAATCATCGCTCTTTTTTTCATATATAATTGAAGAATATATCTTTACGGCAATAGGCATAATTTGGTCGGAGAACTTGTATCCCCTCTCATGAAGATCTTCCATAATTGTGCCATTTCCTATATCAAAATAGGAAGATATTGAGTTGAATGCAAAAAAAGCAAAGTCATCCGATCCCCTTTCCGGTAATTTTGAATACTCATAATCTATTGAATGAGCAATCAGAGCTCTCTCAACCATCTGATTTGCCTGGGTATTGTTAAGTGTTGCAGGAAATCTGTCGTAGTAAGCTATATTACATTGCAGCTTGTATTTCGAGGCGCACTCTCGAGCAAAATTTTCCATTAAACTGCACAGTTTCTCCAGATCTTTGTCGGCATACGATCTCAGAGTCATTCTTAGATACCCCTCGCCGGGAGTAACACCGTAATTGATCTCTCCCAATGTTATATTTACTACCGTTCCAAGAATAAAGTCAGAAAAAAGCTCTTTGCTATTATTGAGATGGTTCATATATTCTGCACTTTCAAAAATTGCTCTGTAAGGGCTTTTTGCCTGCTCGGGACGTGATGCATGTGATGGCGATCCTTTAAAGTGTATCTCCATTCCCACAGATCCGGCAGCATAGACCCCTTCATGCAATATCACTTTATTCAAAGGGATTCCCGGCTTATTATGCAGAGAGAACGAATAATCAAATCTAAGCCCAAGACGCTCCATATCTTTTACCATGAGAGCAGCCCCCTCTCCCACCTCCTCTGCAGGTTGAAAAAGAAGCCATACAATACCGTTAAAATCTCTGTTCGCCGAAACAACATCTGCAAGCCCCAACAAAATTGCCATGTGTCCGTCGTGTCCACAAAGGTGTCTGTAACCATCCTCTGTCTTTATTGCGTCTAGTTCACACCTGAACATTAAAGAGGGCCCTTTTCCTCTCCCTTTATAACCGGCAATTATGCCATAACCACCTATGCCCGTATAGAGATAGTCGGGAGAGCTCTCTTTAAGAATAGACTCCACGTAAGCAGCGGTCTTTACCTCTTTATGAGAGTACTCTGCCATTCCATACAGCTCTGCTCTAATCTGCTCCATTTTTGAATCGAGTGAGCGTTCTTGAGATCTTAAACTCATTGTAAAGCAATTTATTATTAATATTGCACTTAATGTTTTCAAAGGTATCTTTTTCATAACTACCTATTTGTTCAAATTTAGGAAAAAAATTTGTTGGTGTTTTAATTATATCTCAATTTTGCGCCTCGCAACAGATCTAATGAATTAAAACATGTACGAAAGATCAACAAAAAAGGGTGCCATCACCTTTAAGCGATGGAAACGAAAATCTTGGGCAGCGTTTGCCTCACTGGGAAAGGTTATACGGATAGGAGTTATCTCAGTGACCTTCTCGCTGCTAACTATTAAAAGTATGCCGGCACTTGCGCAATCTAAACAGAAAAGTGCCAATGAGACTCTTCTGGCTCTCGAAGAGCTGGTAATCAACACAGAGCGACCCACCCCGTTCCAACCTCTTGTAAGAGTTGTGGCAGTAATCCAACAGAAAGATATTGAGCGGGCTGCCGTTCAAAACATTCAGGATCTGTTGCGATACATTCAAGGGGCCGACCTCAGAAGCAGAGGAAGCGAGGGGGTTCAGGCCGATCTTAACATACTGGGGGGAACATTCGACCAAACATTGGTTATGATTAACGGAATAAATTTCACCGACCCCCAGACAGGGCACCATTCACTTAACATCCCGGTAGATATATCTCAGATTGAGAGGATTGAACTGCTGCATGGCCCCGGAGCTTGGTCGGACGGCGGCATAGCATACTCGGGAGCAGTAAACATTATTACAAAAAGGGCCACAAAGAGGGAGATTCTCTCAACAATTTCGGGGGGCGATTACGGATACTTCAGGGCCTCGGCAAATCTTGCTTTTGAACACAACAGAGATAATCAAAACTCTTGGAGAGTTTCCGGGCAGGCAGGCGGCAGCATAAGTAGAAGTGATGGCTACACAAAAAACACCGACTTTGGTATTGCCAACATCTACTCCAATTTACACCTATCAAATGGAAAAGGCCACACCATTGAACTGCAGGCAGGGTATCAACAGAAGGAGTTTGGAGCTAACAGCTTCTACTCTATCTCATTTCCCGAACAGTTCGAAAACACAAGACTTTTTCTCTCATCTGTAAGATATACCTGGGAGTCGGAGAGGTGGCAATTGAGCGGTACGGCTTACCAGAGGAGGCACCACGACAGATTCGAGCTCTTCAGAAACGAATCGCCTGAGTGGTACAAATCTCACAACTACCATATGAACGATATTGCAGGATTCAATGCAAAAGCCGCATATCGTTGGGGAAAATGGGGAAGCACAGTTTTAGGAGCAGATTATAGGTATGAGCACATCTACAGTACTGTTTTGGGGAGAGGTATAGAGAAGAGTGTTAAGGTTCCCGGAGAAGAGGGGATCTATTTCACCAAATCTCTAGGTAGGGAGATTCCTGCTCTATATGCAAGGCATATACTTCAACTTAAGAGATGGAGGTTTACCGCAGGGGTAATGGGTGCAGATTCTAAGCTCTATACCGGAATAGCAGCCGCCTTTGCCATAAATCCATACACAGAGGTAAACGGATGGGTGAACAACAGCTATCGCAACCCTACATTCACAGATCTTTACTACAAAAGTCCTACTCAAACAGGAAACAGTACCCTTAAACCCGAGGAGGCAATTGCCACACAATTAGGAGTAAGGTACACTAAACACAATATACGAGCATCCCTCTCAGGATTTTATCGCCACGGATACAATATCATAGACTGGGTAAGAGAGAGTGGAAGCGATCAGTGGCAGGCAAGTAACATAACAAATGTAACATCTGTTGGAGCAGATATATATTTAGCAGTAACCCTTGCCGGTTCTGCCGTCAATCGCATTGCAATATCCTACTCCTGGATGGATGTGATTAAGGAGAGCAGTGGAAAGCACTCTCTTTACGCTACCGACTTCCTAAGGCACAAAGCAGCACTTTTTTTGGAGCACAAGATTATTTCAAAACTGAGTGGAAGATGGGACCTCTCTTATCAAAAGAGAGACGGAACATATATGGGAGCACAAAACACAGAGATACCATACAAAGGGTTTGTAATAACCGACTTAAAACTTATTTGGGAAGAGGGCAAAATCCGTCCATTTGCAGAGGCAACCAATCTGTTCAATACAGATTATCTGCATATAGGCAACCTGCCTCAACCTAAAAGGTGGATAAAAGCCGGAATAAATATTGTGTTATAGTAAAAAGAGTAGTTTAAAATCTGTCTGTTGCGAACTATTTTTGTAAATTTGAGCGATTCAGTACAAAAATATGTTATAAAATGAAGTATTTAACAACCATGATAGCAGTAATGATTTCGATTGTTACTGCTATTTCTGCTCAAAACACACATACCGTAAAGAGCGGCTCCTATCAATTGACACTTCTGTCAGAGATTCAAAGAGAGAGTAATCTTGATAATCTTATTGGCCTCACTCCCCAAATTATCGCAGATGTTGCTCCAAACAACAGATACCCCGGAGCACTAAATGCATTTCTAATAAGAACAGAGAAAAAAGAGCACATACTGGTAGATACCGGCTTAGGGAGAGAACTTTTTAACAACCTCAACTCTATGGGTGTATCTCCGGAAATGATAGACGCAATTCTAATCACTCATCTCCATGGTGACCACTTTGGAGGTCTGGTCAAAGATGGAGTAGCAGCATTTAAAAATGCAAAACTCTATATATCTGCAGAGGAGTTTAGAAGTGCATCAGATGCTGCAAAAAAAGCTATCGCACAATACACAGATAGGTTGATTCTGTTTGAGCCGGGAGAGCAATCGCCGGAAGAGCTGGCTTTTGGAATCAGCTCTATGGCGTCTTATGGGCACACTCCGGGACATACAGTTTTTATTGTAGGAGATATACTTATCTGGGGAGACCTCACTCATGCCATGGCAATTCAGATGCCATATCCAAGAGTGGCAATTACATACGACACAAATCCGGCCATGGCAATAGAGTCAAGGATAAGAGTACTCGAATATGTGATTCAAAACAACCTCACCGTAGCAGGAATGCACATCCCCTTCCCCGGAATAGGATCGGTTAGCCATAACGGCCGGGGAGGATACATATTTTCTCCTTCAAAATAGCGTTTACAACAACTCATTTTTTTGCTCAAATATTCATATATAAACATTTTTAGTTTATTTTTACAAGATTGTTCTCAAAAAAAGTGACAATTCTTTAAAAAAAACTATATATTATGAAGAGTAAATTACTGGTTATGTTAGTTTCAGCTGCAGTACTTACCACCTCATGCAACGGAGGGGGAGACAAAAAAGAGGAGGGGACACCTATTTCAAGGAGCAGCATTAAGGTAGAGAACGGGATAATGACCCCCGAAGTTATGCACAATATGGGTAAGGTAAGCGACCCTCAAATATCTCCCGATGGAAAAGAGATCCTTTACGGAGTTGCTTTTACAGATATTGCTCAGAATAGAAATAACCGGGAGTTGTTTATTATGAACCTGGACGGAAGCTCTAACAGACAGATAACCTCTACTGTAAAGAGTGAGAATAATGCAAGGTGGATAAACGAAGGTAAAGAGATTCTGTTTTTACAGAGCGGAGCTTTGTGGAAAATAGACAGAGAGGGGAAAAATCCGGTTAAGATTGCAGAGTACGGTACCGGGATCTCGGAGTTCAAACTCTCCCCTGCAGGAGATAAGATTCTTTTCGTATCCAATGTAAAGAGGGCAGATAAGGCAGTTGATATATGGAGCGATTTAGACAAAGCTACAGGCAGAATGATTGACAAGTTGATGTATCGCCATTGGGACCACTTTGTAGAGGAGATACCTCATCCATTTATTGCAGATTTCGACGGAAAAAGTCTATCCAATATATATGACATTCTGGAAGGTGAGCCATATGAGTGCCCTACACTGCCACTAAGCGGAATAGAGCAGCTAAGCTGGAGTCCCGACGGAACAAAGATACTGTACTCATCTCGTAAGCTCACAGGAAGGGATTATGCATACTCAACCAATACAGACATTTATCTTTTCCACCTTAACGACAAGAGTCATGTAAACCTTACCGAAGGGATGCCGGGATACGATATAAATCCTGTTTTCTCTCCCGATGGTAAGCATTTTGCCTGGATAAGCATGGAGAGACCGGGCTTTGAAGCCGATAAGCACAGACTCTTTATAATGAACTTAGAGAGTGGGGAGAAGCAAGATCTCACCGCAAATTTTGCATACAATGCCGACTCTCCGGTATGGATGGAGAGTGGCGAGGGGTTGTACTTCAACTCTTGTGTGAATGCAGTAACCGGTATCTATGAGGTTACGCTTGCAGATAATAACATTAGAAAGATAACCGAAGGGTGGTTCGATTTTGGAGAGGTCTCTATTGCCGGAGACAGACTTATTGCTTTATACAGAAGTATGTCGATGCCGAATGAAATTGTATCCGTAGATCCTGTAACAGGTGAATATACACAAATCTCCAAGGAGAACGAACATCTGCTCTCTCAAATCACAATGGGAAAAGTTGAAGAGAGGTGGATCAAAACCGTAGATAATAAAGATATGCACATGTGGGTTATCTATCCTCCTGCATTCGACCCCTCAAAAAAATACCCCGTTCTGCTATTTTGCCTAGGAGGTCCTCAAGGTACTTTAAGTCAGAACTGGTCTTACAGATGGAACTTCCAGCTTATGGCAGCTAACGGATATATAGTAATCCTGCCAAACAGGAGAGGTACAACGGCATTCGGTCAGGAGTGGACCGATCAGATTTCGGGAGACTATATGGGTCTCAATATGCAAGACTATATCTCTTCAGTTAAAGAGATTAAGAGAGAGAGTTATGCAGGAAAAGTTGGAGCTGTAGGGGCTAGTTATGGTGGATATTCGGTATTCTATCTGGCTGGTATACACAAAAATCTCTTCTCTGCATTTGTTGCCCATGCAGGTATTTTCAATCAGGAGCACATGTACATGACAACAGAGGAGTTATGGTTCCCTCATTGGGATAACGGAGGTGCTCCTTGGGACGAAAACCCTATTGCTAAGAGACACTATGCAAACTCACCTCACAAGCTGGTTAAAAACTGGAATACTCCTATTCTGATAACACACGGAGAGTTAGATTACAGAGTTCCTGTAGATCAGGGGATGGCTGCTTTCAATGCTGCGCAAGCTCTTGGAGTACCATCGGAGATGCTGCTGTTCCCAGATGAAAACCACTGGATACTCAAACCGCAAAACAGCATACAGTGGAACAGAGTTTACTTCAGATGGCTTGATAAATGGTTAAAAGACTAATTTCCAAAACAAATAAAAATTAAATGAAAAGAAAAATACTAATCTCGTTGATGCTTATCACGTTTGTGGCAGCATCGGCACAGAAAAAACCTCTGGATCATAGCGTTTATGACGGGTGGAAGAGTGTAGGTGCCTTCACAATGTCTGACGACGGCAGATATACTATCTTTCTGGTAAACCCTCAAGAGGGAGATAACTATATGGTTTCTCTTAATCTTACAAATCTTACTAAAGACTCTATAGCAAGGGTTAATGCTCCCAAGATGACATCAGACGGAAAATATGTGGTTGCAACCATCAAACCTCTGTTCCAACAGACCAGAGAGGCCAGAATAAAAAAGGCGAAGCCCGATCAGATGCCTAAAGACACCTTAGGTATATACAATCTTTACACTAAAGAGTTAAAAAAGATCCCACACCTCAAGGGGTTTAAAATGGGCAAATACGCTAAAGATCACTTTGCATTTCAGACTACACCCCCGGCAGATACAAGTAAAAACAAGAAACCTGTAAAAAAAGATAAAGACGAGGGATCGGATCTTATGGTTTATCAAATCTCAACCGGCAGAGTGGATACCCTAAAATATGTTTCTGATTACGACTTCTCTACAGGAGGAGACACCCTGTTTTTTGTAACAAGGCCAAACTCTAAAGATTCAATCTTTACACCTTCACTTAACATGTATACAGTGAATGACAGAAAGACAAAGAGTATATATAAATATGACCTTAAACAAACTGTTAGATTACCCATAGTTAGTGAAGACAATAAGAATTTTGCATTCTACGCTAAACTTGACACAACCAAGAACAAAGACAAAATAATCTCTATACTGCACTATAAAGATGGATACCCCGAGGCAAAAATAGTTGTTGACAACAACCTTAAAGGTCTGCCTGAAAATCACAGAATCAGCGAAAACAGAGCAATTCAGTTTAACAAGGAGGGGAGCAGATTATTCTTTGGAATAGCACCTATAATGCCCGAAAAAGATACCACCATAATAGAGTCAGAGGTTGCCAAACTAGACATTTGGCACTATCAGGAGCCATACGTACAACCTTTCCAATTGATTAATGCCAACCGAGAGCTTAGAAAATCTTATCTGAGCGTATTAGACCTTACAAAAGAGGCACCTATGGTACAACTTGCCAAAGAGGAGTATCAGATTGTACAGGTTCCTAAAGAGTGGGGAGCAGATTGGGGTTATGCTGTTACAAATTACAATTATAGAATTGAGTCGCAATGGTCTGCAAACCCAAGGGCCGATCTCTACATTATAAATATTAAAGATGGAAGCAGCAAACTACTAATCAAAGACAGCTACTTTGGAGCGGTAAGTTCTTCTCCCGACGGCAACTATTTAATCTGGTACAATAGCGTAGAGAAGCAATGGTACTCATACGATGTTAAAGCAGATGTTGCAGTTTGTATGACAAAAAACATAGATGTACCATTTTATGACGAACTGCACGACTCCCCGGTGATGGCATCTTCGCACGGCCACGGAGGATGGGCAGAGGGAGACAAATATCTTTACCTTTACGACAGATACGATGTATGGCAGTTAGATCCAAAGGGTGTTGAAGCACCTATTATGCTCACAGATGGAGTTGGGAGAAAAAATAACATTACATTCAGAATTGTAAGACTAGACGATATGTTACTCCCTCCCGGAACTCCCGGAGTAAAGATGGACCCTATTAAACCTAAAAGCATAGTCTACTTTTCGGCGTTCCACAACACCACCAAGAGCAACGGCTACTACTTTAAAGACATGTCAAAGCGACGCCCGGAGATGACCAATTGGGTAATGGAGCCGGTAACCTTTGTATATCTTAATAAAGCAAAGAAGAGTCCTGTAATCACCTTTGTTAAACACAACTTTACCACCTCACCCGACGTTTGGGTTACTAAAGACAACTTTAAAACTCAGACAAAGGTTACCGATATAAATCCTCAACAGAGAGATTACATCTGGGGAACTAACGAATTGGTGAGATGGAAATCCAGAACCGGGCTCGATGTAGAGGGTATCCTTCACAAACCTGAAAACTTTGATCCTACAAAGAAGTACCCGATGATTGTTTACTTCTATGAGAGAACATCAGACCTTCTGAATGTTTACAGAGCACCGGCTCCAAGCCGATCTACAATCAACATCACATACTTTACAAGTAATGGTTATTTGGTATTTGTTCCGGATATTCACTACCAAATAGGTCACCCCGGCAAGAGTGCAATAGACTGTATTGTACCCGGAGTGGAAATGCTATGTAAAAACCCTTGGGTAGATAGTGATAATGTGGCTATTCAGGGTCAGAGTTGGGGTGGATACCAAGTTGCATACATGATTACGCAACCCGAGGTGTTTAAATGGAAGGCAGCAGGTGCCGGAGCTCCTGTTGCAAATATGACTAGTGCTTACGGAGGTATCAGATGGGGCTCGGGAATGGTAAGACAGTTCCAGTACGAGCACACTCAAAGCAGATTAGGCAAGACTCTTTGGGATGGATTTGAACTCTACATAGAGAACTCACCTCTCTTCTTCGCAAACAAAGTTGAGACTCCGCTTCTTATTATGCATAACGACGAAGATGACGCAGTTCCATGGTATCAAGGAATTGAGTACTTTACGGCACTAAGAAGACTTGGTAAACCTGTATGGATGCTTCAGTACAACAAAGAGAGACACAATCTTGTGAGCAGAGTAAATGCAAAAGATCTTAGCATAAGACTATCTCAGTTTTTTGATCACTATCTAAAGGGGGCACCTGCGCCTGTTTGGATGAAGAGTGGTGTACCTGCCACTATGAAAGGGATAGACTGGGGATTTGCAACTGAGTAATAACTCATAAAAATCAAAGAGGGAGACAAAAAATATTTTTTAGTCTCCCTCTGTTTTTTATCGCAATCTAATAAGACTCTGCTTAATCTCTCCTTTAAGCTCCCAAGGTGTGCTCTTATCTTTAAGAACCTCCTCCAATCCATTAATAACCTCAATTTTATTAATGCTCCACTTGAACCACCCAAGGGCCTCAGCAAGATTAATCCTAACTTTTAGGTCATCGGCATTATCTTTCAAAACCCCGATAAGCTGAGTTGTCTGTTTGTGATTATTATAGTTTCTAAGGTTTCTTACTGCCGATATCCTGGCAGATTGGGGTGCCTCTTTATCTATAATCTGCTTTAGCCTCTGCTCCTGCCTCATCTGCTGATCGTTATAGTATTTTACAATCTCATTGGAGCTTGTTTTGGAAGAGGCAATGATTGAGGCATCAAACATCTCAAGAGAGTTCTGAGCAGAGAACTGCACTCTCTGGCTTTCTGGTGAGAAGATCAAGGTGTTCACCAAGGGCTCTATAAGAATTTGATCTCCGCAGAATCCGGCATATCTGGCTGCAATCCGGCGTATCAATTCGTAAGGGTCATTCAATGCAATATATATAGCATCGGCAAGGTTCCTGTCTGCCAGGTCGAGCAGACGCTTAAACGCCTGCATTCTTACAGAACAGTCTTTACTCTCTTTCAGAACTTTCATAAGCAGGTGTGAATATCCTGCCGGGGGGCTCTTTGAAAGTTGCTTAAGTGCTATTGCCTGATATACCGGGTTATCACTCTCCAGATATGTAATCCATACTCTTTGAGGGGCCCCTTGAGCTAAAAGTTTATTCAACTTCACACCATCGGCCGCTCTGTCGTTACATGCAGATCCGGGTACAAAACTATAGGTTGGATCTCCAATTAAGTGCGACTCCAGTGTTTGAACCTCTTTTTGCCAAAAGCCGACTCTTGCACCTTCGGAGAGCATCCCAATCAGCTCCATAGACCACTTATCCTGCAAAACATTCACTGTATTACCCTGTGCTACAACTGTTGCACCATCTCCAAAAACATGATATCCTGCAACATACCCGGGCTTATGAAACGAAGCGTTGTAGCATGCATCAAATATAGTGACCCTAGACATTGGCCTTACGGTGAGAAGATCCTTCAGTACTATGTTATAATTTGCTGCTATAGTTGAATCGGATACTCTGGTGCTGTCCATCACTCTCTGAGAGAAAAATGTCGAATCCAAAGAGAGCTCCTTTGAGTATCGCTCTTTAAACTCTTTTGCCCTCTCTCCTTTATATCTTCTGTAGATGTTTCTAAGAGAGACAGACATGGCCTCTACCGGATTCATAGAGCCGTTCCTGGAATCGAGAGAGAATTGAGCCGGATACTCTCCGTTGATGTACTGAGTATCGTAATCGCCATGCTCATGAAATACAAAAAGATCTGTTCCCTCTCTCTGCATTAGACTATAAAGTTTGAACTTCATAAAAGGGTCTTGCCTAAAGTTGAAGAAGCCATTACCCTTTGATGTTTTAAACGCCTGAGGAAACTGCTCTCTAATTGCAAACTGTTGGTTTTGCCAAGCTGTCATACAATCGGAGTTATAACCATGACCATTAAAGAATATAATCCTGTCGGCATAGTTGTTCTCTTTATGAGCTTTTACAACCTTCTTTAAATAAGACCTCATCTGCTCATGGGCATCTAATCCTCTATCTGAGGGCGGAAGCATTCTTGCAGAGTAGAATTCACTTTTTATCTCCTGAGGCGACTCTTCTGATAGTTTAAAGTAGAAGTGTCTGGGATTGGTCTTATCTACACTCAAAAACTCAAATTTGAGATCCAGATCGTCATAGAATCTGTCGCTGGTAACCGACGATTCGGTTATAGGAAAATTCTCTTCATCCATTTTAAAGGCGGTAGTTCCATGCTGAAAGTTTCTTACCCTTACAACCGGAATATCTCCCATTAAAACCAAACCCTCCATAACGCCACGCCCTTTATAAATTTTACGAATCTCCTCCCTTAAGGCAAGCGGTTCGTTCCAACTACCATATAAAATGGCAACTCCAAGCCCTTTTGTATTTAGCACATCTCTATATTCATAGATCTCATTTTGGGCAGCAACGAAAGTCTTCTCATCTACAACAATAAGAATAAAGGATTCGTGTTTACCGCTTTCATTAATCAGTCGTCCTTTTGCTCCCATAGACAACGAGCAAAAGAGGGCAAGAATAATCGGAATTTTATATAAATGTATTCTCATATCTATCTTGGCATTATCTCATATATACCTCGATCCGGGCTGCACTTTTCAACAGCTCATCTCTTAGCTTTGGGTTTGTAACTTCGCTCTCTGCAATTTTTTTACATGCGGCAACTATCTCACCTCTCCTGTGCGATAGAGTAAACCAACCAAGGGCCTCTGCCAATGCAATTCTAAGAGTTACATCTTCATTTTTATCTCTCAACACCTTAAGATATTCGTCTACCTTCCCATGATAGGCATTGTTCCTTAACATCCTAACAGCAGATAATCTTGCTTTTAAGCTTTTACTTGTATCTGTAACATCGTTACTCATTGCAGCAATTCTCTTCCTCGACTCCATTCTCTGAACAAAATCACTCCAGACTAAATCTTTGTTATAGATAGAACTACTCTGCTCCAGCTGCTTTTTGACCTCATTTTGGAACTTCTCCTGATTAAAGAGATCGAAGCAGAACATTGAGTTAAAGTGTACCCTCTCGTCTAAATTATCGTTTAAATAGACCGATGCAACTATAGGTATAAAGAGATCGCTACCCACTCTTCCCATAGAAAAAACAGAGCGTCGCCTTATAAATTCATAGGGGTCGTAAACCGACTTCTTAAGAAGCTCGGCAAAACGGTTCTCGTTATAATACTGAATAAGGTGAAATGCCTGGAGTCTTAAAGAGTACTCTCTTGAGTTTCTATAGCACTTCAAAAGAAGCTCCTGCATTCCCGAGTGGTTTAAATTGAATAGCTTATACAGAGCAAGTCCTCTAATCTCTGAGTTATCCGATGTTTTATATACATTAAGCCAATAATCCTCCGATTTTGAAAACAGCTCTGTTCTACGCCCGTCATGAGTTCCGAATTTAAAGGTAGGGTCGCCTATAATATGGGATTCCAATATGTTTACGTTCATCATCCACTCCCCTATACTGTATCCCAAACCTATCAAACCCATGAGGTCTGAAGATGATTTGTCTTGTAAAACATTTACACTGTTTGCTATGGTAACAACCGTCTTTCCCGGAGCAAAAATATACTCTCCTGCAATATATCTATCCTCTCTAAAGTCGCCATTATAACAAGCATCAAAGATTACAACCCGGGCATTGGGTTTTATGATCTCAACATCTTCAATTACAATTCCCATCTTAAGATCTTCCAAAGAGTCTGCAATCTCCATCTCTCTTGAAAGAGCCCCTTCAAACCAACTATCTTCCAGTCTATATCTCTCCCTCCACCTCTTAATTAACAGCTCTCTGCTCTCTTGGCTCTTCTCTCTCCTTAGAGCAGCTCTAAAGAGCTTTTTTGCAGCCAAAGCGTGTTCTGAAACATCCTTAGAGGGGGGATTTGAGGTTAGATACTGCCTATGAGGCATCCCGTGCTCATGAAAGATCATCAAATCTAACTCCTCTCTCTGCAACTCACCTGTAACCACGTCTTTCATAAATGGGTACATATTAAAAAGCAGAAATTTAACAGAGTTTTTATCTTTAAAAGCATTTGGGAACTGCTCTCTGAGGGTTATACCCTCCTCTTTCCAGGCAGTAAGACTATTTGAGAACGATCCCTCTCCGGTATAGGAGGTGATTACATCTAGATTGTTACTGGAACTTCTCTCTTTTAAGAGCTTTGTAAAGTACTCTTTTATCTGCCTGTATCCATCCTCACCCTTTTTAGTGGGCTTAATTCTACCGCTGTAAATATCACAGACTATTCTTTGAGGAGAGTTGGATTTGAGGGAGAAGTAGTGAAGCAGCCCCTCGGTAGAATCTCTTCCAAGATAATCGAACTTAAGATCAAAGTCGTCGTAGAATCTATCGGATGGAACAGAGGAGCTCCTGAAGGGGAAGAGCTCCTGGTCCATCTTGAAGGCAGAAGTAAAGTGCTGAGCATCCCTGATCATGGGGATGGGGATCTGTCCAATAAAGACAGCTCCCTCAAGCCCACCGCTCAGATACATATTATGCAGGACATCCCTAACCTGCATAGGGGTGCTCCACACCCGGGCAACCACTACAGCGGAGATCCCTTCGCTCTCCAGCACAGTTCTGTAGTTTTCTATCTCGGCCTTACAGGCCGAATATGTCTCATTATCTATAACTATGGCAAACTTCCTCTCTGCCGCTCCCGAGAGTACAGAGAGAAGGATTGCCACAAAAAGAGTTAATACTCGTTTAGTCATTACAAGTAGGTTTAGAAGGTAAAGCCGGCACCAAAGTTGGTGAAGACTCTGTTACCCTCCCCTTGAGAAGGTTTATAGTAATCGGCAGTAATCTTAAAAAACATACCGGTTCTTCTGCTTTTACCAACAACAGTAAAGTAGCTTAACTCACCTCCTATTTTTGTATAACTCTGTTTCATATATTTAAAGTCGGGCGTCATAAAATCTGTCACAACCAGAGAAGATGGATCTGCTCCGCCATAAATATAACTTCCATCCAAATTGTTCTTGTAAACAACACCTGCTCCTGCAACTAGAGATGAACCACCTTTGAGAGCCATATTAATTTTTGCGTCTGCACCCATATAGAAGTTCTCAATTGTCATAGAAGATTCCGGAATGTAGTAAATGTCATCGGTTTTTCTGTAATTCACAAAAGCACCTGCTCTCCATTTATACTCATGTGCAGCCCCTTTAAAGAAGCTGTAAGCTGCCGACATGTCTGTGCTACTGAAATCCGATCTTACACTACTATAAACATCTACCCATCTCTGAACAATCCAGCTGTTGTCCAAAACCTGAACATACTCTATCCCGCTTATTTCTCTACTCGAGTAAGAGAGATCTAAGCGGCTTAGGTTTGTCCCGCTTTTAACTATAGCAAGATTAGCCGATAGCAACTCATCTTTTACACTTCCCTCCTTTTTTGGTTTTGTTGGAGCACTAAGAACATCTTCTGCTCTAAAGCTGTATGTACCGTTAAGCAACATACTTAAGCTACCCGAGCTGTATGAGTATTGGATATCTCCACCCAAAGTGTTTCCGTCGAAAGTAAACATTCCCAAAGATTGAAGCCCCCCTACAACTGCAGAGTAGAAGTTGCCCAATCCTTTGAGTACGTATACATCTTGATTAACCTGAGAGTTGCTGTTGGTAGTACCCGACTCCTGTCTAAGATTCTGATACAACATGTTTAAACCGGCAGAATGATTACCGAATTTAGCTGCAATACCGGGTTTGAGAGTGATTGTATAGTAGTAAACGGTAGATCTAGGGTCTATCTGTTTTGCCCCTGTTTTAGTAACGTACTCTCCCTGTATACCCACAAAATACCTATCCCATAGTGGTTTGCTCGAGACATTCATTTTGAGTTCATAGTTTTGCTTTTTCCAATCACTCAAATTCTTATCTACGGCATAGTATGGAACAGCTCTTTGAAAGTCCAACATCATTGTGTTGTACAAGGTTCCCTTTTGCATCTCATTGTTGTATGCAAAACTTCCCCAAGCGTAACTTTCTCCAAGCTTAACACCACCCTGAGTAGATACCCCGAACACCCTCTCATTCTCTCCATCTTGTCTTTTCTTAAAATCGCCGCTTTTAAGAGCATAATTAAACTGAAGATCACTAAAGTCGTACAGATTGTCAAATGTGAGGCCTGCCCCGTTGTTGGTATGGAACCATAGAGCCCTTGCTTTTAATAACTCTACAGATACCGGTGAATTTATGTTTTTACCTTTTTGGGCAGCCGACTCAAACGATATCAGCAGAGTCAGAATAAGAGCTCCGGCCCAATATATATATTTAACTTTTCTCATTTTCATAGTCTTGATGATGTTAAACACTATTTCCATGTATTCCAGGCAGGAGCTTTGGCGCCATACCTTCTTATAACCGGAGGATTCATTACCTCAAAATCGTTAGAGCTGTTGTTTGTATCAAAGAGAATCACCCTACCGTCACCGGTTGTCTCCTTTACTTTTCTTGCAACACTCACTCCCAAGTACGTTCCGCCTACGGTGCTTGCCCCTGCATCTAATACGGCCGGCATTCTCTTAAGCTGAACCTGATTTGCATTTCCAACCAACTCAAGGGCATCTACAACCTCCTCTATAGATATTTTAAAGTGTTTTGTGGTTGCCCCAATCGGGCTTACAAAATTGTTAGGATCTATCGGCTGAGAAGGGAAATAAATAACAAAGGCCCCTCCAAACACGGTAGTAAGCCACTGTGGGGTTGGTGTAGGCCAAAACGCCATTACCATGTTGATTGCCGGATTGTCCTGAATAAGCGATGTGGTATTGACAAATGTCTCAAATTCAGCACTTAAAAGATTCACCGGAGAGGTTGGGTTAAGGTTCGCCTTTTTATGGTCATCTGCCATCTGAGCAATTATAATTGACTCCCCCGGATTCAGGAGAAAGTCACCTCTATTTGTTGGAACCTGCCATATTGTAGAAGCATACACAAACTTATCGGCATCTGCACCGGGCCAAACCGGCAAGTTTGCAGTTGCGGTAAGCGGATGTAAAATTGCTATACACAAACCTTTGATGTTCTGAACATTTTCGCTGTTGTTATAAATTTCGTAAAACTGATCTCTAAAGTAAGAACCCCCTGTAGGTGTTCTAGATCCGCAATAGAATACCTCTTTGAATACCAGAGCTCCCGATTTTGAAGCGCCAACTTGAACCGTTAATTGCTTGTTTGGATTAACTATATCAATATTTACAAGGTTTCCGCTGTAGTTATATGTAAAACCATCTTGCGCCTTCTCTGCTGTAACCGTTACAGTGTAAATTCCCGGTATAATGTTGTTTATCGTAACAGATCCGTTAGGATTGAGGGTTGCAGATATCTCGTATCTCTCGGAGTAGTTTATAAGTTTCACGTTAAGGTTTTCTGGAACCGGAGCCGATCCCAAATTAAGATTCACCTTTACTACGGCACTAAGTGCCTCAACTTTGCCCACTTTTGATATGTTGTCGAACTGCTGGCACGATACAGCGGTGAAAACAGTCAAAATGGCCAATACTAATATTTTATATACTCTTTTCATCTCAGACATTTTTAAACTATTTAATTGTTAATGCCAACTCAAATCCAAAGAAAATTGGGATATTCAACCTTGTGAAAGATCCCGGAGTTCTTCTACTTTCGTATTTTGGTCTGCTGTTGAACATATTGTTTGCATAGAATGAGGCCTTTAAATTATCTCCTATCTCCTTGGTAAGATAGAAATTAACCAACAGCGTAGGGAAGTACGACTCTACGGTATATCTTAAATCGCTCTTGCTGTCGAACATATATGAGAACTCCGGATTATTTTTCATTGAAGGTTCAAATTTTTTAACCAATCCGTCTTCTCTGGAGATATAAGAGACAAACATTGTGTCGTTTCCATAGTTGGTCCATGTTTTACTTATCCAGTTTACCTGAGCTGTTGCAGTAAGAACAAATCCTATAGATGGTATGTTATGAGTTACTCTTAAAGTAGATACCAATCTCTCCCTCTCATCTTTCTCATTCCCGGCTTCGTAAATCCCAATATTTCTCTCCAGACTGTTAAGATTCTTTCTTGAGCTGAAGGTGTTTCCGTTATTCCACTCGGTGCTTCTCATATAAGCACCGCTGAGCACGAATGAAGTTCTTATTGCATCGAATCTTCCAAGATCGAAGTCGAACTCAACACCTTTGTTATCTGACCTGATATTGTTCATTGGGGTTGAATAACTTACAAATACTTTAGAGGTTGTCTTCTCCTTCAATTTTGGCACAGATCCTGGAACTGCTTCACCTATCTCATACTCTGTATAGCTTATTAGTTTATAATTCTCTGCTCTCTGCCCAAGATTGTAACCATTCATAAGCTTCTCTGAGTATGCAGTAACAGAAAATCTCATCTTCTTTATCTTAAAATCTATTCCAATTTCACTCTTCTCGTTTGTAGCTATTTTCAAGCTTTTATTGTCGGTAGAGAACACCCTTGTTGAGCCAAGAAGCAGTTGCTCTGCAACCGGAACCGAGCTGCTGTTTAGGTTGTTGAAGTGAACAAAATCGAAATATGCCTTCTCGGGGTATAAATAGAGTGTAGACGGAGCTTTAGCAGTGACACCAAAACCTCCTCTAATCCAGAGAGAGGCCGGAATAATTTCAAATGATGCATTAAACCTTGGCGAAAGGATGTTCTTACCCGAAATGTTATCGTACCTCAAACCCGCCTGTGCAATAAGATCCCTCTCTCCTATACTCCATGTAAGGTTCTCCTCACCATACAGAGCAATCTGATTTACAAAAGGTATATCGGAGTATTTCCTGGGTCTTGGAGATGAGTTTTCGCTTGATAAGGACCTGAATGGAGGGTTTTTTAAATCATAAATCTTTCCATCTCCCAGATTACCGTCGCTCTTAAAATCGGCTCCCAATACAATTCTGTTGGTAACGTTACCTGTCCTCTTAGAGAATGTAGCGTTCACTTTAGCAAAAAAGTTGAGCTCCTTACCATAAATATCGTATCGGCTAAAATACTCATTCGGCAAATATGTTGCGTAGTAGTTCTGCTCCCCTGCCGGTATTTTTGTAAGTTCATTTCCGTTTATATGATAAACCTTCTGTCCCGGTCTGTTACTTAAAACAGCCCCATCTGTATTAGACATAGAGTATGCCGAGAACGCATTACCCAACAACTCCTCGTTGTAAGAGTGCTTATCTCTATAGCTGGTAGAGAGTGTATACTTAATATTGTTTAGCCAACCTTTATTTAAGTTCCATGTACCATTTGTGTTAAATCTCAATCCCAAATCTTTGGAGCCGGTAGCCAGTTGATTTCTCTCATCATCTGGGTTACGCTCTCTTGTATCTTTGCCTAGCGAAATATCTAACGATGTATTGGTAGATAGATTCTTTACGGTATTTGAGTACAATGCCTTTGCACTTGCCCTCTGATAGTATACATACGACTGAGTTTGAGAGGCGGTACTATATGCATAATCGCCGCTTATATTCAGGTTACCCCTCTTCTCTCCCAGCGACATACCTTTTGTAACAGATGTCTGATAGATGTTGGGGTCGGTCTTAAACCTTATGGTGAGAGGTTCTCTACCAGCCTTAGATCGAACAATTACTGCTCCCGAGGTAAGATCGCCATACTCAACAGAAGGAATACCCCTTATAACCTCAACAGATTCTATATTATCTGTAGATAAAGACCTAATATCTATACCGGCATTCGGAGAAGATCCCCCTCCAATAACTCCGCCTCCACCACTTATCGATGGAGATAGGGTCTGAAGATTTGCATTATTGGAGAGTGGTGCTCCATCCACAATAATTGCAGTACCCAAACTGTTCATTTTATTGGCTGTTGTTTCTGCTCCCAAATTTGTAATCCCCCTTATTGTAAAAGTTTTAGCCGAAGATAAACTTGGATTCAGAACTATTCCGCCCGGAAGAAGCTGCATAATGTCGGACAGTGAACTGGTCTGGAGGTGATCCATTGCCTGTCTGGATATATTCGATGCTGTTGCCTGGCCGGCTTTGCTCCCCGTTGCTACAACCGAAACCTCGTTTAGTCTAAAGCTGCTGTGCTGCATAGAGAAGTTTACAGTAGTTACCCTACCGCCTATTAAGTTGAAGGTGGTGTCTATTGTCTCCATCCCAAGGAACTGAATCTTAACATCTACTTTGCCCGGCGAAAGTCTCTCAAATGTGAACTCTCCCCTGTTGTTTGTCATTGTGATGGATCCCTGAGGAAGCACCTGTACGGTTGCAAATTCAACAGGCACATTCTGAGTGCCTCTCTCAATCACAACTCCTTTAAACGTTGCAAAATTACCTTGGCCGGCACCCTGTGCAAAGATATTGTTACCGGGTTTTACCAAAAGTATTGCAAACGCAACCAGGAATTTTGCGAAATACAAAATTTCCTTTCTGTAGCTTTTGTGTCTCTTCATAGTTTGCATTTATTAATTGGGTTAGTTAGATTTTTTTAGTCAGAGAGTCGGTAGATAGTTCTCTCCAGTTCATGTTTTACTGCAGTATCTCTCTCAATCTCTGCCCACTCTCTGCATTTTTGAATTATAACATCCTTTTGCCAGGAGTTTGTGAACCAACCGAAAGCCTCTGCAAGCAGTACTCTTAGTTCGTTATCTTCACTCTGCTCCATGAATTTGATAAAGGTATCCAGATGAGTTACATTATTTGAATTCCTCAGTGCTGTAATAGTAAACCTTTTATTCCTTGCGGCTACCGATTTATCGAGCAGGGCTTCTGCATCTTTTGCAGCGCTATTAAGGGAATATTCGAGCATTCTTCTCTCGTTTGATCGGTTAGAGTACCATCCGTCGCCACTCTTAGATGAGACATGTCTCTCAAAAGCAGCAAGAGCAACCTCGGGCGAGTAGGATTCACAAGCCCCCTTGAGTTGAAACTCCACCCTCTTACTTGTACCGGGAGAGTATCTCACCTTAAATATATCATCTATCAACAGAGGAGAGGAGTTGGTTGATGCCTCTCTAGCGCTCAATCTTCTAATAAGTTCGTAATTATCATAAAGTCCTATTTTTATTGAGTTGATAGTATTGGAGTTATACCTCTTGTTGAGCAGATTGAACGCCTGCATTCTTACTGTAGGGGAGATATCATCTCTCTGTATACTTAAGAGTTCGTCATTATCTATTTTACCTACCTCCCAAAGCATATTTATCGAGAGTGCCCTCATCTCCGGATTGGAATCTTTCATCATCTTTCTCCAGAACTTAGCATCTCCCTTTTTAAGAACAATATCACTGCTCAGGTTTTTGTACTTTCCTACCGATGGCTTAAAGGTGTAGGTTGGGTCTCCTATAAGGTGAGACTCAAGGGTCATCTTCCCTTTTGTCCAATTACCAACGCTCACACCCAGGTCCAATAATCCTATAAGCTCGTTGGTCCAGGTATCCTGCAGTGTATTAACCGAGTTTGCTTTAACAACTACTGTTCTCCCTTCATTGAATATGTAGTGACCGCTTATGTAGTCTTCGAGATGGAAAGATCCGTTAAAACAGGCATCCATGATTATAACCTTGGCATTTGAATTATATCCCTCCATGTCACTAATTGAGATGTTAACCATTGCATCCTCAATGCTGTCTCTCTTCATAGTTTCGGGGTTGAATGCATTCATCACCCAGCTTTCGGGAACGTTGTAGTTCTCTATATAATACCGTTTTGACTCTGTAGTATCTTTGGAACCTCTAATTTTATTCCTAAAGAACTTCCTGGTCATATCTAGCCATCTGTTAGGCATGTTGGTTATAGGAGAGCCATTTAAAAACTGAGTGTCTTCTGCACCATGATGATGGAGTATTGCCAGATCCAGCTCTTCGCGTGATAGTTCCGACATTAATCTGTATCTCACATAGTCGTCGAAGGTGTAGTCGATAAAGTTAAGTGTGCCTCTACCCAGATTCATAAGGTGAAACTGTTGAGTAAGGGTAACCCTTTCGTCTGCCCTAGATACCATGCAGTTTGAGTTATAACCGTGTCCAGAAAAGTAGGTGAGATTATCAATTTCTGATCTTCTCATTTTCTCCTCAACTGCTTTATTAAGGTATTCGTCTATAAGATTATAGAAGCTCTTACCCTTTACAATCGGCGGTTTTATTCTGGCACTGTATATATCGCATGTAATCCTGTGAGGAGAGTCTGCCTTAAGTCTATAATAGTGATAAAGAGTTTTTACAGAATCTCTTTTTATATATTCAAACTTTAAATCAAAGTCGTCGTAAAACCTGTCTGACGGAACCGACGAGAACTCCCAAGGACGCCTCTGATCCATCTTAAATGCTGTAGTGAGATGCTGAGCATCTCTTATCATTGGAACAGGAATATTTCCAATCAACACAGCCCCCTCTATCTTTCCTGTTGAATACAAGTTCTTGAGAGCTGCTCTTATGGAGTCGGGATGCCCCCATCTATCTACAATTATAAATGGAGTAAGACCCTCTTTTTTAATAGAATTTGCATAAATCTCTATTGAGTTTCTGCAGTTTTTATATGTTTCCTCATCGGCTACCAGTGCAACTCCTCTCACAACCGGGGCAGCAGAGAGAAATCCACACATAATAGAAAGAGTCAATGTTAGTATGCTGTTTTTAACTATTCTCATTTTATCTTGGTTTATCTTAAATAATTGACATATACACACCCCGAGCGGCCATAGATACTTATATAGCATTCAGGGTCGGAGGATATAATGTGCATGGGAAGTCTTAGGGAGAGATAAGAATCCTACCCGGCAACTATCATAGGATAAGCTGTCTGTTTTTTTCGAATATGGGTACAGATGATGATCGGAACAGCGCCTGAAAATTCTTGATAAGCGGCCTTTTGAGAGAGGTCTTACCAATAGTAAGAATCTCCTGAGGCATTACAATGGAGATATAACTCAGAACTGTATCAAAGTTGATTTGTTGAACATCTTGATCGGCCTTTAAGAAAAAGTAAGATACCGCGCAACAGTCATCCTTTTTTGGTTGTTTTGCTTCAAGATGTGCTCCGCAGATACATTTATGTTCGTGCTCCTTGTGACAAAATTCGGCAGTACATGAGCATTTTGTAAGGATACCGAATACTGCAATTTGAGATGCGTGATCACAATGACAGGCGTACCGCCCAACTCCCATAGTGGTAAAGAGATAGGCCGAAATAGAGACCGCAGCAACAACAATATTTTTGATACTTATCATTTCCCATCACACTCAATAGGCAAATGTAATAAATTTTTTTATAAAAACTCAAATTCAAAATACTCTTTTTCTCCCCTTTTCACGTAGGTTCCGGAGTATCCCTCATTTAAAATTGTGAGCACATTGTTACTATCTGTAAGCATGATTGCCCTCCTCTTTTCAAATCCCTGCTCACTCAATATCCAGAGTTTTAAATTATCACAATTAGAGAGTATGTTATTTAATTGTGGATATGTATTCATAATTGAGATTGGCCCCCTTACATATTTTAACTTTGAGGTGGGTTTAACAACTTCATCACTATATAAAGGTGGTAACTGCAATTTTTGGTTACTCATTCCACTGTTATAAAAATAGCCCAGGAGCTCCAGCGCATCTCTGTTAAAACCACTACACTCTTTTTGAAACACAACTGTTATGTAGTATGGGCCGTCTGCTATCTGAATCTGGTGTGAAGAGTACCAGTCTGCAGTAAATAGCGTAAGTGTATCACACACTTTGTATCTGTGTGCATTCACCGAATATATTCCGTAAGCATCTTCGGGGGTTTTCATTCTATATATCTCAATAGTGTACTCTCCCTCTCTAAATTGCACCTCCAGAGCTCTGAGTTCAATGAAATCGTATTCAAGGTAGAGCTCACTCCCGCCATTCATAAACCCGTATAATGCAGCGCCCATGAATGTTCTATCTCTTAAGATTTTGGGCTCTTCCACATCTTGTGCCCGCAAACCAAGAGAGAAGATAACCGATATCAAAAGCAAAAAAAGGACTCTGTTCATATCATTTACTATTAACCTAAATTTTTCTCTATCAAATCAATAGACGATCTCCTACCCTCTCCTAACCCCAATTCGTGAGCCAAATCTAAAAATTTTGCAGCTGTAGGGCTATCCTCTTTCTGAACACCCATCTCGATTCTCTTTGCAACAATAATTTCATGCCCTATTCTATCTACCGCAACCGGATCACTTCCGGCCATAATAGTATTGTAGTTGCAAATAAACTGAGGTTTTGCCCCCGGTCCACCCTCATAACAACCTATTAAACCATCAACAACATTGAGCACCACCTTATCTCTTATCGGAGGGAATGCGCACACATAGGCACAGGTCTCATGAAAGATCTTATGAAGTCGTCCTGTATTTGATATAACTCCAAATGCAAGGTTTTTCATACAGAGGGTTGTGGTTCTTCCAGTGTTTTTAAGTATTGGAATATTTATAATTTTATCTACCTGTTCTGTGCATATTTTTGTAAAGTATGAGTTCTTACCGCCATTTACCATATACGGAATAGTATACTCATCGTACTCCCCCTCTATGTTGGCATAGAAGTATTGCGACTTATCTACTCTGTGCTCGCTGTATAACAATCCGTCCAATCCATAAAAGCCCCCCTTCTCATCCATACACTCGGTTCCTGTTATTTTTACGCCGGGATAGTTTTCATGAGTATATCCTGTCTCATGGAGCTGCATCTCACGTCTATCCCAAATAACAATATTTTTTCTTGGGATACCACTCTCTTCCAGCTGTTTAATTACAGACTTTGTTACAGCATGAGATGTTGTCAGCAGTTTTCCGGCCACCGGATTTACCTTAAGTCCAATTATATCCTTTGGCCCCACAAACTTTCTCCACGCCTCTTTAAGGCGCCTCTCTCCTGTTAAGGTCAGCATTGCCTCCTTTAACATTTCGTAAGCAACATCCTCTTGGGGAACCCCATCTATAACCGATTTGGGATCATTGATTCTAACAACCTTTCCGGGATAGAGCCCGGGCATAGAGCTCTTTACTCTTGGCACCTTTAGAGCGTCGGCAATGTTGGTTTCGGGAGTATCTTGAGGCATCACTCCGCTCAGCTGAGCAGCATTAAGAACAGGATTCAAAGCAAAAGCAGCGCCTCCCACCGAGACGAGCTTAAAGAAGTCTCTTCTTTTCATAATCTTTATATTTTAAAAAAGGTAAGTCGTGCGAATCTATAAGCTCCACTCCGTGCCCTCTTTCGTGTCTTTTATTACGACGCCCAGCTCTGTCAATTTGTTGCGTATCGAGTCACTTTTTGTAAAGTTTTTCTCCTTTTTTGCCTCCTGTCTCAACTCCAGAAGCATCTCCATTACCCCTTTTAAAACTCCGTCTCCCTCTCCTCTGTTCTCTTCCGGCACTAATCCTAGAACTTCACAGGCAATATTTTGGAAAAGGTTATTCAAAACCTCTCTATCTTTGTCTGTTATGGTAGTCGAGCCGTCTTTCACCGAGTTAACCACTCTCACTGCTTCAAATAGATTGGCTATCGCTACAGGTGTGTTCATATCGTCGCAGAGAGCTTCGTATATGTTTTGCTCCAGCGTTTTTATCTCGCTCGATACCTCTCCTTGATGAGACTTGATACTCTTAGAGTCCTTTACGGCCTGCATCAACCTCTTATAACCCTTCTCTGCAGCAATCAGTGCCTCGTTGCTAAAATCCAACGTGCTTCTATAATGCGCCTGTAAAATAAAGAAGCGAATTGTCATAGGAGAAAAAGCTTGCGATAAAAGCTTATGACTCCCGGTAAAAAGCTCCTCCAATGTGATGAAGTTGCCAAGCGATTTACCCATTTTCTGCCCGTTGATTGTAATCATATTGTTGTGCATCCAATATTTTACCCCGCCCTCTCCTCTGGCAGCAATGTTTTGTGCAAGCTCACACTCATGGTGTGGAAACAGAAGATCCATTCCACCTCCATGAATATCGAAACTATCACCCAAGTATTTTGCGCTCATTGCAGAGCACTCAAGGTGCCATCCGGGAAATCCGTCGCTCCATGGCGAGGGCCAACGCATGATGTGCTCGGGAGATGCCTTTTTCCAAAGAGCAAAGTCGAAAGGCGATCTTTTATCACTTACACCATCTAGCTCTCTTGTATTACTCATCATATCTTCTAAAGACCTTCCCGAAAGGACTCCGTACCTATTACTCCTGTTATAGAGCTCAACATCGAAATAGACAGAGCCGTTACTTTCGTAGGCAAAACCATTCTCCATTATTGATTTAACCAGCGATATCTGCTCTATTATATGGCCCGAAGCCCGTGGCTCTATACTTGGAGGGAGGGTGTTGAGAAGTTTCATCGCCTCATGATACCTGATTGTATAGTGCTGCACCACCTCCATAGGTTCAATCTGCTCTACCCTTGCTTTTCGAGCAATTTTATCCTCCCCTTCGTCTGCGTCGCTCTCAAGGTGCCCAACATCTGTAATATTTCTAACATATCTTACTTTGTAACCAAGGTGCCTCAGCAATCTTACCAATACATCGTATGTAATACCCGGCCTTGCGTGGCCAAGGTGAGCGTCGCCATATACTGTGGGTCCGCAAACGTAAATACCGGCCATACCGGGCACCTGTGACTCAAACTTCTCTCTCTTTCTTGTTAAGGTGTTGTAAATTATGAGATCTCTTTCCATATCCTATCATTAAGACCTCAAAATTATACATAAATTTTTATTCTTGAGAATTATCGGCAAACTTTATACCTGAGGCGATAACTTCGTAGGTCTGTCTCTCGACACCACTTTTGGTTACATATTGTACCGGTTTTAATCTCCCCGTAACTTTAACAAAGGTGCCCTTCTTTATAAGATTAAAGTCGGGCATCCCCTTTCCTGCCCAAGCCACAATATTATGCCAAACAGTCTCTTCTGTTAGCTCCCCTTTTTTGTTTCTGTAGCTTTCGTTAGTTGCCATAGAGAATTTCATAACCACAGCACCCTCATCCAGTGTACTTATTTTGGGGTCGAATCCCACATTTCCTCTCAGCTCTACTCTGTTCATTGATCTTTCCATACTATACATTAGATTAATTGGTTTATGCAAACCAACCTAAATATTAGGAATACAATAGATTGCAATCATATAACAGTGTTAACCAAACAACAAAATTTTGAATTGTATAAGAAATTAAAACTAATGTTTCATTTATTTGGAAATGAAGAGAATTATTGCATACATTTGAAGTTGAATTGTAAGTAAATCAAATAAAATAACTATTTAAATATCAAGGATATGAAAAGAATTGCACTACTTGTGGGAGCTGCTATGGCCCTGCTTTTTGTAACATCATGCGTAGAGAGCTCAAGAAAATACAAAGATCTTAAAGCTCAGTTAGACTCGCTCGCATTGGTTAAAGACTCCACCAGCGCAGAGCTGGAGAGTGTCTTTACAACGCTCAATGAGGTTGAGAACGGACTTAAGAACATTAGAGAGGCAGAAAATATTATAGCCCTGCAATCGCAATCCGGAACCGAACTCTCTGTAAACTCAAGGGAACAGATGAAGTTAGATGTTGCCGCAATAGGAGAGGCGATTCAGAACTATAAAAAGCAGATTGAAAAGTTAAAGAACGACAATAGAATTCAATCGTCACAGTTCAAAAAGAGATTGGATGCTTTAACAAAAGAGCTTGAAGAGAAATCTCTATTGGTAGACGACCTCAGAAAACAGCTTGAAGAGAAGGACTCTCAACTAAGAATCAAGACTCAGCAAATTGCCAGCTTAGACAAGACTGTCTCTAATCTAAAGAGCGATGTTGCCTCATTAAGCGAAGAGAAGGAGAGTCAGAAAGAGACAATTGCTACTCAGGACAGACTTATTCACACGGGCTTTTATATAGCGGGAACCAAAGATGAGCTGATTGCCGCAAAAGTATTGTCGAAAGGTGGTCTGTTCCGTTCGGCCAGAATCTCATACGAAGCCGAGCAGTCTGCATTTGTTAAGATAGATATTCGTAATGTAAATGAGATAAACCTTAACGCCAAAAAGGCAAAAATTCTCTCAATACATCCGGCAGGCACCTATACATTGGAAACTATGCCAGACGGGATGCTGGTTCTAAGAATATCTTCTCCTGAATCGTTCTGGGAGCAGACCAAGTATCTTGTTATTCAGCTCCAATAATAGACCTGCAGCAGTAAATTATTAACCCGGTTATAAAATGAAAAAAATTGGAACGGTTATTGCCGTTGTGGCATTTTTTACCCTAATTTCATGTAACAGCAATAACATGACAGATAACAATCCACTTCTATATCAATCCGGCAATCCATATGGCGCTCCGGCTTTCGACAAAATTACCGACTCTCATTACAAGCCCGCATTTGAAGAGGCAATGAGAATAGGCAAAGAGAGGATAAGTGCAATCACCTCAAATCCAGAGGAGCCCGATTTTTACAATACAATCGAAAAACTGGAGCTATCGGGTAAAGAGCTCTCTGCGGTAAGTTCTATATTTTTTAACCTCAACGAGGCCCATACAAACGACAATATGCAGAATATTGCGCTTGAAATATCGCCTGCTCTTTCGGAGTACTCAAACGATATAATGCTAAATGAGGAGCTTTTTGGCAGGGTCAAACATGTATACAATAAGAGGGAGTCTCTCTCTCTAAACCCCGAACAGATAAGACTTACAGAGGAGACCTACAGAGGGTTTGAAAGAAACGGGGCAAACCTTACTGCAGAGGCAAGAGAGAGATTCAGAGAGATTAATAAAGAGCTCTCATCTCTTTCGCTTCAGTTTGGAAAGAATGTTCTGGATGCTACCAACCGATTTACACTCCACATTAAAGACTCCTCAGAGTTAGAGGGGCTCCCCGAGTTCGTAGTAGAGGCGGGCAAATCTGAAGCATTAGAGAGATCGTTAGAGGGTTGGGTCTATACTCTTCATGCGCCAAGCTACTCTCCATTTATGCAGTACTCTTCTAACAGAACTCTTAGAGAAAAGATGTGGAGAGCATACAATAGCAGAGCTCTAAAAGACGAAACAGATAACAGCCCTATTGTTGCAAATATTGTATCTCTACGGCTTGAGAGGGCAAAATTATTGGGTTATGATAACCATGCCGAATACGTTTTGGAGGAGAACATGGCATCGTCGCCTATTAATGTTAACAGCTTTTTAGATAACCTTCTCGCAAAAACTCTGCCTTTTGCTCAAAAAGAGGTTGATGAGATCCAAAAATATGCAGCTTCTCAAGGTTTTAAAGAGAGAATTATGCCATGGGATTTCAGCTACTGGAGCGAAAAGTATAAAAGCGAAATGTATGCATTAAACGACGAGCTTCTTAAACCCTACTTTAGTCTGGATAAGGTAGAGCAAGCCATATTTATGCTTGCCGATACACTGTTTGGGCTGAAGTTCAAAGAGAGCAGCTCTATTCCAGTGTACCATAGCGACGTTAAAGTTTTTGAAGTATTTAACAGCGAAGGAAGATTTTTATCCCTTCTGTACTTAGACTACTTCCCAAGAGCTTCAAAAAGAGGCGGCGCATGGATGACCTCTTTCAGAGAGCAAAGTATTACAAATGGTGTAGAGAACAGACCTTTTGTCTCTTTAGTCTGCAACTTTACCAAACCAACCCAAGAGAGCCCGTCTTTATTAACTTTCAATGAGTTCACAACTCTTCTCCATGAGTTTGGGCACGCTCTGCACGGAATGCTTGCAGAGGGATCTTACAGCTCTTTAACAGGTACAAACGTAATGAGAGATTTTGTTGAACTACCATCTCAAATTATGGAGAACTGGGCAACCGAGAGAGAGTTTTTAAAGCTGTTTGCAACACACTACAAAACAGGCGAGGCAATCCCGGGAGAGCTGATTGAGAAGATTATTTCTACCAGAAACTACCTGAGCGGCTATGGAAATGTAAGGCAGTTAAGCTTTGGAATCAATGATATGGCTTGGCACACATTGACTCAAATTGGCGATATTAAAGATGTAGAGAAATTTGAAAAAGAGGCGGTAAGAAAAACAATGGTGCTTCCGTTTATTGAAAACACCTGCTTCTCCACCTCATTCAGTCACATTTTTTCGGGAGGATACTCTGCCGGATATTACAGTTACAAATGGGCAGAGGTTCTGGAAGCAGATGCCTTTTCGCTATTCCGGGAGAGAGGAATCTTCAATCGCGAAGTTGCAGAGTCTTTCAGAGAGAACATTCTAAGCAAAGGTAATCTCCAAGAGCCATCTTTGCTCTTCAGAAAATTCAGAGGAAGAGACCCTAAGCCAGAAGCTCTACTCCAAAAATTTGGCATGATCCCTAGTAACTCCTCTGATTTATAATTCAGAGGAGTCTTTTTATAAGTCGAACCAGTCGATTTTCAAGCAAATAAAGGCATATTGAGCTGTTTTAATTTTATCTGATTTTAAAAAATCAAGTTAAAATCTTGGCAGCGTATTAAAATATTTCCTACCTTGCAAATCCTTACTAACACTAAGGTTTGGGAGTTTTTTTTATAACCCGGGAACACAAACACCAATTTATACAACTTAATAATCTAAACTATGAAAAGGAGACTATTGGTATTTTTTCTCTTTTGTCTGGGATTTGCAACTATTTTGCCCGCCCAGACAGCCAGAAAGCTATACTCAGTGAAAGGTTTCGTCTATGAACAGGAGACAGGGCTCCCCATTGAAATGGCTTTGGTATCGCTTCCCGAACTCAATTTGTGGGGAACAACCGACTCAAAAGGTATGTTCACATTAAACAGAGTATCGGGCGGATCAACCCCAATTGAGATCTCTTGCCTCGGGTTTCAGTCGTATAAGATTACGATAGAAATCAACAGAGACATAGAGAACCTAACTTTTAGACTTAAGGAAGACAACCTTAAGCTTCAGTCGGTTACTGTAACCGCAACCGAAAACAAAGCTGCCCTGAGCACATCCAGACGGATGGACAGGCAAGCTATAGACCACCTTCAGGTAATCAATCCTACAGATATTATGAGTCTGTTACCGGGGGGTAAAACTGTTAACCCCGACCTTATGAAACAGAGTATCTTCAGTTTGAGAGGAGGTGACGGAAACGGTAGTTTTGGTACGGCGGTGATGGTAGACGGAGTGAGACTTAACTCTAACAGCAGTCTTTCGGGTACCGAGGGTGTTGATACCAGAAACCTCTCTGCATCGAACTTTGAATCAATTGAGGTAATCACCGGAGTGCCATCTGTAGAGTATGGCGATATGACATCGGGTCTTGTTATTATCAAGACAAAAAGAGGGCGAACCCCTTACAACGCAACTGTATCACTCAACCCTACAACTAAGCAGTTCTCGCTTAGTAAAGGTTTCGACCTTGAGAACAACAGAGGTATCCTTAATATAAATACCGAATATGCGCATGCTTTTCAAGATCCGGTTTCGCCGTATACAACATATTACAGGAACGGTTATGGGGTAAACTATACCAATACCTTTAACAGAGACAGCAAACCGTTATACTTCTCTGCAACATTAGGCGGTACAATTGGCCGGCAAGATGCTAAAGCCGACCCCGATGCTTACAGAGATACCTGGACATCTACGGCCGACAATGCAATTCGTTTGGGTGCAAACGCAAACTGGCTTATTAACAGCAAATTAATAACTAATTTAGAGTTAAACCTAAACGCAAGTTATAAAGACGACCTGCTAAGGAAGAATGAATATAAATCCTACGCTACCATAACACCATCTGTCAATTCAACAGAGAGCGGCTATTTTGAAACAAATTATCTTCCTGCTCAAGGTTACTACCTGCAAATCATAGACAGCAAGGGACTCTCATTCGGATTTGACGCCAAAGCTAACCTTAATAAGAGGTATGGAGATGTACTCAATAAGATAAAAGCGGGTATTGGATGGACCAGTACCGGCAATATCGGTGATGGAGAAAAATATGAGAACAATTTCTATCCCAGCGGGTTTAGGCCTCGTCCATACACCGATATCCCATTCCTTCATAACTGGAATGCATATATAGAAGACAATGTGGTTGTGCCTATAGGTAAAACTTCGCTCTCTGTTATAGGGGGTTTAAGAGCAGAGGGTAATATAATAAAAGATATGTCTTACGACAACGCAATATCTTTATCTCCAAGATTTAACGGCAAGTACACAATAGTAGATCGTAAGGGTAAAAAGGGATTTTTAAGAGAGTTTAGTTTAAGAGGAGGATGGGGTATTTTAGAGAAGCTGCCATCTTTAAATGTTCTCTATCCAATGGATAAATACAGAGACATAATGGTTTACTCTAAAAACTACGGCGCTCAGAACCAATACTTTTATGCTGCAAACACTACAGTGTTCCGCGATTACTTCAATCCGAATCTCAAATGGTCGAGAAGCCGCAACACCGAGGTGGGTATTGAGGCAAATATAGCCGGAGTAGCTTTAACTCTTGTTTATTACAATAACAAATCAAACAATCCGTATGTGACAGACTACTATCACGTACCATTCACCTACAATAAGAGCGATGAGAATTTTGCAGTTCCATCTAATCCCGAATTTAGAGTAGACCGTCTCACTGGTAACATATATGTAAAGGATAAAAACAATCCGTCGCTTGGAGAGGTTATGGTTCCCAAATCTGTTTACGATACCACCTTTGTCCAAAATGGAATGCAGTCGAACGGCTCACCTAGCACAAGACAAGGGGTTGAGCTAACAGTCGATTTTGGAAGAATTGAGTCTATCCGCACCTCATTCCGATTAGATGCAAGATACACTCACTCAAAAGCCATAGATGAAAGGTTGAACTCACAATATCACATCGGGAGGCCTCACTCAACTCTTCCTGCCAATATGGGACGCTCCTACGAGTTTGTGGGCTTCTACCTGGGAGGTACAGACAGGACTCAGACATTCAACGGTGGCTGGGCAGACGGTATGACGGCCAACTTTACAACCATCACTCACATACCTGAGATACGTATGACTGTCTCACTAAGACTTGAGGGCACCCTCTATAATCGCACTCAAAATTTAACATACTATAATGGAAATGAGTGGGCATATCTTGTAGATGAAAACGGAAACAAATTAAACAGAAGCGTATATAATCAAAAAGAGTACTATTCAGGTGTTTGGCCAGTTGCCTACATGGGATTCGACGGTAAGGTAAAACCGTTCACCCAGGCTCAGGCAAACGATCCTCGATTTGCATGGTTAATAGGGCGATCAAACACTATATATACATACGCTCAAGATGGAACCGGGGCATACTTTATGGCTAACGTAAGCATAACAAAGGAGATTGGCGATATTGCATCTCTCTCTTTTTATGTTAACAACTTTACAAAGAGTAACCCTTATATTAAAAGAAAGGCAACAGGCGTTCTTGTTACTGCCAATATAGACTTTATGTACGGAGCAACATTGAGGATAAAATTTTAATTAAAAGGATATGAAAAAAAGTATATACATAGCAGCATTTTTTGCCTTCGCACTTCTTCTCACATCATGCCAGCAGAAACTCTCTGAGCTGAGTGAGCAAAATCCCTATTCCGGCGAAACCAAGAGAATTAACATAAATCTCATCTATCCTCAGGGATTTGAACAAGAGAAGGCCGGAGCAGAGATTAAGGTGATTAACCCCGGCAGTGGAGTTGAGTATAAATTGTTCTCCGACGCTCAGGGGAAGGCAACCATCCAGCTACAGCACGGATTTTACAGAGTATCTGTAAGTGACAAAGGGACACCTGTTTCGGGAGCAATTCCCATCTTTAATAAAACTATAGATCAGATAAGATTGGTAGATACACTTAAGGGCGATTTGAATCTGAATATAGAGATGGTTCTCTCCTACTCGGGACAACTTATAATAAAAGAGGTATATTACAGAGGATGCACCGGCCCCGACGGTAAAACCTTCCAGTACGATAAATACCTCTCTATTTACAATAACAGCGACGAAGTTGCCTATCTAGACAGCGTATGCTTTGGTATAGTAGAGCCATACAACGCACCAAGCAACCCTGCTCCTTGGACATACACCAATGCTCAAGGTCAAAAGGTGCTTAGAGACACTGTGCCAATTATAGAGGCGGTGTGGCAATTCCCCGGTACCGGCAAAAGCCACCCTCTTCAACCCGGACAACAAGCGGTTGTGGCTCTGAGTGCTGCAGTAAACCACACTATCTTAAGGCCTCAATCGGTAAACCTTGATGTACCGGGTTACTGGGTTTGTTACAACCAGAGATATACCAATGCCAGCTACCACCCCTCTCCCGGTCCTAATCTTGCAGGCAGGTGGCTTAATCTTCTATGGAAAGAGGGAACCTCCAATGCATATCCGTTCTCTGTGTCGAGCCCTGCACCTGTAATATTTAGAATTCCTGAGGTTGGTGCACAAGCATTTGTAAACAATCCTGCCAACAGGAGTCGTAAACCCGGCACAACCTCTGCTACCGAATATATTATGATTCCATCGTCATGGATTCTCGATGGTGTTGAGTGCTTCGATGTTACTACCCGGAATAAAAGATTACCATCTTCAATAGACGCAACTTATGCTTTGCAAACAGAGAGTTATCTGGGTAAAACCATACACAGGAAGGTAGATGAAGCTGCTACACAGAAGGCCGGAGGAAGGATAGTATATATGGATACCAACAACTCGGCCAACGACTTCTACGTAAGACAAAGTCAATCAATCAAAGATTAGTTTAAAAAGCAGGATTATGAAAATTTCAATTAAATACAACTATAAATCGGTTGCCTTAACTCTTTGTCTGTTGACTCTGTTCTCTTCTGCTTGGGCACAGACACCTGGTAGTAACCAAAAGGCAAAAACAGTGATTCATGAAAAATGTCTATATCACTTCGATGATCTGCAGAGAAAACAGACCTGGACAGAGAGTTATAACTCTGCCGGATTGCATTTTATAGACTTCAAGAGTTCGTCTTATATTGAGGCGTATATGAATAAGAACAATGGACCATTGGTAAAGTATTACGAATCTGACAACAGTTTCGATTTTGGTCTTAGAACAGCATCCTACACCAAGATTAATAAAACAACCTTCTACGGAAAGATAGATTACAACAACTTTAGAGGAAAGAATATGACCAACTCAGGACTTGTTTACCCCGAGAGGTATCTTTTACAGGTTGCCGATGATGTTCCCGGAAAGAAGTTGTGGGAGAGCTATGAGCTTTCTGGAGGATTAGCTACAGAGTTGTCTAAACGTTTGCTTTTTGGATTTCAGGTTAATTACGAGGCGGGGCAACTTGCCAAGGTTAAGGATTTGCGTCACAAGACCAGACATCTCGATTTTGAAGTAACCTCGGGTCTTATATATCGTGTGGGCAATTTTAACATTGGAGCAAACTACTACTATAGGAAATTTCACGAAAAGGTTGAGTTCTCAAAAATAAGCGACGAGGAGAAGATCTTTACCGGATACGTTTATAAAGGTCTATGGTATGGACTATTCGACAGATGGAATATAAGCACACTTATCCTGGAGCGTCCATTTACAGATGTTGTACAAGGCGGTTCATTTCAAATTGAATATCAAAAAGAGAATCTTAGATTCCTTAACGAACTCACTTACAAGGTTCAAGACGGATTAACCGGCCCCGGAGCAGATAAGGCCTACTCTCAAAACGAAGGGGAAATATTTGAATATAAAGGAGTAGCACAGTACGAACAAGATAGAATCAGACACTATCTTAAGGTAAATACCAGATACACCGATGCAGTAAACTACGACAAAGTATACAACCAAGAGAGAATTGGTGGTATATATGTGGTATTCTATTACGGATTGAATAAAACTCATGAGAGAAGGACATTCGATGTAAATGCAGAGTATGAACTTGCACTTGGAAAGCACAAATGTGCCCCTGAGTGGAACTTTACAGCCGGATACAACTTCTCTTCGAGATCTGCAGTAAGCTCTTTGGTACACCCATATTACTTTTCACAAGATATAAACATTACTGCCGGGTATGGTAAGATAAACAAGAATTTCTTGATGAAAAAAGGTATGGTAGACCTCTCCTTTATGGGTGCATATAGCTCCGGAAGCGGAACAAAACAGGAACAGCACGTATCCTCTCTCTTCACGGGAGTTTTATCGGAAGATCTTATACCTTCCCAAAGGGTAGATCTGCTTAATCGAGAGTATGAGTTTCTCACAAAAGGGAAGTTCATTGGCGAATTTGGGGTGAGGATTTCAAAATTTGCCTCTACAAAAAACTCGGTAGGATCGGTATATTTAGATGCTAAATACTCCTTTACTACTGCATCCGACATTAAATATCACACGGGGTCGAATGCCGGAATGTTCTCACTTGCACTAGGGTACTCTTTCTAGTAAGGGCAAAACACCTGAATAGAATCTAAAAAAAGAGGGCGACCAAATATATTTTTGGACGCCCTTTTTTTTATAATTTACGGTTATCTGATAGGCACAGAGAAAGCTCTATTTAGTAATTGTAAGCTCTTTTAGAATATGTGTAGCCCCTGCATATCTCTCAACCACCCAAAGAACATATCTTATATCTACCGATACAGATTTGTTATAACCCTCTACAAAGTATGCATCTCCTGCCATAGACTCTCTATTACCATCGAAAGCCAAACCTATCAGCTCACCCTTTCCGTTCATAACAGCGCTTCCGGAGTTACCACCTGTGATATCGTTATCTGTCATAAAGTTAACATATAATACACCGCTCTCTCCCCATCTTCCCCAATCCCGGGTTTTTAACGCCTCTTCCAAATCTTTGGTTATTCTAAACTCATAGTTATTTGGATCGGCCTTCTGGAGGATTCCATCGGATGTAGTTCTGTAGTTGTAAAAAACCGCATCTCTTGGCTTTATTCCGCCAACAGTACCAAATGTAAGTCTCATTGTGGAGTTGGCATCGGGATATATACTCTCTCCATTCTCTTTTTGCATCTCATACAAGGCCTTAACATAACGCCCTCTATCTTTTGACGGGTCGAGATTTGCCTGCTCAAGCAAACTCTCCTCTTTTCTGTTATACTCCCTAATGCCGATAGTCTTTACAACATCCATTATGGGGTCGGCAAGTATCTCATTGAGCTCTCTCTCTTGAGCAAAAAAGTTGTCGAGACGCTCTTCCGATGTTATTATGCTGTTATCGTATATAAAATCTACCAACTTATCGCTCTCTCCTTTGAATCTCTCCACCAATTTAATAAACGAGCTGTCGTAAAAACTTTTTGGGACCTCGTTAAGATAGTATCTGATCATTACCTTAAACAGATCTCTATCTACATTTGGGCAACTCTCCTTGAATGTCTTTTTTGCAATATCGTAAAAATTTGACACCTCCTTATCTTCCCTTGTAAATGACACCTTTCCTGCTCTCGAGAGAGATGAGCTCAACCCTTGAAATCTCTGACCCAATCCCATAAACTCAGAACCTCTAACCATAGACTCTCTAAAAAACTCTCTCTCTCTTGATATACCCGCCTTTATTCTATATGCCTTCTCCAGATTTGAGAGTATGTCTCCATACTTTTCACGCCTCTCGTTATTGCTTTCAATCCAAGTTTGTAACCTCTCTTCCCTCTCTTTAAGCTTAGCTATTATATCGAATCTCTTAATGCAAATATTCTCCCATTTGGCATAATCGGTATAGTTGCTTATCCCAAAATATTTATCGGAGTACATCAATCTTATCTCGTCCGATCTATCCATATGACTTTTCCAAACCTCCAACTTTGCCCTTCTCACCCCGCTTATAATAGGATTCAGAATGGAATATTTTTCATTAAGTTCATAAGACGATGTATATCTGTTAGTTCTTCCCGGATATCCTATAATCATTGCAAAATCTCCTTCGTTTATACCCCTTTCAGATATTGTCAGATATCTTTTAGCTTGTAGTGGTCTATTTTGGGAAGAGTACTCAGCAGGCCTTCCATCCTCTCCTGCATACACTCTGTAAATTGCAAAATCTCCTTTGTGCTGAGGCCATCCCCAGTTGTCTGTCTCTCCTCCGAATGAGCCGATTGATGCGGGTGGAGCACCTACTAATCTCACATCTTTAAAGGTCTCGAAGAGATATAGATAGTACTCCGATCCTCTCCACATAGATGATAGACCCTTTTCATACGACAATGATTCAAACCTCTTCTCAATGATTGAGGATACCTTGTTCATAAAAAAGAGCCCTCTTGGCCCTGCAGCATCTAAACTGTCTATTATATTATTCACCTCTTGAGTAACATTAAGAACACCTCTTAAAAATGTTACACTCTTTCCTTTGATAGGCACCTCTTGATCTATACTCATTGCCCAAAACCCATTTTCGAGATAGTTTTGCCGAGGTGTACTTAAAGCGTGAATATCGCTGTAAGCGCAGTGATGATTAGTTATCATCAATCCGTTGGGAGAGATTATGCTCCCACTGCAGCTACCTCCATCTATTGCAACAATTGCGTCTGTAAGGCCCCCTTCTGCGGGGTTGTATATCTCTCCCGGTTTTAACACCAGCCCTTTACTCTTCATAAGTTCTACCAGTTGTTTATCTAGAAGGTGGATCATCCACATACCCTCGTCGGCGGCAAGGGGAGTAACTAAAATGAGCAGCGAAATTGCCGATAACAGTAATTTTTTCACAATAGAAAGTATTTAAAATGTTTTGAAATGGAATGTATTGATAACAATATGATTTATCCTGCAAAAAACAATCTATACAAACTTCACAGTTCTATGATGTATAAAATTTAAAAAAACCTTATTTGTTCTACATCCTAAGCAAAATTAGTTATTTTTGTGATAGTTTGGCTTTGATTTAAAATTATTATTTTATAATCTTTGTTTTTCTAATCCTGTAAAGGATAAAAAAAGTGATAACATGTTTTTCTAAGTAAATATGTAACAATTTATAATAAAATCATTTATCAGCTATAAAATTTTAAATAATGAAAAACTTTAAGAAAAACTGGTTGCGCCACTTAATACAGTGGGGAACTTTAATTGCAATCATTATTACCCTCACAAAGGTTTTGGGTAATCAAACTGCCGACCCCGAAGCTTACTGCCCATTCGGAGGAATACAAACCTTAGGAACCTACCTGGTTGCCGGCTCAATGGCCTGCAGCATGACAGGAACACAGATTATGATGGGGGTTGTTCTTGCGTTAGGTATTATCCTGTTCAGTAAACTTTTCTGCGGATACCTCTGTCCTCTAGGTTGGGCGTCGGAATATCTCTTAAAATTAAGGAAGAGTTTAAAAATTAAAGATATAGCTATAAATTACGGCTCTATAGCAGATAAGGCCCTACGCTCAATAAAATATATACTTCTATTTTGGATTTTCTACACAACAATATCCAGCTCAGAGCTCTTCTGCAAAAATTTTGACCCTTACTACGCCTTTGCAACCGGCTTTAAGGGAGAGTTGACTATGTGGATGGCTCTGATTGCAATAGGTATATTTATTGTTGGCAATCTGTTTGTTAAGATGTTCTGGTGTAAATATCTATGTCCGCTTGGAGCATTGAGCAACATATTTAAATATGCAATCACCTTTACGGTATTAGTAGCAATATTTGCAGCTGTAAATTATGCAGGTCTTGCGCTCTCTTGGGTATATCTACTTGCTGCTGCATCTCTTATAGGATATATTTGGGAGGTAATCTGGATTGAGGCAAAGGTATTTCCGGTGCTGAAGGTTGTAAGATCTAAAGATAAGTGTAACGACTGCGGCCTTTGTGCCAAAAAGTGTCCATACTCTATTAACGTAGACAAAACCCCGTCTGTTAAGAATGTAGATTGCACCCTTTGCGGAGAGTGTATATCAAGTTGTAACCAAGATGCACTCACTTTTGGAGGGAAAAAATATTTTCGTTGGTTGCCTGCGGTGTTAACTGCAATTCTGTTTGTTCTTGCTCTCTATATTGGAAAAACTATTGAGCTACCAACCATAGATGAAAGATGGGGAGACGAAACTAAGCACTCTCAACTTGAAAAGGTGCGTGTAGAGGGATTGAGATCTGTGAAGTGTTATGGCAGCTCTAAGGCCTTTGCCGCCTCTCTACAGAAAATTCAGGGAGTTTACGGAGTAGCAACTTTTGTTAAGCACTCACATGTAGACATATACTACGTTCCCGCAGAGGTTTCGGAAGAGAAGATACGTGAGATGATATACGTCCCTTCTAAGTTCAAAATAGCAACCCCACCTGCAGAAGCCAAAATTAAGGTAATTACAATCTATACAGAGAAGATGTACGACAGAATGGATCCTAACTACTTGGGTCTTCAGTTCAGAAATACAGGCAAAGGGTACTACGGATTAGAGACCGAATACAACTGCCCTCTTATTGTTCGTCTTTATATGGATGTAAACGAGCCGGTAGATGAGAAATTCATAAAATCTATGGTGGAGATGAAACAGTTGGAGATGCTTGTGCATGGTGGAGGAACCAATATTGTTAAGGTAGATTTTGAGTACATAGGAATGGCAGAGGGTGCCGACACCATCTCAAGAAGAGAGTTTCTGGAGAGACAATTCACAAAATTCTCTGTTCCGTTTAAGAGAAACCAAGAGAATTGGGCTGGTAAAAGCGAAGCGGTTTATCAACTGGTTTACCCTAACCTGGACAAACCTCTTGTAACAAGAAATCTTCCCTTCTTATCAAATCACCTTTCGCAGATTGATGGATTTCTATCAATAGAGACACTGATTAATGACAATGAGGAGTACTGCTTCTATATAACATATTCAAAAGAGGCACTAAACGACGATAAAATATGGGAGGCCCTAACCCGTAGCAAATGGACGATTAAGAATAAAGAGGGCATAATGGAAGATGTAGACCCTAAGTTCTCATTCGAGCAAAAGGGATATACAATTGAAAAATAGAAAAATGAAACTACTATCTAAGATTACCGCGTTACTGCTGCTTCTTGCAGCAGTAACTCCCTTAAGAGCAGACGAAGGGATGTGGCTCATAAATCTGCTTGACAAAAACCTAACTGCAAAAATGAAGATGGCAGGTCTAAAACTAGACCCTCGCCTCATTTACGACGAATCTGCAGCCACCCTTTCAGATGCTGTTGTTGCTCTCGATTTTGGATGTACAGGCAGTATCATCTCTCAAGAGGGACTGCTTATAACTAACCACCACTGTGCATACGGCGATATCCACGCCTTGAGCACACCCGAAAAGAACTATCTCGAAGATGGTTTCTGGGCAATGACCAGAGAGCAAGAGATTTACATTAAGGGTAAATCGGTATATTTTTTAAGAAAAGTTACAGATGTTACAGATGAGGTAAGATTGGTATCCGACACATTAAAAAAGGCAGGACAGCCCTCGGGCATGAGAAGAATCTCCTCTCTTATGGAGAGAAAATACAATAAAGAGAGCGGTATGGAGAGCATGCTTATGCCAATGTGGAGGGGATCTAAGTACTACATGTTTTTCTACGAGGTTTACACCGATATACGATTTGTTGGTGCCCCTCCTGTATCGGTAGCGGCTTTTGGAGGCGATACCGATAATTGGGAGTGGCCGCAACACAAAGGTGACTTTGCTCTTTACAGAGTTTATGGAGACAAAGATGGCAAACCCGCACCATACTCGGCCCACAATGTACCCATAACTCCAAAAAAAGTGCTTCAAATCTCAACCAAAGGGGTAAAAGAGGGCGACTATACAATGGTTATAGGGTTTCCGGGGCGCACAAACCGATACAGCTCCTCATTCGGTGTTTACGAAAAAGAGAAAATTACAAATCCTGTCTCTGTTAAGGTTAGAGCTAACAAGCTAAGGATTATGAATAACTTTATGGAGCAAGATCCTGCCATAAGACTTAAATATGCCGATCTTTATTTTGGTATCAGTAATGTACAGGAGCTTCTCGAAGGGGAGGTCTACAACTTTAGAAGGTACGGAGTGGTAGATATAAAACGTAAGGAGGAGCAGGAGCTTCAAAAGTGGATAGATAGCTCTCCCGAGAGGAGTGCAAAGTACGGCAATTTGCTCTCAAAAATGGAGAACAGCTACAAAAACAGAGAGGATCTTGCAAAGGCAAGAAAGTACTTTCAAGAGACAATGGTTGGCGGAACAGGATTTATCTACATTGGGAACCGTGCAAACTCTCTCCGTAATGCAAAGGAGAGAGAGAATATAGATACCCTCAGAGTTGGAAGCGATCACCATAAAATTCTGGTAAGAAACATAGAGAGCGGATACGCTGCCTGCGATCTTAAAGTTGAGAGAGAGCTTATGAAGTATCAGCTCAGAGAGTTTACCTCTGCTGTTCCTAAGGAGTACAGGGGTGAATACATTAATACACTTTACAGCCGTTTTAATGGAGACACCGATGCTATGGCAGACTATATTTTCGCTAACTCAATTCTGCTCAACCCCCAAAAGTTCAGAGAGTCGGTAAAAAAAGACCAGCCGATAGATCTATATATAGAAGACCCTGCTTCACGTTTATCAAAATCGGCAAATATAACCGAGTTTAACCAGGAGGAGAGCGACATTATGGAGGGAGACAACATAACATCTATGGAGGCAACCTACACCAGACTAGTTTACCAGATGAGACAAGAGAGAGGTGTTGTTCAATACCCCGATGCCAACTCAACCATGAGAATCACTTACGGTACAGTTGGAGGTATAAACCCTTCCGACGGTATATACAACTCTGCTCTAAGCACAACCAAAGGGTTCTTCCACAAGTATAACCCCGACAGCTACGAGTTTAACATTAAACCCGAAATGTTGGAACTTCTAAAGAGTGCCTCATGGGGAAGATGGGGTAGTAAAGAGACGTTGTATGTAAACTTCCTATCTAACAACGATATCACCGGAGGAAACTCAGGCAGTCCGGTACTGAATGCCAAAGGAGAGCTTATTGGATTGGCATTTGACGGTAACAAAGAGTCACTTGCCGGCGATGCCTATTTTCACCCACAGATGAACAAGTGTGTAAATGTAGATATAAGATATGTGCTTTGGGTGATAGAGAATTACGCAAAAGCAGACCACCTTATTAAAGAGATGAAATTCTCAGACAAATAGCTTTACAATGAACATTTTAAAGAAAACATCAACCCTGCTGCTTGCAATAATTGTGTGTGCAGCGGGGTTTGCACAAAAGCCCGATAGAGGAGAGTTGCTCCCAACAGATAATAATTTTAAAATCGGCAAATTAGAGAACGGATTAACCTACTATATAAGACACTCTGCCAACCCGTCCGGGAGAGCCGAATTCTTTATAGTACACAATGTTGGATCTCTGCAGGAGGATGATAATCAGAGAGGCCTAGCCCACTTTTTGGAGCATATGGCATTTAATGGAACCAAAAATTTCCCTGGTAAAAAATTGCTTGAGTATTTTGCCGGCATAGGCGTAAAATTCGGAGCCAACATAAATGCTTACACATCAATGGAGAGAACCGTTTACAACATCTCAGAGGTTCCGGTCTCCAGGAGTTCGGTTATAGACTCTGCACTTCTTGCTCTTCACGACTGGTCTCACTATATTTCATGCGAGCCAACGGAGATAGAGGCAGAGAGAGGTGTAGTCAGAGAGGAGTGGAGAAGAGGAGACGATGCAAGAACCAGAATGATGAAGGGTATAACCAGATACGAACAATATGGTTCCAGATTTGCTCAAAGGGATGTTATTGGAGATATGAATGTTATCAATAACTTCTCCCGAGAGACTTTAATTGACTACTATCATAAATGGTACAGGCCCGATTTACAAGCGGTTATTGTAGTTGGAGATATAGACCCTCTAGATATTGAGAAGAGGATAAAGGAGAGATTCTCTGCAATACCAAAGGTAGAGAGTGGAGCGGTTAGAGAGAGCTACACTATTCCCAATAACACCGTACCAATAGTAGGATATCACACCGATCCCGAGTCTAAGGCCCTCTCGGTAAGGATGACAATTAAGATTCCAAACCTCTCTTCCACAGAGAGAGCCGGCAGAGCAGCCATCTACGATGAGCTAACCAAAGCCCTCTTTTTAGAGATGTACAAGGTTAGATGCCAGGTTGCTGCAGAAAGCCCCGACTCACTTGCAAAAGCACTGATTCCTGTTATGGGCGCAATAAGTTACGCCTCTGGAAGCTTTACCACTACAGCGCTCCCTTTAGATAACAAAAGTATGGCCAAGGCGTTAAGGGCAATTTTTACAGAGGTAGAGAGAGTAAGAGAGCATGGATTTGAAAAGGAGGAGTTTGATGCTGCTCTTCCAAGGGTATCAAGGCAACTAGATGCCAACTACGCCAGGAATAAAGATATGAAGAGTGTTAACTACGTCTCTGCAGCAGTAGACCATTTTACACGCGGCTACCCTCTTCTGGATAACCAGGCAGTATATAATCTAACAAAAGAGATTTTAAAAAGTCTTACCGTAGAAGATATAAATGAGGTTATAGATCGTATTGCCTCTCTGGATAACCGTGTTATTATCTTTGCTGTTCCAGAGAGTGACAAAGAGTTACTGCCAAACCGCGAGGAGGTTCTATCTATGTTGGACGAGATAAGATCTGTATCATTAGATAAATTCTCTCCTGTTCAAGAGAAAAGTATCTCAAACGTTAACCCCGTACTGAAGGGGGAGATTATTAAAACCGGAGAGTTTGAGACAGCAACCGAATGGAGACTATCCAATGGAGCCAAAGTTATATGGAAAGAGTATACCGGTAAAGACAAGCAGATACGAATGAGGGCATTTCGTAAAGGAGGTCTTGCAACAAAACGCAGTATAGAGGATCTCAGACTTCTAGAGCGAAATCTTCTTAACTTCTCAGTAAATGGGCTGAATAAGGGGGAGTACAATAAGTGGTGTTCTGTGAATGGGGTAAATATCAGGGCAGCCGTTGCAATGGAGAGCGATGAGTTCTCGGGATCATTTGAAAAGAGGGATGCCCAAAAGTTTTTCAACCTACTGCATCTCTTCTTTACAGATGTTTCAATGTCGCAAAAAGATGCAAACAATATCCGTACGCAGATGTTAAAAAACCTCAACTCCAATAAAGGCGAGGTGGAGCAGTATAAAGACTCGGTGTATAACCTTAAATTTCCTTCAAACCCAATTAAACCTAAATACAGCTTAGAGTATGTAAACCATATAGACTCTGCCAAGCTCAATGCCCTTTACAAAGAGCACTTTTCCAATCCTTACGGATTTACCTTCGTCTTTTCTGGACCAATGAATCCAGAGGAGGGCAGAGAGCTAATAGAGAAGTATCTTGCATCTGTGAAAGGAGTTAAGACAGAACAGGAAGATTATGTTAAACGATACCCATCTCCTTCAAAAGGAGATATCTCGCTTAGATACTCTGCAAAAAACATGCTTAGCACAAAGGCCTCCATTACAAGAGAGTATCATGGAGTTGCCGATTATACCTCGGAAAATAGCATGCTTGCACGTTATGTCACCTATATTCTTAGAGATAGATATATGAAATCTATAAGAGAGGAGAAAGGAGGCACATACCATGTTGGTGTAAGCAACGAAATGGTTAAAAACCCATCCCCTATATGCCGAATCTCGGTAGAGTTCGATACCGACCCTGCCCTAGTAAACGATCTTTTAGAGATTGTTCAGCTTGAGATAGATAAACTTGTTGAAGAGGGACCGTTGGATAGAGAGATGAAGGAGATAACACTCTACCTAAATAAAGTATTCTCAGAAGATAACAAAGAGGTAAACTGGACCGGTAAAATAACCGACAAACTAATGGGTAACATCGATATTTCGGGAAGAGAGTTAGAGATTATATCTAAAATAGATTCTAAAAAAGTTCATAATTTTGCTAAAAAGATTTTAACTTCGGGTAACAGAGCCACTTTCATTTTTGAACCGCAATTGGCAAGCTCTTTGAAGTAAAACTAAAAAAAGCTGAGTAATGAAAAAATTATTAACTCTTACCTTAGTCGCAATTCTTGCACTTGCAGGCTGCGGCACCCTTATTGTGGCAACAGACCCCGGTGTACCCGAAAGAGGCCGCGAAAGAACCTATGAAAGAGGCCGTGATAGAGCTTATGAAAGAGAGGAGTCGAGAGGGTACATTGTATTTGTAAAGAGCAACCCTCGTTTCGACAGAGTTACAATTGTTCTAAACGACCGTACCCGTTTTAACCTCACTCACGACTACAGAAGCAGATATCCCCGTGTTAGAGAGATAAGAGTTAGACCGGGAAGGCACGATATAAAAGTGCTGTTTAACGGCCGTGTAGTGCAACAGAGAAGGGTTAATGTCTCTCCAAACAGAAACGTAACTATAAATTTATAAATCTCAACTTAATAGAACGGTTCTGTTTTTGATTATCCTTGCCGCAAATGAGAGTGCTAAGGAGAGAGCAATAATATAAAAGGCAGGCTCGGCATACTGTATATTCTGAGCCCACACAATTTGAAGTATCGAGAGAGAGAGCAGAGAGATTGCAGAGAGCACTCTCTCTGTTTTTTTCAGTCGTGCGGCAGAGGCAATTGCTACCAAGATAAAAAGAGGGTTAAAAAGCAGAAGGTTGTAATTGGAATATAACTCAACATGCTCTGTAAAAAGTATTATTACCCAAAGCAAAAGACCTGTTGCACCGGCAATGGATATATATAGGTTGTGGAAAATCAAAAAATAGGATCTCCTAAAGCAAAATAGAGCCATTACCAAGAGAACTAGAGAGAAAATTGCTACCGGAGAGTATAAAAATGAGATAACTCTTCCCGCCTTTTGTTTAAATACAGGGGAGGCCTTAAGTAACTCTCTTTGATGAGAGAGAAGAGATTGGTTGCCATTCTCAGCCGCGGAAACAACCTCCATTAAATTGTTAGGAAGAAACATAGTCTGAAATATATCCACCTCTCTGTCTAGAGTAGAGCCCAAGATCATGTTTATCCCAAATTTAGCCCAGCCATCTACATAGCTGTTTATAAGCTCCCTATTTGTGACTCCCGACTTTGTTTTGTAAAGATCTCTATCTACATCTGCTATAGAGAAAATTATATCTCTAACCTCCGATGTGCAGTTTTTATACAGAAAGCTGTAGAGATAGTATCTGTTTGCCGGTTTGTAAAGAAACTCAAGTCTCCTCTCAACCTCCTCTATCTGTTGGTCTGTAAGATTTAACTGCTGCTCGGTAACTCCTTTGTTTTCCCATCTGTATTGAGCCATAAACTCATCCATATACTGGATACCCAGCATATATTTAAGTTTCCCCCTTATAAATTTTACATAAAAATTTGGAGTATTAAAATCGAATATCCCAAAATTGAAAACAAGATCCCTTTTTGAGTCCGGGTAGTAAAGTCTTAAAGCCGTATGCCCAAATTTTGAGTAAAGCTCCTCTCCCGGGGAGCATGTTAATAACGAGACCGTAGGCAACTCTCTCCTGTTTGCTTTTACATCTTGAAAAGATAGAGCAAACAGTACAAAAAAAGTAAGTATTAATCTGGTTTTTAAAGTCATAACTAAGCTCTATTTATTGTACTTGGGAGGGAATCTGTGCTTTGTCCCTTGTTCAAAAGAGTAGGCAATTTCGAGCAATATAGGTTCACTCCACGCCCTTCCAAAAAAGGATATACCAACAGGCAGACCCTCCACTCTTCCCATAGGGAGCGTTATGTTTGGATACCCCGAGATTGCAGCGTAAGACGAGCTGCTCCCTTTGAAATTATCTCCGTTTACAAGATCGGTCTTCCATGCAGGAGAGCCGGTTGGCGCCATGAGTGCATCTAGATCATTGTCTGACATTACCTTATCTATTCCCTCTTTACCGGTTATCCTAAGCATCCTTTCCAACATCTCTCTATACTCTTTAGACTCTAAAGAGCCCTTCTCCTGAGCCATTATTAGAAGCTCCTGATTGAAATATCTCAACTCTTCGGGGACTCTTTTATTAAATTCGATCAGCTCTTCCAGAGATTTTACAGGCGCCCCCTCTCCCAGTGAAGCAAAGTATCTGTTCAACCCATCTTTAAACTCGAAGAGCATAACTTGGAAAGATGCAGCACTTGCACCTTGAGGCAGAGGAAAATCAATGTCAATCACCTCTCCGCCTGCCGCTTTAATGTAATCTGCGGCACTGTTCATGAGAGAGTCTACCTTATGGTGAAAACCTCTCAGCCCTATTATTCTTCCAACTCTCTTGCCTTTAAGCCCGTCTGTTTTTAAGAATGCAGTGTAGTCGTCATAAAACTTTGCATCCCTGTTCATGGTTTTAGAATCCAGAGAGTCTATTCCAACAATAACTCCAAGAGAGATGGCTACATCGGCAACCGTTCTTCCCATAGGGCCAGGTGTATCTTGGGTAAATGAGATTGGGATGATCCCCGAACGGCTAATCAAACCCACAGTAGGTTTAAGTCCAACAATACCATTATTATTTGAAGGGCACACTATACTGCCGTTAGTCTCTGTTCCAATAGCAATTATACATAAATTGGCAGAGACGGCCACACCCGATCCCGAGCTAGATCCACATGGATTTCTGGTTAAATCATAAGGGTTTTTTGTCTGTCCCCCGGCTCCGCTCCAGCCGCTCGATGAGAAGCTTGCTCTAAAATTAGCCCACTCGCTCAAGTTAGACTTTGCAATGATAACGGCTCCTGCTTCCCTTAGCTTCTCGGCCACTTTACTGTCTTTTAAAGCTATCGAACCGGCAAGAGCAAGTGACCCTCCGGTTGTAGGCATTTTATCGTAAGTATCTATATTATCTTTAAGAATAACCGGAACTCCGTGCATAGGGCCCCTAACCCTGCCATCTTTCAACTCTCTGTCCAACTCTCTTGCAATCTCCAGTGCCTGAGGATTTACCGTTATAATTGAGTTTAGTGCAGGACCGTTTTTATCCAGCGCCTCTATTCGCTTTAAATAATCACTTACAACCTCCTCTATAGTATAACTTCCATCTAGGTATCCTTTAGTAAGTTCGCCGATTGTAATCTCTTCCAGATAGGGTGCCGGATTATGATCGCCGGTTCTTACCACATCTACTTTACAGGAGAGAAGCAGCAGAGTTAATAACATAATTAACTTACCGAATGTAATTATCTGTTTCATAATTCTATGTTTTTACTATTTATTTACCTACTCTCCACCTATTGAGAAAATTGTTGTTTTTAGGAAAGATCCCCCTCTGTTTTGTCCTTACATCCTCTGCCACATAAAAAACACCGGGGTCGAACTCAGTAAAGATCTTTTCAACCTTTTTAAGTTCTCTCCTCTCTACTACTGTCTCAATTATGTCAATCTCTCCCAGAGAGCCGGTTCCGTGAATGAGTGTTGCTCCGTAATTTTCTCTGTTTAATCTCATTACAAGCTCTTTACCGTTACCCTTTGTGTATACTCTGCACAGTAAAATTCCAAAAGCTATCCTCTGCTCTATTAGAATACCCACAAAATTACCTGTAGCATATCCTGCAGCATAAGATATATATGCAATCATATCGTTAGTTCTGGAGAAGATCCCCGATATTATAACAATCCAGATTAGAACCTCGAAAAAGCCAATCACCGGAGCAATGTACTTCTCCCCTTTCGAAACGAATATTATTCTAAGGGTTCCCAGCGATACATCGGCAATTCTTCCAAAAAATATTGCAAACGGAAGAATATAGGGGTATTGATCCAAAAAGGACAACATAATATTAAGAGTTTGTGTTTAAGTCCAAAGTTACGAAAAATCGGCAGGTATAGAAAACGAGAATTTACTGCCCACACCCGGAGTGCTCTCTGCCCAAATCTCACCTCCGTGCCTTTTGACAATCTCTTTACATATCAAAAGTCCAAGCCCCGAACCCTTCTCATTTGCGGTTCCTCTTTGTGATTTAAATTTAGACGACTCCCACAGCATACCAAGAGTCTCCTGAGACATACCTACCCCATTGTCCTCTACTTCAAATATCACTCTTCTCTCATCGCTTCTGACAGCTATATAGATAATACCACCCTCTCCAGTAAATTTTACAGCGTTAGAGAGAAGATTTCTTAGCAGTGTTGTTAAAGTATGTTTATCGGCATTCATCGAAAAATTGTGTGGGACTCCATCTGTATTTATCTCTATCTCTTTACCCTTAGCAAGGCCGGCAACATGCCTTACAGCATTTTCCACTACACTTTTTATGTTTAGCGGCTCTTTATTGAATGGCAGATTACCGTTCTCTGCTTTTCTCCACAACAAAATATCTTCCAACATTTTGTAGGTTTCAACCGAGAGTGTATTCAGTACAGAGAGCTGCAGTTTGAGCTCCTCTCTATCTAACAAATCGGCCTCCTCTCTTAGCATGGTTGTAATCTGAGCAATCGCTCCAAGGGGATTTTTAAGATCGTGAGCCAGAATTGAGATAAACTTCTCTTTATTGTTGTTGGCGGTAGAGAGCTCCTGTGATAACTCTCTTAACATCTCCTCTGTAAAACGTCTTTCACTTATATCTCTGGCGGCAGCATACATAAGGTTATCTCCACATGGAACAGCCCTCCACTCAATCCATTTATAATCACCACTCTTTGTTTTGTATCTGTTTACAAATTGATTAACCTTCTTTCCACTCTGTAATTTACTGAATATCAACAATGTTTTATCTACATCCTCTGGGTGTACATAGTCTATGAATCTGCTGCCTGTGAGCTCCTCAATGGAGTAACCCAGCACCCCTCTCCACGATTTGTTCATTTTAACAAACCTTCCGCTCATGTCTGCTATACACAACAGATCGAGTGAGAGCGAAAAGAATCGCTCATGTTGGTCACTCTTCATTCTTAACTCCAGCTCTGCCCTCTTTCTCTGTTCAATGTTTCTCGACACTCCAAGAATCTCTGCTTCTCCCCTGCCGTTCATCTGAAAGCATACTGTAACCTCTATCCAGACTGTTGATCTGTCTTTACACCTTTGCCTGAGTTCAAAATTGGTGTGCTCAATTTTTGTGGGATTGGTAAGAAAAGTTGGTAGAAGCTGCTTTATTGCATATTTTACAATAGCGTAAGATTCAGGCACCAAAGCCTCCTTCATGCTCATATTCAGAGACTCCTCTACGGTAAACCCTGTATGGTGCTTTATAGATGGAGAGAAATAGGTGAACCTCTCAAGCTTAATGTTATAAATCCATATAACATCGTTTATTCTCTCGGTTAAAGACTCCCTGTTTACTCTTGGCATCGTTACAAATTATCTATCCGTTTTTTGCAATATTACTTAAAATATTCAAATTGTCAATCTTAACTTTACGTCCCGATAATCTTATCACACCATCTTTCTGAAGCTCTCCCAGAGTATTTACTATGCTCTCTTTTGAGTAGCCCAGAGTATCGGCCATCTCTCCTCTACCAAATGGAAGGTCGAATGAATTACTCTCGTAAATCTCACACAAATCAACCAAAAGGGTAGCAACTGATCCGTTTACGTTTTTATGACTCAAATTTATTAGGTTGTGAACAACCGAATTGGTAAGCTCCGACATCATGTTTACTGTATAGAGCGCAAACTCTCCATTCTCTCTGATAAGGGATTCGAATAGATCTCTATTTAACATATGGACTCTTGAAGGGGTGGCCGCTACGGCAGAAAAGTCGAGTATCTTATTCACAAAAGTGCACATCAACCCTATAAAGTTACCCCCCTTCATTATTTTAAAAGTAGTCTTCTTTCCGCTATTCTCTACATTCAGTTTAACAATTCCGCTCTCAAGGTACAGCACATGCGATGCTACAAATCCCTGTTTTACAATAGTCTCATCTTTAGCATAATCTAGTTGAGCCGAAGTACCAAGCAACCTCTCTCTCTCCTGTTGAGTGAGGAGAGTAAACCAAGGGGTTTGTGTAATGTTAAAATTGAACAATCTGCTACTTTTATGCAATATTACGCTTTTTTTGTTTAAATATTACATTTAAAGAGAGATAATATTACTTGGTATTTTTTACATAACCACTACATTATGTAACTATTTTTGTAAAAATTAAAAGCAATATTTATGTCAGACATCAGATTCAGGGCAAAAGCCCACAGCCAAAGCGCCACTAAAACTGTGGTAAAAGCAAGAAATTTTGAAATAGTAGTAGATGAGCCGCAGGATTTAGGGGGAACAGATTGTGCCGCCAATCCTGTAGAGTATGTGCTTGCAGCATTTGCCGGCTGCTTAAATGTTATGGCACACGTAATTGCCAAAGAGATGAATTTTGAACTAAGGGGTGTAGAGATAGATCTGAGCGGTGATATTAATCCTGCAAGGTTATTTGGGATGAGTTATGACGATAGAGCCGGGTACAAAACAATCTCGGTAAAGATTAAGCCCGATTGCGATGCCCCAAAAGAGATCCTGGAAAAGTGGATTGAGGCAATTGAGTCGCGCTGCCCTGTGAGTGATAATCTGCAGCACGAAACTCCTGTTAAGATAGAGTTAAGATAGAGCAAAACAGAGCCCATAAGCTAACCAAGAACCCTTTTAAAGGCCTCTCCCAGATTGTCTGCAATATCACCGGCAATCAGAGAGGCCTCCCCTTTGATTGCAGCAACAATATCTCCCGAAAGTCCATGCAGGTACGTCCCTGCTATTGCCGCCTCTCTTGCTGAGTATCCTTGAGATAGAAAACCAAGAATTATACCCCCAAGCACATCGCCGCTCCCTGCAGTTGCCATACCGGGATTTCCGGTAGAGTTAAACCACATCTTTCCGTCGGGGGTAGAGACCGATGTATTTGCCCCTTTCAGCACTACAGTAATATTGTTCTTGGCCGAGAACTCCATCTGCATCTCGGCGGCCTCTCTGGAGTCTCTGTATTTTCCTGCTATTCTGGCAAACTCCCTTGGATGTGGGGTGATTACAGAATTTTGAGGAATCAACTCCAGCATCTCTTTATTTGTAGATAAGATGTTAATAGCGTCGGCATCAATAACCATAGGTCTGTTACAGCTATTTATGATATCTTTAAGGGCAGCAACCGTATCGGGAGATTTCCCAATTCCGGGTCCGACCGCTACTGCATCGAATTTTTCTGCTATCCTTGGGTTAATACCGGTAAATATTGAGTCCGATCTGTCGGTCTCGCAAATTGCTTCCGGAACAGACACTTGAAGAATATCGTGCAATCTTTTTGGGACATGAAGTGTTAGCAAACCCAATCCCGCTCTCAAAGCTCCTCTTGCCGCAAGTATAGCAGAACCGGCCATCCCGGCCGATCCGGCAATCAGTAAACCGTGACCGTAATCTCCCTTATGCGAGTATTTCCCCCTCTTTTTTAAAATAGATCTCACCGAATTCTTCTCAATCATAGAGTAAGGGGTCTCAATTGTGTCTATAATATCTAAATCCAGATCTACATCTATCACCTCCCAATCTCCTGTGTACTGGTAGTTCTCTTTAAAAAACATACAAAGCTTTGGAAATTGAATGGTAAGAGTGTGGTGAGCTCTCACTACAGAGGCGCTCTCATCTTCGTTTCTGTGGTCAGATAACAGCCCGCTCGGAACATCAATAGAGATAACCTTAGCTCCGCTGGAGTTTATCTTTTCTATAAGTTTACAATAAAAGCCCTCTACAGATCTATTAAGACCGGTTCCAAAAATGCCGTCTACAATGTAGCAGATATTTGGAAGAGGAGGAATCTCATCGCCTTCGCACAGCTCTTTCCACCTTACTGTGCTAAAAATATAGAGCTCCTCTATGAGCTGTCTTCTCAAAGAGGAGTTCTTAGATTTAGACCCTATAACGTAAAGTTGGCAATCAATATCCCAACCTCCAAGAATTTTAGCCAGTGCTATTGCGTCATTTCCGTTGTTTCCCGTACCGGCAAATATTACAACCTTACTTCTCTTCAACACTAAATTACCCCTCATCCACTGAGCAAGTCTCTTACCGACTCTGGTTACAAGATCGTACTCTTTTAAGTGCTGTGCCTCCAGTGTGTATCTGTCTATCTCTGCAATCTGTGCCGAATTGAAGATCTTCATTTTTACCTATTATACTCCTTTACAATCTCAATTATATCTTTTAACCTTAGCTCTCTGTTCATAACCCTCTCAGATAGGTGTGGCTTATCACTGATGTATCTGGAAACCTCCTTCCTAAAATTAAGAGCTCCGGGCACCATTAACTCTTGCCCTCTTTTGTACAGAATATACTTCTCATAGTCTGTTTCGAAAGAGTCATCGGAAAATGTTTTTGTTGAGTAGTGGTAGGTGTATAGCGACAACTCTCCCCCAACCAGCTCTCTTACAAACATTTTTTTTCTTCTCCCAACCAACATCTCGGCACCCTTTTTACCGTAAAGCGAGACCATGCTGTATGTTTCACCATTGTACTCAAACTCCAACCTATCAACTTCACGGGGATCCAATCTAATCCATTTTTCATCGCCTTTACCTTTTGCTTTTATTCTAAACTGCATCGGTTCGAATTGAGGTTTTCCTTTAAACAGCCCTGTTGGAACTTTCATATAAACCTCTGTGGCTATACCGTTTTTGAATACCCTACCCTCTAGTTGTTTGGCATTTGCACAAACAGAGACAAATAGTAAGAGAGCTAATGAAACGAAAAATGATCTCATAAATAATAGATTGTTATATATTAATACTTTACCGAAAGTAAAAATATGAAATTTTTTCTATTTTTTGATCAATGTGTAGTAAATAGATGTGTTACCCTCTACTCTTCTCTTATTGTTATCTAGGAAATGTGCCTTTCCCTCCTCCACCATCAGGTGTCTGTCAAGTCCTTGCGTATCTTTGAGTGTGAGCATATTATCGGAAAAAATATAGTAGCCCGTTATATTAACCTGGTTGCTTTTATCTCCTATATACTCCATCTTAAGTGAAAAAGTTTTATCTTCTCTAATTGTGAGATATGTTCTTATTCCGGGGCAGGCAGCGCAGGGAAGAACTCCGTAATAGTCGCCATAGTAGTCATCTACAAGAGTTATAGTGTTAATTTTTTTTAGCACTATCTCTCTTTGAGACTCATCATAAGACCTGCATCCCGCTATTAAGGATGTTACGGTTATAATCAAGAGCGAGACTCTCATATGAAACCTATAAACCTATTTTTAGATATGACTCTATAACACCTATAAGTCTCTCTTTACTTACGGGTTTTGTAATGTAGTCGGTGCAACCTGCCTCTAATGCCCTCTCTCTGTCTCCATCCAGTGCAAAAGCAGTAAGTGCAATAACGGGAATATTCTTATCCAGTTTTCTTATCTCCCGTGTGGCAGAATAACCATCCATTACAGGCATCTTTATATCCATGAGAACTATGTCTATAGATTGGTTATTTCTGAACATATCTATGGCCTCTTCTCCATTGCGGGCATGAATAACAGAAATATTATTTCTCTTTACAACCAATTTTACATACTCAGCATTTGCAAAGTCATCTTCGGCAAGTAAAAGCATACGAAACCCTCCGTTTTCTCTATTTGTTATGTTCAGCTGACTATCCATCAGATTTTTTATCTATTGTCAAATTTAGTAATTAATCGGGAAATAGAACACAAATTCCGATCCCTCATCTAATTTTGAGAAAACTTTTATATCTCCACCCATAATTTGGGCATAAGATCTGGCAATTGAGAGCCCAAGCCCCACACCATGATACTCCCCTGCCAACTCATTATGCTCCCTTACAAACCTATTAAATATCTTATCTCTATTCTCATCCGAAATACCTATACCGGAATCTTTCACATAGAGTTCAATAATCTCTCCCGATTGTTGACAACCGATATGTACGTAACCTCTGTTTGTGTATTGTATTGCATTTTTAACAAGATGCGACATTATATATAATATCTTCTCTTTATCTGAGTATATGATTCTATTTGTGGTTGCCGGAAAGGAGGTGATTTTAATATCTAACCCTTTCTCGGCGGCTATCGGACCATAAATAAACAGGAGGTTGTCTAACAGCTCTTTTAAATTAATTTCACATCTGTTAACCTTTATCTCACCGGTTTCTACTCTGGAGATGGCAACAAGATCGTTTATAAGCAGAAGCATCCTTTCGCTGCTCTGTTCTATTATATTCAGATACGCTCTCTGCTCCTCACCTGTAAGTGACGGACTCTTTAAAAGTTCTGCAAACCCAAGGATTCCATTCATGGGAGTTCTAATCTCGTGGCTAATATTGGCCAGAAAGGAGGACTTTAATCTATCGCTCTCTATGGCTTTTCTCTCAGTTTCTCTCAATTTCTTAAGATGCTTTTTCAAAAAAAAGAAGAGCAGCAACCCGGTAAATAGCACATAGAACCACCCTTTATATGTTTGCATAACGGTTAGTGTATGCTTCTCATGTATGAGCGATTCTAAATAGGCGTCGGAATATGTTATCCATATCCCCCCAAGGAGTATATACACAAAAGTGACTACGTACTCAAATCTAAACTTCATCTCCCGGCAAGATTAACTACTATAAATTTAAGAATAATTTTTATTCCCCTCAATATTTACCAAAACAATATGTATGGTTAGTTGGTTATATGAAACATATATGAAAAACATAATAATTTTTGACCAAAAGTGCCTTATGTGCAGCAAAACTGTTGCCTTTCTAACTAAAAGAGAGAGTGGCGATTTTTTTGAATACGTATCATATCACTCTCCCAAAGGGGTGGATCTTCTAAAATCTTTAGCAATTGATTTTTCTTACGAGCAGTACATTGTATACATAAAAGGAGATGGTAAAAGAGTATTTAAAAGATCGGATGCTGTTATAGAGATAGTTGCAGATTTAGGAGGGTGGTGGTCTCTGGCAAGGGCAGCCCTGATAATTCCTAAAAGTGTAAGAGATTGGGCATACAATAGAGTGGCCAAAAACAGAAAAACATTGAAATATGAAGAATCTCAAGAATCTTAGAAAGGAGTATAATGCCTCTCCTCTCTCGCATGACAATCTCAAATCAAACCCGATAGATCTTTTTGCAGAGTGGTTCGAGGAGGCATCTACAGACACAAGCAGCGAAGCGAATGCAATGGTTTTATCTACCTGGAACAGAGAGAGAGGGTCATCTTCAAGAGTGGTGCTCTTAAAGAGCTTCTCTTACAACGGATTCACCTTCTTCACCAATTACAACAGCAGAAAGGCAATAGACATCTCCTTAGAAAACAGAGTTTCTCTACTCTTTTTTTGGCATAGAGATATGAGGCAGGTTAGAGTAGAGGGGTTGGCTTTCAAAACCTCCAGAGACGAATCGGTAGATTATTTCAACTCAAGGCCTGCCCTCAGTAGAGCATCGTCTGCTCTGTCTAAACAGAGCCAACCTCTGGAAAACAAAGAGGAGTTCGATGCGGCAGTTACAGAGCTTTCTCAGAGAGATTTAATTGAGTGCCCTCTACATTGGGGAGGTTATAGAGTGGTTCCGGAAAAAATTGAGTTCTGGCAGGGTGCGCCGGGCAGGTCTCATGACAGGTTCTCATACGAGTGTGGGGGTGAAGATACATGGAGAGTAACCAGATTATACCCATAGATTGATAATAGGCACAGCTCTTATCTCTTGTAGGGGAGAGAGACATAAAATGTACTCCCCTTTGATGGTTTAGACTCTACCCAAACCTTTCCGCCCATCGACTCTGTATAAGCTTTAACTATAGATAGTCCAAGACCCGAACCCTCAAATTGCCTTGAGTCGTTAAATTCGGCCTGAATAAAACGGTCGAATATCTTCTGCTGCTTATCTTCGGGGATGCCTTTACCGCTATCCTTTACATAGAGCGTAAGAGTCTGCCCCTCTGTTTTACATCCAAACTCCACATAACCCTCAGAAGTAAACTTTATGGCATTTTTTATAAGATTGGTTAGAATACTATCTAGTTTATTCTTATCTGCAATAATTTCTGACCTATCAGGAGGAGGGCTCTCTCCTATTTTTAAAACCAACCTCTTATCTTCCGCCTGTTTTGAGAAAAACTCCAAGTGGTAATCCAAAATTGAGGAAAGTTCTATTTTGCTCTCATTTACAACAATTTGACCCGACTCTATTCTGGAGATCTCAATAATATCGTTTATGGTGCTTAGCAACCTCTCTCCACTCTTAGTTATAACATCGTAGTAGTGGTTCCTCTCCTCAAGAGTTGTCTCCATATCTCTTAGTATCTCCATAAATCCAAGAATTCCATTCATAGGAGTTCTAATCTCATGACTCATATTAGATAGAAAGGCCGATTTGAGTCTGTCGCTCTCCTCTGCTCGCTCCTTCTCCAGTATAAGACTATTGATCATTTTATCTCTCTGAAGCACCCTAGACAGTTCATGAGCAACCATCTCAAACATTCGTATGATGCTACCGTCAAAAACAGTAGATAAATCTTTGTTTCTAGCCACAATAATACCACAGCTGCCCTTATCATCAATAAGTGGTACCCCTAGCCATGATCCCTTCTCATTTCTGTACTCCGACAAAAGAAGTGTTTTCCTATTTCTAAAAACCTCCCAATCGGGAGACAACCCATTAAAGGGAATCTCTATACGCCCCATATTCGGGTGGTTGCCTAACTGCCCGAGAAGTTCGAGAGCACCTGTTTTATGGTTAAACTCTGCAACATAGAACTCATCTATTTCAACAACCCTCTCTATCTCTTTTTGAATTCCGGAGATTATATCAGTTACACTATCAGATGATACAGCTATCCTTCCAACCATATAGAGCGCTTGCTGAATATTCTCGTCTCTTTTTCGTTTGGTAATGTCTGTCAGAATATGAACGGCTCCATTATAGGTGCCATCATCTGCAAAAACAGGATCTATAACCAGTTCATAAACTCTTTTACCCATTACAATCTCTACTGACTCTCTCCCCAATTTTGTTATCAATTTTTTTTGTGTCTCTCCCCCTATAAACTCTTGGTAATTAACCTGAATATTATCTCTGAATGATTGGTTGCTCTGAACTATTTTATTGTGCTTATCTACCAGGGCAATCCCATCTCTCATTGCGTTGAATGTCTTATCCCAATTTTGAGCCAAAGTACGGTATCTCTCTTCGCTCTCTCTTCGCTCCTTACTGACTTCAAGTGCATGTTTTACCGATGGCCCCAATCTCTTGATATGCTCTTTTATCACATAATCTGTAGCTCCCGACTTCATACATTCAACCGCGGTATCTTCATTCATAGAGCCCGTGTGCATAATAAACGGTGTCCCGGGCTTTAACCTCTCCCTTATTTTGAGTGCTGTAAGCCCGTCGAAGGACGGCATATTGTAGTCGGAGATTATTATATGAGGGTTAAACTCGTTCAGAGCCCTAACATAATCTTCCTCTGTCTCTACTCTTTCAAAGATTGCAGAGGGCACAAATTTAAGTACCTCTCTCTGCGCCAAAGCAGCATCGGAATGTATATCCTCTGCAATCAGGACTCTGATCTTTTTCATCTTCTCTATTTTATTGTCTCATTTACCAATAACCAGTAGAGACCGGTATTGCTCACAGCAGAAATAAAATGCTCAAAGTCTACCGGTTTAACAACATATGAGTTTGCTCCCAATTCATATGCCCTTTTTATGTCGGGGTCTTCCTTAGATGATGTTACAATAACAACCGGAAGAAGTTTTGTTTGTTCATTTTCTCTAATCTCCTTCAATACTTCAAGGCCGCTTACCTTTGGCAATTTTAGATCTAGAAAAATAACCTTTAAAGAGTTACACTCCTTTCTTGCCTCAAATTTCCCCCTGCAAAATATAAAATCCAGCGCCTCTGCTCCATCCTCTACAAGGAAAAATCTATTAGCCAGATTCTGTTTTTTTAATGCCCTTATTGTAAGCTCGGCATCATTGGGGTTGTCCTCGACTATCAGAATATCTACCGGATCGAAATTTCTCATATATCTTTAGTTTTAGTTTATCTGAACATTTAACTGTTTTTATGCTTTTTGGCAACCGGCAAAGAGAAATAAAAGGTTGCACCACAGCCCTCTCCCGACTCTGCCAAGACGAGAGAAAGATAACAGATCGTCTATGAGTTGCCCCATATT
>CAYYAM010000001.1:0-9929 GCA_964469965.1 uncultured Muribaculaceae bacterium | reverse complement strand
CGACTCTGCCAAGACGAGAGAAAGATAACAGATCGTCTATGAGTTGCCCCATATTTCTGGTATTGTCTCTTATTACCCCACACAAACGCACCCCCTCACTGTCAAAAACTTCGCGATAATCCTCTGTTAGTATTCTGGTGTATCCATCTATTGCTCTTAATGGCGCTCTAAGATCGTGTGATACCGAGTAGCTGAACGCCTCCAGCTCCTTAATTGCTAATGAGAGCTGCTCTGTTCTCTCTAAAACCCTCTCTTCCAACTCTCTGTTAAGCTGTTCAATCTGATCTCTTGCCTCTTTTCTCTCCGATATATCTCTAAAACTCACTACTGCTCCTACAATTACTCCTCTATCGAGCAGCGGAGTGCTTATATATTCGACAGGAAAAGAGGAGCCATCCCTCCTCCAGAAAATCTCATCATCACAGCGTTGTACAATACCCGTTTTGAAAGCTTTATATATTGGGCAATACCTCCGGTCATACACACTTCCATCCTCTTTAGTGTGATGATGAAGATTGTGCAGAATCTCTCCTATCAGCTCCTTTTCTGTATAGCCCAGCATCTTCTCTGCAGCCCTGTTAACCATGGTAGCCCTGCCCTCTGTATCTACGGCAAATATCCCGTCACCTGCATTCTCAAGAACAATTTTTAAATTGGCAGAGACCTCTCTTAGCATATCCATGGCCTCTTTTCTTTTTGTTATCACCTCACTGTAGAGAATCATTCCGCCAATCTCATCTGTTTGTGTAAACCACGGCCTACACTCCCACTTTACAAAATCTCGGCTCCCATCTGCCCTTATGAAGAGATCATCTTCACATGCAACTGTCTCTCCTCTTAATGCTCTTAAATGTATCTCACGCCACCTGAATGGAATATCGGGGAAAACTTCATAGTGTGATTTCCCTATTAAATCTAAACTATATATGCCGTAATCTTTAGTGTACCTCTCGCTAACAAATACATACCTCATCTCATTATCAAATACTGCTATTGAGTTAGGGTCGTGCTTAATCACATAGCTCAACAGCTTTTCCCAGCTCTTAACTTTAGATTCCGACTCTCTGTTTCTTCTGTCCAACAAAATAATGGATCTTAAAAACCACCAGGCAACCAACATATATACACCAATCAACAAAATAGAGCCGACAAACAGATAAGACGACTCATTGTAAAGGTTTAGTCTGATTAATATAAGTCTGTACCATAGAGGTATAATGGGCATTAATAGGACAAATGGAATTAATCTTCTGGCAATTTTCCCACTTATAGAGTTATCCGAAAAAATTCTTAGCAATCCCCTTTGGGGCATAGCAATTACAAGAGCAAACCCCAGCAAAAGGAAAGAGAGAGCCGTTACAGCAGAAATTCTTGTTAATTTGAAAGCACCATAAAGCTCAGGGGCGTAGTAAACATAACCCAAGATTGGAATTACACTCATCAAAAGTAGCATTACAGAGATAATCTGCGCATAAACTATGCTGTAGTCCCATTTGTACAGAGTTATTGCTGCTGCAGCAAGCACAAAACCTATTGCGGTAATCAGAGCCATTCTCCCGGGTGAAGATGTATGAGGGGCCCCTATTGGTTCGGCAATAAAGAGTTGGTCTATACCTATGTCTATATTGAAAAAATATTGCAATATAGTAGATAGTGCAATAAAAAGTGTGAATAGAACAACAGTTCCTGTATAGTAGGAAAACCATCTACTCTTTTTATATGAGACTGCATAAAGTGATGAAAATGATAAAAGAGCGAACAATAGTGCTGTATTGAACTTCATCGAGACGCTCCAGGGTAAGAAGTTCTTAAGCGGTTCTACCCCAAAAATCCAACCTGCAATTACTGCCAAAGATATAACGAGCGTTACAAACGAGCAAACTTGCGATACTCTTTTTAATGAGATCATCTACCTAATTTAGAATACATTACACAATATTGGCGCTTAACATATCAAATATAGGGAAAAAACTTGTTTTAAGTAAATTTGATTACCGATATTTGAGAATATTTTAGAGTGTAATGTTAATAAAACCATTTTTCAATTATAGAATATTCATTTGGGTACTTCTCTCTATTGCTATTGTGATGGGGGGTGTTTTTCTCTCTATTGCATACACTTATAATCTGCAAAAAGAGACAGAGAAGGTAATTGAAATCTCTAGAAGCAGTGTTAACGAAGCAAAGGAGATGGAGAATGAACTCACTGCAATTAAAGGGCTAACATACACATACATGGCAAATAGATCTGATGCATGGTTAGACTCTTTGAATAATCGAAAAGCAAAATTTATTCTCCATTTAGAGAGAGCCAGAGGCCGGGCAAATACACCCGAAGAGCAGTTTTTGATTCAGCAAATTTCGGCCCTATTCTCTAATTACGAGCAAAATATGCTCTCTGCAACCCGATTGATTGAGAGGGGGGAGTACAGCAAGGCAAATGCACTCCTTCTATACTCTGCAAATGGATTGCTTGTAACAATTCAAGAGAAGAGCAACGAGTTTATAAAGATGAATGTAACCACAGAGAATCTTCACGAATCTCAACTTGAGAGAAGTAACATTGTAATCAGAAAGATTCTGCTGTCGCTGGGAATAGGAGGTATTGCATCGGGGTTACTGCTTGGGTGGTTACTGTCGAGAATGCTGTTTGGCCCGTTGAACAGATTAATTCTTGCTATTAGAGGCGTCTCGGGAGATACAATACTTGAAGAGCTTAAAAGATATCACGGAGGAGAGTTAGACGAGCTGGGAGAGAGAATTAAAGATCTGATTGACAGAATTAACCAGGCCAATCAAGATCTTAGCAGAAACAAAGAGCTTCTCCAATACTCGAATAAGTTTGCAACTCTGGGAAAAATTGCCCCCACTATCGCTCACGAAATCAGAAATCCCCTGGCAGCTATAAAGATGCTTGTCTACTCAATCAGAGAGCAAAGTGGAATCTCAGAAGAGATTAAACAAGATCTTGAGATAATTTCAAAAGAGATAGACAGGATGGAGAGTTTCACTAAAGATTTTCTACGCTTTGCCAAACCATCTGAGCCGGTTTTCTCTCTAATCAACCCGGTTGACAGTCTCACAGAGGTTATCCAACTTTTAAAGCCCCGGATTCACAAAGGCAATATTCAGTTAAATCTGGATATCAACAAGGTTAAAATTTTATTACATGCCGATTCCGCACAGCTCAAACAGGTATATATGAACATAATCCTCAATGCTGTAGAGGTAATGCCATCGGGTGGAACCATCTCTATTGAGTGCCGAACCGTTAACGGATCCCAAACCGAGGTTATGAACTCATCCCGTGATTTCTTTGAGATAGACTTTAGTGATTCTGGTCCGGGGATACCTGAAGCCATCATGAAAACTCTGTTTGAACCGTTTATCAGGGGGAGCGATAAAGGGGTGGGAATAGGGCTCTCTATATCGCAAAGCGTTGCAAATTCTCACGGAGGATGGATCTCTGCATATAATAAGAGAGAGGGAAAGGGGGCTGTGTTTTCACTCTATCTTCCGCTGCCTCAAGAGAGCTCCCAAGATAACAGCTGATTGCCGTACAATAAATAAAAATAAAAAGAGCTATGTATAAACTTCTCATAGTTGACGACGAACTGAGTGTAAGGTACTCATTTAAAAAGCTTCTTAATAGCTCAAAATACAATATCACAGAAGCTGCAAACGCAACCGAGGCACTCAATCAATTTTTACTAATAAAACCTCATCTTGTAATTCTGGATATTGAGATGCCGGGCAAAGATGGAATTGAGGTACTTCAAGAGTTGAAAAAGATCTCTCCCAATACCCCCGTAATCATAATAACAGCATACGGTTCGGGCGATAGGGTGATTAAAGCAATGAAGTACGGAGCATTTGAATATATAGAAAAACCTTTTGACATCCCCAGGTTAATATCAACTGTAGAGGAGGCACTAAGCACCTCTATTAAGATTAAAGATAACACATTGGAGGGTCTGGATAGGCAAAAAGCTAAAAGACAGATTAACACGGCAGACGAGAACGCAATTATTGGAGAGAGTGCTGCAATAAAAGAGGTATTTAAATTAATTGGCCGTGTTGCTGCAAGCGACGCCAGCATTTTGATTGTTGGAGAGAGTGGCACCGGTAAGGAGCTTGTAGCAAAAGCCATCCATAGATATAGTGACCGATTTAACAGACCATTCATAGCCATCAATTGCGCCGCAATTCCCGAAACTCTCTTGGAGAGTGAACTTTTTGGTCACGAGAAGGGGGCATTTACAGGTGCAGACAGACTTAAGACAGGCAAATTCGAAGAGGCCCACACAGGTACACTCTTTCTTGATGAGATTGGTGATATGTCTCTCCCTCTCCAGGCCAAACTACTTAGGGTACTCCAAGAGGGAACTCTTGAGAGGGTAGGAAGCTCAAAGAGTATAAAGGTAGATGCCCGAATAGTTGCAGCAACCAACAGAAATCTGGAAAACGATATCATTGGGAAGTCTTTTAGAGAAGATCTATACTACCGGCTTAAAGTGGTTACTATCTCTCTTCCGCCATTAAGAATGAGAACAGAAGATATCCCTCTGCTGAGTAGTTATTTTTTAAAGCGATACAGCTCGGGGAAGGGGGAGAGAGAGAGTGAGCTGAGTAAGGAGTCTCTTGAAAGACTTATAAACTATAGTTGGCCGGGCAACATAAGAGAGTTGGAGAATGTCATTAAAAGGGCGATTCTCCTCTCAAAAGGCAATATTATTACCCCCGAACTGCTTTTTGAAGGGGTAGAAAAGCCAGTCCAGCCAAAGAATATCAACTCGCGACTGGCAAACTATTTAGACAACAAAATTGAGTCTCAAGAGGGTAGTATCTACCAGCTTGTAATTGATCAAATGGAGCAAGATCTGCTTCAATGGGCTCTTCAGAGAACCGGAGGAAACAGGGCTCAAGCTGCAAAAATTTTGGGTATTTCAAGAGTTATGATCCATGAGCGAATTGAAAAATTCAAGTTGTAGCTCACAGTAGCACCCTTAATATGTAAGAAAAGTTATCATCTGTAAACTTTTCTTACATATTTTATGGGTTTATCTTTTTATAATATGGCATCGCAAGCTCGCATGTGCTTGTATATGTGTTAATTATAAGGTTTGGCACGTATATTGCTAATAAATATGCTAGAACATCAACAATTAAATTTATTAGTAAAATGAAAAAACTATTTTTTGCACTCCTTCTTGTAGTTGCAGTTTCAAGCTGCGCTAAACTTCCTCAAGCAGAAATCGATGCCGCAAATGCAGCTATAGAGTCTGCTAAAGGTGTTGAGGCAAACCGTTATCTTGCAGAGGAGTTCAACGCTCTTGCCGACTCTTTGAACGCAGTTAATGTAGCTATCGAAGATCAGAAGTCAAAATTCTTCCTTTCACGTGACTACAAAGCAATCACAGAAAAACTTACTATGATTGCATCTGATGTAGAGGGTCTTAAAGCCAGAACCGAAGAGCGTAAAGCTCAAGTTCGTACAGAGGTTCAGGACACTTTGAATGTTCTCATTTCACTTATAGAAGAAGACAAAGCACTTCTTGCAAAAGCTCCAAAAGGGAAAGAGGGTAAAGCTGCTCTTGAGGCAATTCAGAACGACATTACCGTTCTTGAGGCATCTGTAACAGAGATCAACACATTGGTAACCAATGGCGATTATCTTACAGCCCAAGACAAAACAACTGCTTCAAAAGCTAAAGCAGAGGCAATTAAAGAGGAGCTTACAGCAGCTATTTCTAAAACAAGAAGACGCTAGTTTTTAGGAACATTAGTTTGTATTGCAATGAAGCCCTTAATAAAAATTAAGGGCTTTATTGTAAATTTAGTGTAGGAAAATTGGAAGGATGAATAGAAAAAGTGGAAGAAAAAAGAGAGTTGTACTTTGGGTCTCTCTCTCGCTGATAGTTGTGCTGCTCTCTATAGTTGCACTCTCTTTCTCATTTAGAAAGCCGCCAACGGCTATTCTTGAAGAGACAAGAAAGAGCATTGCTCTGGCTGTAAAAGAGGAGGCAGGTATCTACTCCCCTCAATTACTATTAAAGGCAGAGGAGAGTTGGAACGAGGCGATGGCTGAATGGAAGATAAACAATCAAAAAAGCGCCATTTTTAGGGATTACGGAAAAATTATTTCACTTGCAAAAAGCGCCACAGAGAGTGCAAAAAAGGCAAAAGAGGAGGCGGTAAAAATTAAAAAAGAGCTAACAGAAGAGATTGAATCCGGAATTGTCTCCCTAAAAAAATCGGTGGAGTACATTGCAGTTGTTAAAGACAAACTACCTAATAATCACTCAATAAGAAAAAGATCTACTCCCCTCTCAATCAAGCTGGACGAAATTGAACAAGCATATAGAAGAGGCGATCTGCTCTCAGCCAAGAAGAGCATAGATGAGATTAAGAAGAGTGCCGAGAGATTAAGAAGAGAGTCGGAGGAGATTATTGATGAGTATTTTAGCAGCTATAGCAGATGGGTTGCTTTAGATAACGAGATGAGGATCTGGTCTAAGAACAACGGAGGAGTGAGTCTTGTTGTAGATAAATTTGCACGTAAATGTATTGTATATAAGGGGGGAAAGAAATTGCGGGAGTTTGATGTTGAGCTGGGTGTAAATTGGTTGGGAGACAAGATGCAGCGAGGCGACAAAGCCACTCCCGAGGGAAAGTACAAAATCACGGTAAAGAAGAGTGGAAGGAATACAATTTATTACAAAGCTCTATTAATAAACTTTCCAAACGACGAAGACAGGAGAAGGTTTAACCAGATGAAAGCAGATGGTTTAATTTCGAGAGGCGCACACATTGGCGGAGCCATTGAGATACATGGAGGCGGAGGTAAAGGTATTGACTGGACCGATGGTTGTGTAGCCCTGGAAAACAGAGACATGGATAGTTTGTATGCCCTTTGTAGCGTTGGAACACCGGTTGCAATAGTTGGATCGCTCACTCCGCCCGAAAAGTTATTTGATATTCAAAGATAGTTTTTTAACAAATGGAAGGTAAAAATGTGACTAAAACCGCAGTAGGCGTTACGGTTTTAAGCGCCCTGGTACTGGCTTCAATTATGGTTATCTCTGCAAACAGACTTAAAGAGACAGCATTTGTTTTTCTTGACTTTCCTGTCTCTGATGGCAACTATACCCCCGAAGATACTGTTAAACTAAAAAAAGAGATAACCACAAAAGAGAAGAGTATAGCCACTCTCCAAAAAAGAGTGGAGAATCTTTGGCCTTACGGGCCCTACCTTATTGTGAATACAACAAATAACACATTTGTACTTAGAAACAGAAAAGGGGTCATAAGGGAGGGCATCTGCTCTACCGGCAGTTACATATTACTTGATGCCGGAGATGGTAAACAGTGGATGTTCAAAACACCAAAAGGGCAGTTCAGAATACTGGGAAAAATTGTAGATCCCGTATGGATCAAACCCGACTGGGCTTTTGTTGAAGAGAGTCTTCCAATACCTCCAAGAAATCACCCCGACAGATATGAACCGGGAACACTTGGAGACTATGCACTCACGCTGGGCGATGGCTATCTAATCCACGGCACTCTCTACCAGAGATTTTTAGGTCTGCCGGTAACACATGGATGTATAAGACTTGGGGATGAAGATCTCAAAGCCGTTTTCAAAAACCTGGAAATAGGATCTAAAGTGTATATATACTAACAGTTGCTGAGTTATGAAAAAAACATATTTAAAATACATAATTGCCTTTTTAGCTGTTCAAGCAGTTACGGCAGCAGTTCTGTTTTATATTCTATCTGTTGCACCTGTCAAAAGAGAGATAATGCGAATATCGGAACAGTTTACATACACTACGGCAACCGGTTCTTCCCAAACTGCAGAGTATTTAAATAAACTAAGAGATGCAAAACACCACGAAGCTTTTCTAAAATCGGCACTTTCACTTGCAAAACGCGACTCAATAGCTCTTCTGATAGATCTCAAAGACAGTCTTGCAATACTGTCATTAAAGGGTGTATATCTTTTTGAATCAAAAATCTCTGTAATTAAACTCAGCAAAGGTTTAGAGAAGATGCCCGCAGAGGTTAGAGACTCGCTTTTTGGAGGTCCGATGCAGCTTAGCAGTGAAATTGTTAGCATAGAGAAGTTTCCGATAGTGGTAAAAAAGGCCCCGAAAGATACTACAGAGGCAAAAAGTGACGACTCCGCCCCTACCTTGCCTGTTCAGAATGATGTTTTTGCCATGTTTACCTTTAATAACGGCATGGTAATTGAACTAGCTCAGAGCCAAAAAGAGCTGGCAGGACACAAAAGTGCTTACAGAAAATATAAACGAGAGAGCAGAAGCCGCATAAGAAAAGAGGAGAGAGACTATCTCTATATGCTCAGAATTGAGCTGCCTAGAGAAGAGGCAAGGTCAATTTACAGGGCTCTACCTTTGAGGCCTTATGTTGTTGTGAGATATTAAATTATGAGAGTTACCGGTTTTACATTCATTAAAAACGCAATCAAGTTCGACTACCCCATTGTTGAGGCAATAAAATCTATATTACCTATTTGCGACGACTTTGTTGTTGCAGTTGGGGAGTCTACAGACAACACCTATGAGCTGATTGAAAGCATAGACAAGAGTAAGATTAAAATAGTAAAAACTGTCTGGGATGAGTCATTACGAGAGGGAGGAGTGGTTCTTGCAAAAGAGACCGATAAGGCATTTGCCGCAATCCCCAAAGAGAGTGACTGGGCCTTCTATATCCAGGGCGATGAGGTAATACACGAGAAGTATTTGGGAAACATATACCAAGCTATGGTTAAGTATAAAGACGATCTCTCTGTAGATGGCCTTCTCTTTAACTACCTCCATTTTTACGGCTCCTACGACTATATAGGCAAAAGCTCGCAGTGGTACACCAATGAGATAAGGGTTGTGAGAAACAACAAGAGTTTCTACTCCTACAGAGACGCTCAGGGTTTTAGAAAGGAGCACAACAAAAAGCTCTGTGTTAAACCCATTGATGCCTATGTTTACCACTATGGATGGGTAAAGGATCCTAGGACCATGAAGAGTAAACAACTTAACTCTATTAAATATTACAGAGACGACACATGGATTGAAGAGCATATAGCTAAAGGGGAGGAGTTCGACTACTCACAAATTGACTGTCTACTTCCCTTTAAAGACTCTCATCCTGCTGTTATGAAAGAGAGAATAGAGTCTAAGAACTGGAGGTACAGCCACGACATCTCCCGAAACAGAGTCAGATTAAAGGAGAAGGCAAAAGCAGCTGCAAAAAAATATCTCGGTTGGAATCTTTACTACACTAACTATATCATCAAAAAATAGCGCATTTTAATAGACATTACGGAACAGAAGAGTGAACGTAGTGCTCTTTTCACTCGAATTTTTAAGTTTGATTGTTCCATTATGCAACCGCATAATCTGTCTTGATATGCTTAATCCAATTCCGCTACCCTCCTCTTTTGATGTAAAGAACGGAACAAAGATCTTATCTTTAAGTTCTGCAGGAATTGCTCTTCCGTTATTGGATACATCAATAAGCACCTCTCCATCTATGCGGTAAGCGTCTACACCCAGAGTGGAGTCCCTCTGGTTACCCCTCATGGCATGCAGTGCATTTTTAAAAAGATTTACCATTATTTGGGTCAATTGGCTCTCATCGGCATAAATAATCAATCCCGGCTCAACACGTTTATTAAACTTTACTTGGGCGCTTCTCATCTCCTCTGCCATCAGAACCTCTATCTTATCTATAAACTCTAAAATATCTACTCTCTTTTTTACCGGTAACGGAACCCCAGTAAAACGTCGGTACGACTCTACAAAAGATATCAACCCTTTACCTGTCTGGTTGATGGTCTCAAGACCTCTCCCCAGATTCTCATCCTCTTTTCCATAAACCATATATAAAGTTTCGCTTATAGATGCTAT